>JAQXAY010000294.1 GCA_029252685.1 Saprospiraceae bacterium | reverse complement strand
ATAAGTTTTTTCAATAATAATTGGTGAAAGTCCCTAAAAAAAGAGCACTTTTTAATTGGCAGCGCAAGGTAAGCAAAGCAATTCAAATAATTTATAGCACTTAATACATAAATTTTTTTTAAAAGCTTATTATCTTATAGTTAGATTTGAATATCACGCAAACAATTGTTTTGATTCTATTTATGTATCATAACAAAAACTATAAACCATTTATAATGAAGAAACTTATACTAGCTTTAATTTTTTCCATTCCATTTGTTGGCCTACTTGCTCAGAATGTACATCGAGTAGACAACCTTGCACAAGGGGCAAACGATGGATCCTCGTGGTCAGATGCATTCAATGATTTGCAGACTGCCTTAGATAACGCTTCAGATGGAGATCAAATTTGGCTTCGTACAGGAATATACATTCCTGTAAATACAGATACGATAACATCTGTATATACTATTGCTAAGCCTTTAAATCTATATGGAGGATTCGCAGGAGATGAGAATGTTTTAGAAGACAGACCTACTGATGGAAGCACACCTACTATACTATCTGGTGATATATTAGGTGATGACAACCCAAGTGATAATACAGAAAACAGGACAGACAATTCAAGGCATGTAGTATATGTTGATAGCCTTTTGGCATCCAGTACTTCTTTCGATGGCTTGATCATTTCAAACGGTAACACCTCAAACTCTGGGGACCTTGATGCAGTTCTTACTCATGGTGGTGGAATAATAACATATTCTCCTGTCACTTTAAATAATGTGACCTTTAGAAATAATTTCGCAAGATCGGGTTCAGGTATTGCTATGATGGAGATTGGCACCCAGGGATCAACAGTTACCAATTGTGTTTTCGAAGCAAATACTTCAGCATCTCAAGCGGGGGGTATACTTATTAGGAATTCTGCAAATATTACGGTTGCAGGCTGTCAATTCTTAAACAATGAAACAAGTAGAGGAGCATTGTACCCATTGAGATCCTCTAATATAAGTATTAGTGATTGCCTCTTTGAAGGTAATCAAAACATTGGAGGATTTGGTGGAGCATTTTTCTCATGGAACAATGAAAACCTAAGCTTAACCAACTGTACATTCAATGGCAACAACAGTGGAAACGCTGGCTGTGCCTATATTGATGGTAGAGAGCTCCCTCCTAATACAACAAACAACCTCACTATCACTGATTGCAACTTTAATGGGAATAGTACAACAGATGGATTCGGAGGAGCACTCTATTTCTATCAAATGGGATATACTATGGATGGCTGTGTATTTGATGGAAATATTGCCAATGGTGGATCAGCTGGTGCAGTTTACAACGGTGGTCCGGATAAAACCTTTAGTATCACTAACACGGACTTCACAAATAACAACGGTGCTTTTGGTGGAGCCATGGCCACTTATTCTGCGGGTACAGTAGCATCAGTAGATAACTGTTACTTCAGTATGAATACAGCGAATACATCGGGTGGAGCTATTATTACTGGTTTTACAGCTAATGTAGCTTACACAAATTGTCAATTTGAAGCCAACTCAGCATCCTTCGGAGGAGCTAGTTTTAATCAAAATGACTCAACAGTAGTTTCATTTGAAAACACACTCTTCATAGCAAACAACGCTGAAAATAGTGGAGGTGCAATATCTGTTTCAGGGGGAATTGATGTTTCATTTTTACAAAGTGACTTTACAGGAAACAGTACGAATGGTGTTGGTGGTGCAATAAATGTATCAGAACCAGGAGGAGCAGAAAGCTTGGATATGTCATTGATGACAATAACAAATACATCATTCTTAGGTAATCTTGCAGGTACTCAAGGTGGAGCAGTTAATATCAGCAATGTAGACTCTGACATCACAAGTACAACCTTCCTTCAGAACCAGGCAAGCGAAGACGGTTTTGGCGGGAGTATTAGTGTCAATGCATTTGATACAACAGCTATTGACATCAATGTAACGAACTCTACCTTCTCGTTCAACATTGGCGCACTGACAGGCGGTATATCACAATGGACCAATGATTCAGGAAATACAACACTATACCTATTGAATAATATCTTTAGTAATCCTGACTTCTTTAGTTATGCTATTGAAGACGGAACGCCAGAAGTTGTCTCATTAGGAGGTAACTATGTTGCAGATGCTACCTTGACTGATTATTTAGTGGCAGATGATATTGAAGACATCAATGGCGATCCTTTGTTTACGGATGTATTTTCTTTTGATATCACTTTGCAATTAGAAAGTCCATGTGTTGATGCAGGGCTTGAAAATGGTGCTCCTTTGACAGATATACTTGGCAACCCACGTGTAGACGGCGTCGATATTGGAGCCTATGAAAATCAAAAGGTAAGTAGCACTAAAAACATTGGAATCAATGATCAACTTACGATTGCTCCAAACCCAGCAAGTGATCGTGCTATTCTAACTTTAAACAACGATTGGTCAGGTAAAGTAAGAATTGAGGTTTATTCCATGGAGGGTAAGCAAGTGCTTACAGAGTATGCCGACAAGTATAATACCAACTTTAATCATGAACTGAATATCAGCATGCTTGAAAACGGTATCTACATTATAAAAGCTAACTTCAATGGAATCAGCGCAAGTCGACCATTAATCAAGCAATAAAAAAAAGCCCCGGATTATTTCCGGGGCTTTTTTTTTACATCTTAATAATCTTATAGGTCCTTGAACCTTTCTCGGTATATACCCGAACAAAATAGGTCCCAGCCTCTAAGTCACCGGTATACATTTCAACTCTACCAGACACCATAGCCATAGCATCTACCTCTCTACTCTGAATAATCTTACCCGCAACATCGATCAACAAAAACCGAGCATAGCCATGTTCTGATCGAGTCTGTATAGTCAATCGATCCATTACAGGGTTCGGACTAAC
>JAQXAY010000289.1 GCA_029252685.1 Saprospiraceae bacterium | reverse complement strand
GCTAGGATAACCACTATGTGCAATAGTAGAAGTAATTGTTTGATTAACATCAACTAAAGAGCTTGGTCTTGATCGACGTTCATGCATAGCTTTTGCCAACATAGAGCGTTCTTCAAAGCTATGAATCGCTTTATTTTCATTTTTGAATTCTATAGAATAAGGAGGACGATCAACCTTTTGTAGAGCAGGCTTTAATGATTGTGAATTTGACTTTTTCGCCTGCTTACTATACTTTATTCGCTTTCTAAAAATCCATAAGAAGTAACAAGAAACAAAAAATAAAACAAGCCAAAAAACCCAGACAAACCACTTGAAGGAAGCAGTCCAAACCCCGTTCAAGCGACTCAAAGGTCTCAGAGCCATTTCGGAAAAAGGAGGTTCCGTCCTTTGCTCAAGCTCTAAAGCTTTAAAGATCGAACTTTCACAACTAAGGCCCGTGGAGGGTCCATAAGCTCTAAGCTCAATATCAACAACACCTGAATTACCAGTATTATATGTACAGATTTCTTCAAAAAGAGATATAGATTCTTTACCGTTAGATATAATCCAATGATATGTATCGGCTGTGCTTCCTGCCTCCATTACAGGGGACAAAATCAAATCTTTCTCCCTCCCAAGTTCTCCTTGGACATCAATTCCGTTTATTATAGGCCTATTCGCACAAAGAATGGAAGCCTCCACAGTTGTATCGGCAAAAATCAATTCTTGATTTTCTGTAAGCACCGAAAACACCAGATAAACGTAGTCTGTAGATATTAATGAATCTAACAAAAAAGACCAATTCGGATGAGTAGTCACTTCTTGTTTATATATGCTATCAGCTGGACCTAAAAGCTGCCATTGGTACTGATAATCAAGATCCACATCTTGATTTAATAATTTATAATTGACCTGAATAGAATCCCCAACAACCCATTCACTATCGTAGGCCTCAACCTCCCAATTATAAACATCTTGACCAAATATATTGGCAGCGATAATACCACATAGAGAGATTAGGAGCAATAAAAGAGCTAGAAGAAATCTTTTTTGGGACAAGGGCTTAGTAACATCTGATCCAGTAGTCAAAATATTGGAAAAACGATTAGCATCCTCAGATGTGATTTTTCTAGTAAAACGATCTATATCTGCTAAGTAATCATCAAAGACATTGTATACAATTTTTTGGTCTGTTTCAGACCGTGCAATTATAGGTGCAATAAGGTACCTAGCCTGGCTTAAGTCATCCAGATTATTTTCACCAGCAGCCATAGCTTGAAGCCTTGCCTCTAGGATAAAAGCAATACGCACATAGTCAGCAGGGCTAACAGTAATACCTGCCAGCTCAAGTCGTTCAAAAAGCGACCTTAATAAGTGCATATTGTTTCCAGTTTCCAAATCAGGATATTAGGATAGATTAAGCAAATTGTTGTTCTCGTTCTGTAATACGCATCTTATTCAAAACTTCTTCACGATCTTCTTTTGTTTTTACTAGGACACTTACATATTGAACTATCTTCTTCTCAACATCTTCCATGGATTTGGGCTCAAAGGATATACTGTCTAGCATTCTAGCCCATGCAACCAATTCCGCAGTTGCGGGCTTTTTCCTTGGTGTCTTTGAGCGAAGGTTGATAAATGACTTGATGATCATATCCAAAACATCATCTTTGCTATTCAAGAAATCTCCAACTTGAGCTTTAAGTATTTCTTTTAGTTTCGCTTGATCAGGAAATTCAATGTGATAGAAAAGACAGCGTCTTAAAAATGCATCTGGTAGATTCTTTTCCGAATTGGAGGTCATTATAATCAATATTCTATTTTCAGGATGCTCTGAAGACTGAATCGATAGGTTATCTAATTCTTTAATTTGAAATTGCAATTTCTCTATTTCGTGCAGAATATCATTTGTAAAATCTCGAGGTGCTTTATCAATCTCATCAATGAGAACCACATAACTCTTAGCTTCACCAGGGTGTTCTACATTCAGTTTTCCTGACAAACCTTTCAGCTGATCTAAATTTGTATATGCTATTGCCTTTCCAAGTGCCTGCAGTTCAACAAAATCGCCTGTGCTCTTCTGTTCATTAGCATGAAGACCCTTAATGTTAGATGCTTGAAAATGGCCAAGAGCGTCATATGAATAAAATAAATCAGAAGCTCGTGAGGATGTTTTAGTATTGAAGACTAATACCTCCTCACTAAAATTAGAACTTTCACTGAGCAGATGAGCGGCATAGGCTGCAAGCCTTGTCTTACCCGTTCCTGGTTCTCCTGTTAAGAGCAGAGGTTGATTGAGTTGAAGTGCTAGTTCAACTGCGTTTTTCAATTCCTGATCCAGTACATAAGAAGATGCAACAAATGGTTTATTCACCAAAGGTCTATTCTCTAGTTTAGTTATCTTATCCATATAATTGGGCATTATTGTATTCTTTAATTAGCTGTTTCAACTTGCGCTGTACACCTTCCATATCAAAAAGAACATCTTTATCTTCTCCAAATAATTCAATGAGCTTATCCTTGCGATTACCGCTATCTTCGAACATAAATCTGTAGCTATTAAACCACCTTCTGATATCCTTGTAACTTATCTTCTGGAGTGCTGGAATCTTTTCTAATCCATCGATCTCTAAACTTTGATTACGGATGATCTGTCTGATATCATCTCCATCTTCTTCGTCGTATTCGAAACCGACAAAAAATATAAACTCAAATGAAGACTCAGCTGAAAATGATTCAAAGAATTGCTGAAAGAAAGTATCAAAAATTTGAGGGACAAGATCCTCGTCCCATTCTAATTCATGCACAAGAATATGTGTTATAAATATTCTATGTCTACCCTTTTCCTTTAACAAGGGAGAATGATCGAGCAAATACTGAAAAGTCTTTTCTTCTAGAGGTGCTATGCTAGGATTCGTTGTATCTACACCGAAACGATCAAATACTGCTTTTTTTAGTTCGATCAGGCTTGATCGCTCATCGGATGAAACCAGTCGGAAATCAAGTTCATCTGTTTCGACTTTTACTATGGAATCATTACTAGAATCCAATCGTCCTAACACATTACCGCTGAGATCAAAAGCAACTCGTTTAATAAAACCCGGTACAACATCTGACTCTGATCCTATGACATAATAAAACTGAAGCCCTCGATCTGAATCCAATGAGTCGTTGATCTTTTTAAATGAATTTAATTGCTCATCTCTGTTACATGTATTTTTGTGTATTTCTGGATCTAGGCTATCTTTACTTTGTGAAACAAGAATAGAATCATCTGAAGCATTAGAACCATTCGTTTCAAGTTCTACAACGATATTTAGAACAGCCTTGTGAATACTGGCAATCTTAGCGCTCTTTTGCTCTGAAGTCAAGGTAAGTGCATCTGTTGTACGAATATACTCTCCAAGAAGTAGATTGAGTCTGACCACATAATCACTCAATCCTTTTTCAGTCGCATAATCCAACAATGCCCTAAGGGCTTCCTCTATACTAATGTTAGAGATTTCAGGGATATTGGATAAAGTTACAGGCATTTAAGGAGGATAAATGTGTAATAATCAATTCAGAACTAATAGAATAGTATATTATATTAACAAATATAAAAATTTAAATCAGTTCCTCTAAAAAAAGCCCTTCGTTTTCACGAAGGGCTTTTTCACTAAAGGCTTTTTGCCAGATATTTTCCGGTATAAGAACCCTTTACATGGATGAGTTCTTCGGGTTTGCCCTGATAAACAAGTGCTCCACCATCCTTGCCACCATCTGGGCCAAGATCAATGACCCAATCGGCCGATTTGATAACTTCCATATTATGCTCGATCACTACTATTGTATGACCTCTATCGATAAGCGCATTCATGGCGTCAAGTAATTTTTGAATATCATGAAAATGAAGGCCTGTAGTAGGTTCATCAAAGATGAACAATATGCGCTCATTTTTACTTTCTCGTACTAAGAAAGACGCAAGTTTCACGCGTTGTGCTTCTCCTCCTGAGAGCGTGCTTGAAGATTGACCTAACTTTATATAACCCAAACCAACATCCTGTAAAGGCTTTATTTTTTGAACAATCTCTCTATTTCCTTCAAAAAAGACTAGTGCTTCATCTATACTTAGACCGAGTATATCACTGATATCTTTTCCTTTGTACTGCACATCCAAGACCTCCTTCTGGAATCGTTTACCTTTACATGCTTCACACTCTAAGCGGATATCGGCGAGGAACTGCATTTCAACCACCTGCTCTCCTTCTCCCTTGCAGGTTTCACATCGACCACCATCTACATTGAATGAAAAATGCTTAGGCTTAAATGCTCTTAATTTAGCTAGTTGCTGATTTGCCATCAAGCCACGTATCGCGTCATAAGCTTTAACATAAGTTACAGGATTAGACCTTGAAGATTTACCGATGGGATTCTGATTGACCATTTCCACCTGTGTGATCTTTGAAAAATCTCCTTCTAGACTATTAAATCTTCCTATTCCTTTCGTGTAAGGCTCGCCAAGCTTTTGAAGCATTGCCGGATAGAGGATTTGCTTTATCAGTGTAGTTTTTCCAGAACCAGAGACCCCTGTTACGACAGTAAATACATTGAGAGGAATTGTAGCATCTATATTCCTGAGGTTATTTTCTTTTGCCCCCTTAATAAAAATCTGACTAAGCCCCTCTCTCCTATGCTTTGGAACAGGAATCTTCATCTTACCGGTAAGGTACTTCGTTGTCAAACTCTCCGAAGCTTCTTCATAAATTGATTCAAAATCTCCTGCAAAGACAATTTCACCACCTTCAATTCCAGCTTTAGGACCTACATCAACTAAATAATCCGAAGCTCGCATTATATCCTCTTCATGCTCAACTACGATAACCGTATTTCCTAAATCTCTCAGCGCATAAAGTACCTTAACCAACCTTGACGTATCCCTTGGATGTAGACCAATAGAAGGTTCATCCAAAATATACATACTTGCGGTTAAATTTGAGCCAAGGGTTCTTGTAAGATTTAGACGCTGTGTTTCTCCTCCAGAAAGAGTTGAGGATACTCTACCAATTGTCAAATATCCCAAGCCAACATTGATCATAAAATCAAGTCGATTCTTTATTTCTAAGAGTAATCTTTTCCCAATTTGTTCCTCCGTCTTGTTCAGTTCTATATTATCAAAAAACTTTACTAATTCATTAACAGGGATATCTACCAAATCAGGAATAGTCTTACCATTGATTTTAACATAAGAAGCTTCCTTTCTAAGGCGACCACCATCACATACGTGACAGGTTGTCCTACCTCTATATCTTGCCAACATCACCCGATTCTGAATCTTGTAAGACTTAGACTCCAATTCTTTGAAAAAGGCATTTACCCCTCTGAAATGTTCATTGCCAGTCCAGATCAGTTTTTTCTGCTCTTTAGTAAGATTTTCAAATGGCTCATGTACTGGAAAATCGAACTTATGTGCGTTCTCTAAAAAGCGCTGTAACATTCGACCATTCTTCTCTCCTCTCCAACAACCTACAGCTCCTTCGTAAATAGATTTACTTGGGTCCGCTATTACCTTATTTTCATCAATACCCATTACTTTACCAAATCCTTCACATTTGGGACAAGCTCCGTAGGGATTATTATAATTGAATAATTGTGGTGTGTTTTCTAAAAACTCCATCCCATCCAATTCAAAACGATTATTGAATGACTTACGACCTGCATCTATTATATCCACAACACATTCTCCCTCTGATTCTACAAAACAAGTTCGAACTGAATCAGAAATTCGTTTTGTATTTTCTTCATCATCCTTTCGGACAGCAAAGCGATCTACCAAGATTAAAAACTTGGATTTAATATCCTGCTCTACAGTCTCTAAATCAAATCCATCACCCGCTTCCAAGAATTCTTCAATCCATACCAAATCGCCATCCAAAAGCATCCTAGAATAGCCTTTTTGCAAATAGAGATCGAGCTCCTTACGGACAGTTCGCTCCTTGTATTTTTTATTTAAGGGAATAAAAAGTTGGGCCTTAGCATCCTCCTCTTGTTCCATCAGAAAATCAACTACATCACTTACCTGGTGTCTTTTAACGACCTTTCCTGATATAGGTGAATAAGTCTTGCCAACTCGAGCGAAAAGCAAGCGGAAAAAATCATAGACTTCCGTCAAAGTACCAACAGTAGATCTTGCATTACGGGTACTTACCTTTTGTTCGATGGCGATTGCTGGACAAATCCCCTTGATAACATCAACCTCTGGCTTTTTCATACGCATCAAAAATTGCCTAGCGTAGGAAGACAAAGATTCTACATATCTCCTCTGACCTTCTGCGAACAAAGTATCCATTGTAATAGAAGACTTTCCTGAACCAGAAAGTCCTGTAAAGACGATCAGCTTATTCTTTGGAATATCCAAGCTTATATTCTTTAGATTATTAGCTCTTGCACCTTTAATCTGAATGAATTCTTTAGCTCTTACCTTTTCCGCAACCTCTGATTTAGTTTTTGCTGTAGACATAAGTTGTTATTATTCTCCCTTTTATACCCTTTAAGAGGCTAATTTGTTCAGTCGAATGAGTATTCTATTTGAATTGGATTAAAATAAACATCCAATTTACGAATAATTAATCTTAAGCGAAAGAAAAGAAAATATAGAGAGGAACCAATTTAGCAATTGTTTTTTATCTTTGGCATGATCTGAAACTAAGGGTTCAGGTATCTATTACTTTAAGTCTCAAATTAAGTAAAACCATGACGGATTTAGACATCGCCAAAAAAGTTGAACTAAGACCTATTCAGGAAATTGCTCAACAGGTTAATATTACCGAAGAAGATCTAGAATTATACGGAAAGTATAAGGCAAAATTACCGCTGGCACTTATCGATGAGGAGAAGGTTAAAAACGCCAAACTTATCCTTGTGTCTGCTATATCTCCAACACCAGCTGGTGAAGGAAAAACAACAACATCAATAGGCCTTACACAGGGACTAAATCGAATAGGAAAACAAACGACTGTTGTACTTAGAGAACCATCACTTGGCCCTGTATTTGGCATCAAGGGTGGAGCTACAGGTGGAGGACATTCACAGGTTTTGCCTATGGAAGATATCAATCTTCATTTTACAGGAGATTTTTCTGCAATCGAGAAAGCACACAATCTTCTCTCTGCATTGATAGATAATAATATCCAATCCAAGACAAAATCAATAGGTATTGATCCAAGAACGGTTCTTTGGAAGCGAGTGATCGATATGAATGATCGTGCTTTAAGAACAACTATAGTAGGTTTGGGCGGTACTGGAAATGGAATTCCTAGGGAAACAGGATTTGACATTACAGCAGCATCTGAAATTATGGCTATCCTTTGCCTTGCAAAAGATAGAGAAGATCTAAAGATTAGATTAGGAAATATATTCATAGGCTTCACGCTAGACAGACAAGCTGTCTATGCAAGGGATCTTAATGCACAGGGGGCAATGGCAGCATTACTAAAGGACGCTATCAAACCAAACCTTGTACAGACGATAGAAGGAAATCCTGCTATAATACATGGAGGCCCTTTCGCTAACATCGCTCAGGGTACAAACTCCGTTATTGCTACAAAACTAGGCATGTCGGTTTCTGACTACGTTGTTACTGAGGCTGGCTTTGGATTTGATCTAGGTGCTGAGAAGTTCTTTGATATTAAATGTCAAGCAGCTGGACTTAAACCTGATGCAGTAGTTGTCGTTGCTACAGTTCGTGCTATCAAATATCATGGGGGCGCTGACCTTAAGACAATCACTGAACCAAATCCAGATGCAGTATCTATTGGTTTAGCCAATCTTGAAAAGCACCTTGAAAATACAAGACACTTTAATGTAGAGCCAGTTGTTGCAATCAACAGATTTACAACTGACACCGACGAGGAAATGGATATCATTTATAAAAAATGTGAATCCATGGGTATAAAAGTAGTTCATTCAGAAGTTTGGGCTAAAGGTGGAGAAGGAGCTATTGACCTTGCAAAGGCTGTTGTAGAAGCTGTAGACAGTGGTAAATCTGACTTCAAGCCACTTTACCAGTGGGATTGGTCCGTGGAGGAAAAAGTACGCACCATTGCTACTAAAATCTATGGTGCAGATGGAGTAGAATTTATGCCCAAGGCTAAAAAAGCCCTTAAACGTATTGAGAAATTGGGCTTGAGCAAATTGCCTGTTTGTATTGCAAAAACTCAGAAGTCACTCTCCGATAATGATAAACTTCTTGGCCGTCCAACAGGGTTCACCCTTACGGTAAGAGATATAGAAATTGCTGCTGGTGCTGGCTTTGTAGTTCCTATTACGGGTGCTATCATGCGTATGCCTGGCCTACCGGCAACACCTGCATCTGAAAAAATTGACATTGATAATGACGGGAATATCACGGGATTATTCTAAAAGAGTATTATTTAAATGATGAAAAAGGAAGGAACACCACGTGTTTGCTTCCTTTTTTTTATCTTTCTACAAATAAAATTCAGACCATGTTGAAAAGTGTATATGTTGCTGCAACCAGTCAGCATGTTGGAAAGACAACCTCCACACTAGGACTAGTAGCTGCTCTTTCAAACCAAGGGCATGATGTAGGCTATTGCAAACCAGTAGGTCAACAATTCCTTGATCTTGGCCAATTGAAGGTTGATAAGGATGCACTCTTGTTTTCTAAGGTTATGGATTTTGAGCTTTCTTCTGAATTACACTCTCCAGTAATACTTGGGAGAGGGGCTACAACAGCTTTCCTTGACAATCCAGATACCTTCCATTTTGCTGATCGCATTCGCTATGCAGCCTCTCACCTTCAAAAAGAGAATGAAATTGTGATCTATGAAGGTACCGGTCACCCAGGGGTAGGATCGGTTGTATCGCTTTCAAATGCCGATGTGGCAAAAATGCTAAATGCAAAAGTAATTATAATCGTAGAGGGTGGTATAGGAAATACGATTGACCGTTTAGAGTTGTCCTACAACCTATTCAAATCCAGAAATGTGGAAGTTATTGGTGTTATAGTAAACAAAGTACTACCAGAAAAAATCGAGAAAGTTACAAAGTATGTAGGTATGCACCTAGAGAAGATCAAGCTACCACTTCTGGGCGTTCTTCCCTTTGATAGTTCACTGAGTTATCCAATCATGTTCACTATTGCACAGGCGATCAACGGACGTGTGCTTCTCAACAACACATGCCTGAACAATCATGTAGAAGGATACATATCTGGATCATTGATTGATCAAGAAGAATTTGATACTGACGATAGAAAAAATCTCTTGCTCGTCGTAAGTTTCAAACGGTTAAAAGAAGCGCTTGACAAGATCAACAAACTCAATGAAACAAGAGACCCAGAGAGAGAACCGCTAATATCGGGTGTGGTCATAACCGGAGATGGCAAACACGAATTACCCATTGAATTATCTGCCCTAGCTCATAATTATATCAAAGAAAATAAACTTCCTGTTGTTACGACAGCCCTAGATACTTTGGGATCCGTTGTAAAAATCACCAATATTGAAGTTAAAATTAATACACACACACCATGGAAGTCCAAAAGAGCGATTGAATTAATAACAAAGCATGTGAATCTTAATGCCATTACAAACTATAAAAAAGAAGATTAAATGCTCCAATGGATTGCCATAATTAGAAATTTACTTTTTATCTGCGCTGAAGCTAATAAGTCAGAACACGTAAACTATAGCTATAACAAGCTATATGGTTTGATTCGCTACTATGCCCCAGAAAAGCAAAAGGACCTGTCAAAGGCAATTGAAGAATCAACAAGCAAAGAATCCCTTGAAGAAGCCCTATTAGATGTCATACTTTCTATTCCAGAGAATGAAAGAATCCAAATCGTAAGACATATTGGTGAAGACCTAAAAGAATTTTATCCTAATGACTGTGAGGAACTTTACATGATAGATAATTTCAACAGCGATATGCCAGTCATTAGATATCAGAAAAATCTAAAAAAATTGAACAGGTATATTAGTCTTACCGATAGAGCAATCGTAGGAGGAAGATATTACTTGGCATATAAATTAACCTACAGATGTTTGAGTGAATACTATAAGGAGTTTCTCAATAAACATCATATTCAAGTTAACTCAAACCCTAAGGATATAAATCACACCAGTATTTCCGTGTACCACTATATTCTGAAATATTTGAATAAGTACGGCAATTCAGCTCCCAGCAGAAACCTTCTTTACTTTTCAATGGTTACCCACAATCTGAAAGAAGAAGAATCTGAATTGAATAAAAACAAAACAAAAGAAGATCGGAAAGCGTATGAACTCAAATTTGATCGTCTTTATGCAGAATACGCTAAAGACAATGTTCAAAAAATCATAAAATATATCTCCAAGTATTTCTAAAAAAAATGCCCAGCCTTTAAAAGCTGGGCATTTTTTTTTTAGAAGGGTGATTCAAACCTCGGATCATTTATAAATGACTCATCAGTCAAGGTATTCAAGAATTGTAACAAAGCTGTTTTTTCTTGTTCTGTAAAATCAAATCCTCTCTGATTTCCAACTTGGTTTATAAATAAATGAGAAAAATCATGTGATAAATTCGATGTTTTATTTATACCACTCGAATAATGTTCAATAACATCCTCTAAGGTTTCAAATCTTCCGTCATGCATATATGGCCCTGATAAAGCAACATTTCGAAGAGCAGGAATCTTAAATTTATCATTTCCATCGCCAGAATCCGTGTAAATCATATCCAAGCCATTATTAGCCGTTCGAGGTGCTGGATGACCAGCATCAAACCCATGACAACTTCCACAGTTATTCTCATAAAGGAACAAGCCTTGTTCTTCTGAAACAGTTAACTGAACAGTAGAACTCTGACCTGTAAATCGAGATTCATTAAATTTGTCAAACTTAGAATTTGATGGATTCAAAGACTGCATAAACTTCAATAAAGCATCTAAAATATCATCTTCTTGAATCGTATAATATGGGTCACCATCACTATATGCTTTTTTAAACAGCATCTGCATGTAATCCAATTCATTTAATTTCCCTGGAAGTTCAGCAAGTGGCATTCCCATCTCTATATCATTCTCAATAGTCTCTTTCAATTGCTCTGTCACACTAGATGCTCTATGGTCCCAAAACATACTAGCACCAAAAGAATCATCTCCGCCGAAATAAGGATTGTCTGATGAATTATCTGAACCCAGCGCAGAAAAAGCAATTGAATTACGCTCAGTAACCTGACCATTAATTCCTTCACTAAAAGCCTTATCATCTGCAAAACCTAACTTTTGATCATGACAAGATGCACATGAAATTGAGTTATCAATAGATAAATGATCATCATAGAATAGAACTCTACCTAAAAGCGCCTTTGCATCAAAAAGCATATCTCTGTTTTCCTCCTCACTACTACTGTAGTTCGGCAGGATATTTTCCATGCTTAGCGAATTACTTATTAATTCAAATTCTTGAGATGAAAAGAAACTAGCTGTAGTCTCATCATTATCTAAAGCACATGAACTGATGCTTATAATTCCAATAAGAGCAAATAGGATCTTAGATATAATCTGTTTCTTCATTTTAATATTCTTTGATACAAAGATAAGTCATAATATTGTTATAAAAGTTAACCCAAATTCATTAATGGTTGTATGCCTTATTTATTTTTAACTCAAATTTTAACATAATATCGCATCAATTGACAATTTCTTATCTAGGCTTTTTATATTCAAACATAATTAAAAGAATAGAAACGGATGAATATACAGGCTCTAGACTGGACCATTATCGCAGGAAGCCTTGTGCTTGTGCTGGCCATTGGTCTTTATTACACAAAAAGATCCGGAAAGAACCCAGAAGAGTTTTTTCTTTCAGGAAGAGACATGCCTTGGTGGCTACTCGGATTCTCAATGGTAGCGACAACCTTCTCAGCCGATACCCCAAACCTTGTAACAGACATCGTACGGAAAGACGGCGTTGCAGGTAATTGGGCTTGGTGGGCATTCCTACTAACCGGAATGTTGACTGTTTATCTCTATTCTAAATTCTGGAGGCGATCTGGAATCACAACTGACTTGGAGTTTTACGAGCTAAGATATTCCGGAAAGCCAGCAGCATTCCTTAGAGGATTTAGAGCTATATACCTTGGATTCTTTTTCAACATCATGATTATGGCCACTGTAATGTTAGCAGGTGTTAAAATTGGTTCGATCATGCTAGGTGCAAGCCCTATACAAACCATTGTAGCTGTATCCGTATTTACTGTTCTTTACAGTAGTCTGGGAGGATTCAAAGGGGTTGTCATGACAGACTTCGTGCAATTTATCATAGCAATGATAGGATCTGTGGGAGCAGCAATTGCTATTGTAAGACTTCCAGAAATAGGCTCTGTGGATGCACTAGTGAGCCATGAACTAGTCAAAGAAAAACTTCAGTTTTTTCCAGACCCCGGAACAGACACTTTCGTAACAGTACTTATAATCCCTATAGCTGTTCAATGGTGGTCAGTTTGGTATCCAGGTGCAGAGCCTGGAGGTGGTGGTTATATTGCTCAACGAATGCTTTCAGCCAAAGATGAAGATAATGCACAAAAAGCTACACTATTCTTCAACTTCGCACATTATGCGCTTAGACCATGGCCTTGGATCATAATTGCCCTTGCCTCCCTGATTATATTTCCTGAACTGAGTGATCTTGAGACTCAATTTCCTAATGTAGATAAAAGTCTAATAAACGATGACCTTGCCTATCCTGCTATGCTAAGCTATCTACCTAAAGGCTTACTTGGTGTGGTTATTGCATCATTAGTCATGGCATTGATGTCTACAATTTCTACACACCTAAACTGGGGAGCTTCCTATCTTACACAAGATTTTTACAAAAGGTTTGTAAATCCAACTGCTACAAACAAACAACTTATAAACTTCGGCAGACTAACAACACTTGCCTTAATGGTCTTTACGGCTTTGCTTGTCCCTTTTTTAGAGAGTGCAAAAAATGCATTTGGCATTTTACTTCAGATCGGAGCAGGAACAGGTCTATTATTCATTCTCCGTTGGTTCTGGTATCGAATTCATGCCATCAGTGAACTAACGGCTATGATTGTATCCTTCTTAGTAGCTATTGCCCTAGAGATCGTACTACCCAACATTAGCAGTATTGAACTAGAAGGGCATCACAAACTTGTAATAGGTGTAGCCATAACTACTATAGCATGGGTAGCTGCCACACTACTATACAGTCCACCTTCAGAAAAAGCACTGGATCAAGAATTATCAGTAAATGACCAGACGCTCATCCGATTTGTAGAATTGATCAAACCATACCCAATGGGTTGGAAAAAATTCCTTGAAAAAACAGGACGTACTGACCTTATTGATCAATGTGAGGGCGGATTTAGTAAGTCCATTCTAAAAATGGTTATAGGAACACTTGCTATCTACTCCTTACTATTTGGAATTGGATCCATACTATATGGAAACATGTTAGCAGGATTGATCCTGCTGAGTATAAGCCTAATTGGAGCTTACATACTCCTGAAAGTTCTTAAATAAAAAAAAGGGAAGCAAAATGCTTCCCTTTTTTTATTTCATCCATTTCCCATTTGTAAAATCAGGAAAATACATGGGTGCTCCGCCTGCAGCTATTGAAGCCTCACTCAATGGAGTAACTGCTGCCCATGCTGCTGCATCATATACATCCATAGGTGGTTTAGCATCACGCTTCACTGCCTCTACGAAGGCATTAGCAACAAAATAATCCATTCCACCATGACCGGCCCCAGCCGCTTTCTCCTCCAACTCAATCCAAAGTGGATGATCGTACTCCTTAAGATAAGGCGCCGCATCTTCCCAGCGGTGTGAAGGTGATCGCCCTTCTATATAGATCGACTTATTTACTGCCATCCAGATACCCTCCGTTCCTTGGACTCTAAAACCTAAAGAATAAGGACGTGGCAGATTCGTATCATGACTCAACAGAATACTTTCACCATTCTGGGTTTTAATAACAGTAGTTACAACGTCTCCCAACTTAAATTTCACTTTAGCATTAGGATGATCCGCTCCTCCCTGATCTACAATGTACTTGTGTAGGCCTCTCGCCTTACTAGATGTAGAAGTCAGACTAATCATTCTATTTCCTCTGTTAAGATCGACCATGTTACCTACTGGACCTAAACCATGAGTTGGATATAAATCACCATTTCTATTAACTGAATGTCCAGTTCTCCATTTGGCCTCAGAATATCCTTTTTCACCAAACTCTACTCCTCCTCCATACGGATTAATACCGTCATTAAATTTCACATGTCGTAAGTCATGCTGATAACCGCCTTCTAGGTGAATCAATTCTCCAAAAATGCCTTGTTTTACCATATTGGTGATTGCCATAACATCTCTGCGATACATCACATTTTCCATGATCATCAAATGGGCACCTGTTCGTTCATGGGCTCTAACCATAGACCAACACTCTTCCAAAGAAGTTGCTCCACATACTTCTAATCCTACGTACTTGCCAGCTTCCATCGCATCTACTGCCATTGGAGCATGCCAAGTCCATGGAGTTGCAATTAATACAGCATCCACATCATCTCTATCTAGCATTTCTTTATAGGCATACTCTCCATCACTAAATAAGTTAGCTTCGGATTTGCCTGATTTGACAATCATCTGTTGTGCGCGTGCTAAGGCATCTTTATCCACATCACAAAGCGCTGTCACTTTTACATCATCTCTATCTAGGAACAAACCGAGAAGAGAACGACCAC
Organism: Saprospiraceae bacterium; assembly: GCA_029252685.1. GTDB lineage: Bacteria > Bacteroidota > Bacteroidia > Chitinophagales > Saprospiraceae > AM-2324. Next base: position 14,129 of record JAQXAY010000289.1, on the reverse strand, counting down.
GCATTCCTGTACCAATAATTCCAAGGTTTATGCGCTCTTTTTTCGTACTTGCGAATACAAGTTGTGGATGCACAAGTGCGAGTGCACTGAGTCCAAATGTGTTTTTTACAAAAGTTCTTCTTTCCATAATTAGATCCTTATTTTTCTTATAAGTTCCTGGACCTTTACTATATCGGTCTGACTAGTAAGATCTGGCACACTTTCTTTGGTATAATAACAGTAGAGCTCCTGCTCCGCAGCTAACATTCGCATAGATTCAGGGAGTTCTTTCTCATTCCTAAGTGGATTCATGGGAGTAGACTCTAATATTGGCAATGCCTCTTCATAATACAACTTCCATATATTCATACTTACCCACGGCTCTCCCCAGTTCCTATACGTTTCCTCATCAGGCTTCTCCACAATATCCTTTAGAAGATCCGATTGAATCTTCAGTAAAGCATAATTCTTGATCCGTTCTTGATCGGGATGAACTGTCCTGGCATCATAAGCTACAAGAGCATTTTTTGCTTCAGAAAATGCAAGGGTCTTTATCACTTTTGAAGAATACAAATTATCCCCATTAGATACTAAAAAACTGTGACCTGACCATTGGGGAACTGCTTTCAATCCAACTTCCAATGCCTGTGCTGTACCTAATGGCTTCGTCCTACCTTCAGGAATTTGCTGGACAGCAAAATGAAAGCTACAATTTTTAAGAAAGCTATTCTGTGCATTCAAAAAAAAGTCCTTACTGAACCTATCCTTTTCATTTAAGACCAAACAAAACTCCTTGACTCCAGCGTCATAATAGGCCTTGATCAAATACACTAAAAAGGGTTCCTGCTGAGGACCTAAACCAATCATTGACTTTGGTTTATTTAAGGCTTCCTCCTTCAAGGATTCAGGCAAGTCCGTTCCTGAAACGAGCTTTTTCATTCGACTGGACATACCGGCACATAAAACAATAGCCTTAGTCGTTTTCATAATTCACCCCTTTATCTATTTCAATTATATATGCCTTAGCTCCTTGTTCTTCTATAGCCTTGACGACCTGTTCCGTATGATCCGGGGCATAAACAAACATGCAACCTCCACCACCAGATCCATTTATTTTTCCACCATAGGCTCCTGCATCCATTGCTGCCGATAGCATATTATTTATTTTTGTGGGAGACAAACCGTATGTTTTATTTAAAATTTCATGTTCCTCATTGAGTAAGCGACCGAAAGTCCTTTTGTTGAACTTTGTTTGTAGCATCTTTTTAGCTTCAATAGTTATATCTCTATTTCGAATTGTAGCCTTAAGAACCTTATGTTGATCGTCCTTAAGGTCCCAATCTGGGTTATAAAGACCTCTTTTAAGCCCAAATTTTTTATTGCACTTCTTCGCTGCAGAAACAGCACTCAAGATTCTTTTCTTATTGCTAAGTAAAACTTCTTGAGTCGCTTTAGGCAATCCTGAATCGCCAAGCACAAACGTTCCTTTTATTACTGGAAGGGACTCTACATTCCGAGATACTGTATTCAAAAAGATCATATCGCCTAAAGCTGTAGAGTATTGATCCATGATACCACCTGCTTCACCAAATTCAAGAACCTCTGCCTTTACAGCTAGATCGGCAACTTCTTTAGCTTTAAATTTATATCCATTAGCGACCAAAAGTGTAGCAACCCAGGATACCACTAAGGCAGAAGATGATGAAGTTCCAGAGTTGATCGGAATATTCCCATTAACAATAGCAGAAAGCCCTTTCTCAATGTTGTATCCTTCTTTGCGTAAAACATTTACTGCAGACTTAAAATAGTCTCTTTTATGTCTATATGTTTCGCTGGAGTCTAGATGAAAACTATCAAGCAATTGCATATCAGGGAGGTCAAGAAAAACTTGCTTATCCTTTCGCTCTTCAAAAGAAACCACTACTCTCCTATTAATCGCAGCTGCGATTACAGGCAACTGAAGATAATCTTGATGCTCTCCAAAAAGGCAGATTCGTCCGGGAGTTGAAATTTTATTCATCGCTTATTTTACTTGCTTAGATTGCGAGAATTAAAATACAACTTAGAATAGAAAAAGAAGATTTTTTGTCGTGTGTACTGAAAGTATTTTCATTTACTTTCAGCGAGCCTGGATATATTCAGGCTCTTTTTGATTTCCAATTACCTCGTCTGAATAAATAGATAAAAATCAAAGACAGGAGTGACTCACTGACGACTACGGCCCAAAAGACTCCTTGCTCCTTCCAATCAAATGTGAATGCTAAAGTGTAAGCTAATGCAATCTCAACTACCCAAAAACAAAATAAATTGACATAAGTAGGAGTCATCGTATCACCAGCCCCATTGAAAGCTTGAGAAAGGATCATACCCAAACCAAAGAAAATATATCCTAAGGAAAGAATACTCAAGGCAGAGACTCCATATTGAAGCACAGCTCGGTCGGATTGCTCAAAAACAGATATAATAGCTGGACCATTGAAATAAAGGATAATCGTTACAATGAACAAGTAGGATACATTTAATATTGCCGAGCGGATGACAGCTAACTCCGCCCTTTTTGGCTTATCTGCTCCAAGATTTTGACCAACAAGAGCAGCAGCAGCATTCGATATACCCCAACAAGGAAGTATACAGAATATGATAATCCGAACAGCAATGGTATACCCTGCAATGACTGAATCACCAAACTCAGAGACAATTCGCATAAGTATGATCCAACTAGCCGATCCGATAATATATTGAGCGACTCCGCCAGAGCTAATCTTCAACAAACGCAGCATAATTGCTTGCACAGGCTTAAACTGACTTAAAGAGAACTTAATCGAAGTACGTCCACTGAATAGAATATAAAACTGGAATACCACACCAACTCCTCGCCCTATAGTAGTTGCAATTGCAGCACCCTCTACACCCATTGCAGGAATTGGACCATAACCAAGAATAAAAAGAGGATCCAAAATAATATTTAGTCCATTAGAGATCATTAAGACGCGCATAGACCATGCAGCATTTCCAGCACCACGGAGCATTCCGTTTATTATAAATAAAAAAAGAATCACTCCATTACTGGCGAAAATAATTCTCGTATATCCTAGCCCCTGGTCTACAATTGCATCTGAGGCTCCCATCAAACGTAAAATATCCTCTGCAAACAAAAAACCAGGTATCCCAATCACTAAGGCCATAACTAAGGTCAGGAGGATACTCTGAACACCCACTTGGCTTGCCTCAAGCATTTTTTTTGCTCCTACCCGTTGTGCCACCATAGCAGCTACTGCAGCACTTACTCCAACTCCGAGTGCATAAACTAGGGTAACTACTGACTCTGTTAGTCCAATAGTAGCTACAGCTTCTTTAGAAACCTTACCAACGAAATAGACATCCACAAGTGCAAAACTTGCTTCCATAAGCATCTCAATCACAAGAGGCACAGCAAGCAAAAAAATAGCCTTATTCAGGTTCCCTTTCGTAAAGTCCTTAGACTTACCATTGAGAGCGGATGCTATTAGTTGAAATATCTTTTTCATAATGGATCTAGAATGAAGATGATGCTCTTCGCAAGCGATCATTTATGGCCCTACCCAAACCTTCCTCGGGAAACCAATCGGTAACAATCACCTCATACTTCTTAGATTTATCCAGTTGACGCATGACTGCAAAAAGGTTGGACGCAGCTTCCTTTAGATCAAAGTTCATGGATAATAAGAACTGATCCTCCACAGGCAAACTAAAGTTGAGCATATTGAAACCAATAAATGCGATTCGCTTACCCTTTAGTTTTTTTACTGCACTATTCATTTCTCCGACATAGATTGGAGTCTTTGGAGCATAGTGAGACTTAAGCATACCTGGAGCATTTGGATTGCTGGAAGAAACATCATTAACCTCTACTACACCAGCTACTTCTTCCAAAGCTTCCACAGACAAGCCACCTTTCCGAAGTACCTGGACTGACCCATTCTCCGTGAGTTTGACTATTGTTGACTCTACCCCAAAATCACAATTTCCTCCGTCAAGAATATAAGAAACCTTATCCCCTAGTTGATCTTCCACATGTTTTGCACGTGTAGGGCTAATATAGCCAAATGGATTAGCTGACGGTGCTGCCAAGGGAAAATCTAGACTTTCTAATAATTTCTTACTCATCGGGTGAGCGGGAATCCGAACTGCTACTGTTGGCAATCCAGCAGTTACCAGATCAGGAATCGTAGCCTCTTTCTCTAATAATATCGTCAGTGGGCCTGGACTAAAAGCATCTATCAAAACTTGAAGCTTTTCAGGAATACTTTTCACAAAAGGTTTTATTTTTTCAATACGATCCGTATGGATAATAAGCGGATCAAAGCTTGGTCGATCCTTTGCCTCAAATATCCTAGCTACCGCAGCTGTATCAAGCGCATTTGCCGCTAAACCATACACTGTCTCGGTGGGAATAGCCACCAAATCTCCCTTTTTCAACAAGTCTGCTGCCTTCTGAATATCCTGCCCAATCATTTCAAATAATTTTGCTGCAAAAATATACTTATTTTTGGTATAAATTTACCTTTGATTACTATCAACTAAATAAAATTACCTAAAGCAATGAAAATACAAATTGAGGCTTTTGGAATTGCAAAGGACATCTTTGGTAAAAAGCATGTAGAAATAATCCTTCTAAATGGATCTTCTGTATTAGATCTAAAGGAGACCCTTATGAAAGAATTTCCAAAGTTTAAAGCGCTCAGATCATTCGCTATTGCTGTCAACGAATCCTATGCTTTAGATACAGATCAATTAACAGAAACAGATAAAATTGTTATTATACCTCCTGTGAGTGGTGGTTAGTTAGCCTATGAATCGAATAGAAATCAAACTTCTTCAAACAGATATCGACCCACTGAGTTCGATAAACTTCGTTTCCGACGAACGATCGGGTGGGCTTAATGTGTTTATTGGCAATGTTCGTAATCATACCCAAGGTACTGCTGTGCTCAAGCTAGAATTTGAGGCCTATGAACCCATGGCAATAAAAGAAATGAAAAAGATTGCTGAAGAAGCCATACAGCGATATGACCTCAACAAGGTCTCCATCCAACACAGGACGGGTACTCTGCTGCCTAAAGAAACAGCAGTTGTGATAGCTGTCTCTTCCGACCATAGAGATGCTGCCTTCAGAGCGAGTAGATTTTGTATTGATAGACTTAAAGAAACTGTCCCTATCTGGAAAAAAGAATTCTTAGAGAATGGTGCCGTATGGGTTTCCGCACATCCTTAAAAAGTCAAAGCCCTCCAAGGAGGGCTTCAACGAGTTTTGTGTGCAGCAAAAAATAATTGTTTCTTTAGATTTTTTGGGTTACTACTTTTATGGCTCCACTATTATCCAGAAGCAAACCTAGACTAGTGTTATTGCCAATATTCCGAACAGAAATTTGAAGAATTTCTCCACTTTCCATCATTAATAAATTAACTGCGTCGGATTTTTTAATGATCATGCCGTTTGGCATAACCGAAAGATGTTCTTTAATCGTTGGATAAATTTTCTCTAATACAAGAAGTGCGCTTGCAAAATTATCCGTTGGCATTAAAAAGGATTCACTGGTGTATACCTTTTGGTCTTGAATCCACTGCCTAGAGTGATAATTAGTTTTTAGTCCTAGCTGGTGCAACATGCTCGTGTATTCCTTTAAAGATTTGCTATTCACAGGTGCAGGCACAGATAACACTTGATGTGCTGCAATTCGAATCTTCTTTCCACTCTTCATGTGATACTCACCAGTACTGTTAGATCCATAGGATGCAGAAACTAATTGAGTAGGGGTTAAATAGAGTTCATCGTTTGTTTTTAGTGTGCCCGCCTTGGATTTATTGATAGGAGAAGTAGAGTAAAAGGGTGTTTTATCTGTAATCACGTAAAACAACATGGGATCCATCTCTTGGGGACTTGATGAAACTTTATATCGGGTTCTAATGATTTTATTATCTTTTTGTCCATCCTTGATCAGCTGAATATTATGCAACCATTCACCCGATCCATTCAGGTAAAAAACATAATGCTCATAATCGTCCATCTTGACAACATCCACCATATAAACCTCTCCGAGATTATAATTTGAGTAGTTATAACTACCTGTAGGAAGCACATCAACAGAACGAAGTGGTTTTTCAAACAGGGATTTCATGATTGTAAACATTTGTCCAGAGCTTAGATCACTTGGCATTACAAGTGTTTTATTCTCTCTCCAATCACCCGAGACTTCAGCTTCGAAGCTAAAATCAAGCACACCTTCATACATAGCATATTCAGCCATGGATATGTTCCTTGCAGGCGGAGAGAATGGTAAAAGAAAGTTCTTTCTCATCTCAAGATCCTTCTGACCGTCTTCAACTATGATCCAGTCCAAATTTGAATTTGCCCAATCCTTAAGATTGACATGAACTTTTTGACCATAATTAAGATCATTACTTAATCCAACTTCCTGATCAACAGGCATGGCATAATATAAATCTTGTTGGCTAAATGCCGTTAGAGTACAAATTAAGCTGAACAACAATACAAGCGATTTCATAAATCTCATATGGATATAAGTTTAATAAATATGAAATAGCTTGTGGTGGTTCGGTGTTGGCACAAAACTACATGGTAACTACCACTTATTAGGTATATAGAAAGACAATTAAAACTGATAGATGGCTGAAACCTTAAATTGGCAATCTAGCTTCCAATAATCGTACAATAATTTTCAAGAGTGTTATATTTTCCCATTTTTTTTGCTTATTTTAAAGCCGTAATAACGAAATAATCTTTCCCCCTGCTGCCTCATTTCTGAGGCTTCAAAAGAACATTTTAACTGATAATTCAAACACTCGAATGTTAAATTCATCATTGATAAAATGAATGGATTATATCTTGTGTTTTTGATAAACAACACCTTAAGTCTTTTTAATGAAAAAGCAGTTCAATAGTGATAGCCAAGTTCTAACATCATCCTTTCTTAAGGTTGGTTATAGAATCCTACTATAATTATTTTTTGAGCCTTTAAATTGAAATCCATGTTGACAATTCAACCTCAGCGGGTGCACTTCGATCTACTTCAAACACGCCAACACGGCTTGCTTGAAATAGACGGACCTAGTCTGGAGGAATGCGTTCCTCTCGGCTTTAAGTTCACTCAAAATTACAATGAAGCAAATGAATGTTTGCAAATTTGTAAGGAGTTACCTCTTGACAAAGGTCTCTTGTTACACGGCAATTCAAAAGGAGAGTTTACTTTCCATATCGAATCGCCAGCTTATGAAATTGATCTTATAGGAATAGATCCAAACGGTAGAATCAAGCAGATTGAAAAATGCTTTTCTAAAACAAATCCCGAATTTAAATTCCATAATTGTCAATTTCTTCTAGTCTTAAAAAGTGGAATTGCAAAAATTCTGGGCATTGACTCAGATGGAAGTTCTACTGTAGAAGTAACATTTTTTCAAGAAAAATTAAACTAACATAACGAAAGGTCGTCCTAAGGGTCGGCCTTTTATAATTTAAGGCAGCCTATCATTGATGTTATCATGTCTTTCAGGCACCTGCGCTTGGATAAGCCTTCCGTCGAGCTGACTAAAGATAGCTTTTGGGCTTCGCTCACCCGATTTAAACAAACGAATAACAGCCTCTTGAGTCTCTTTTGGCCAATAAGAAAACAATGGATTGATAAATGCTCCGAGCTGATAGCAAACCAAGGAATCTCTTTGTGCTACCAAATGCTCCACATCTTTACCAACAAGATAAGGCATATCGCAACTTACAATCAGCCAGTCTACATCATTCTCCAATTCAAATGCACTTACTACACCGCCTAGAGGACCTTGCTCCTTATATGTATCAACAATGTTTAAAGCTGTAATTTTTTCTTGAAGTGTTTCAGAGACTGAACAAAAAACTTTCGCACAAAATGGTTTAAGCAAATTTGAGGCCCATTCATATTGAGGGATACCGTGATAATCTATCAAAGCTTTATCTCTGCCCATACGGCTGCTCAGGCCACCGCAGAGAACAAGTCCATAAACTGTATTTGAACTATCCTTCACGCAAATAGTCTTTTTTTCCACCTCGCTTTTCTATAAGCTTCACCTCCTTAATTACAATGTCCTGAGACATTGCCTTGCACATATCATAAATAGTGAGTGCAGCTACAGAAGCCCCTGTCAAAGCCTCCATCTCAACGCCAGTCTTGGCATTTACGGTAGCCGTACAATCTATCTGTACATGATCTTTATCTAGTATTTGAATATCGAATTGACAATTATCGAGTCCAATTGGGTGACAAAGAGGAATAAGGTTTCCTGTTTGCTTTGCTCCCATAACACCGGCAATTAATGCGGTTTGAAATACCGGACCTTTTGGTGTTTTAAGTTCCTCATTTTCGAGTGTTGATAGGATTTCTTCTCCTAAAAAAACAACTGCTCGCGCTCTAGCAAGTCTAAAGGTTTCCTTCTTTTTACTTACATCAACCATACCAGGTTGCCCTTTTCTATCTATATGACTTAATTTATTTTCCATATTTATCTATATCGTATAACGGGCAATAAAGCACCTTTATCTATTTCGCTCAATGTAGCATCTAATTCAACAAATGCATTATTGTTCATGAGATTCGACAAATCGCCAGAACCCTGACCCGGTTTCAAATTTGCATGCAACACCCCATTTTTATAAAACAACTCTACTGTAGGAAAATAAGTTAATGGTTTTTTAAATGAAACGCGCTCCTCCAGTACAGCATAGCTCTGAGGACTTGAAGGGAGGGTCATACATTTATGTATAAACGGGAGTGCATATTTATGCAAGCACAGAAATGAGGATACAGGATTACCCGGGAAGGCAAAAACAGGTGTATTGCCCTTTATCCCAAACCAAAAGGGTTTGCCTGGTTTCTGAGCAACTCTATGAAATAATTTTTCAACTTGAAGGCTTTCCAAAACAGCAGGAACAAAGTCTAACTTTCCTCTTGAAACTCCTCCACTTAAAATTAGCATATCATATTCATCCATAATACGGCCCAAGTTCTGCTCAAGCTTCTTCTGGTCATCATTGATATGAAAACATCTTGTAGTATGACCTTCACGCTTCAGAACAGAAGCTAACTGTATAGAATTTGATGTTCTTATCTGATAAGAGGCTGGTATCTCATCAATCCCTACGAGTTCATCACCTGTTGATACAATAGCAATATTAAATGCCTTATAAACAGCTATTGTAGACAATCCAACAGTAGCGATAACTCCAATCTCAGGAGCACCAATTTTTGTTCCTTTAGAAATCAATAAGGATCCTTTCTTTCGGTCTCTACCTTTTTTGTGAATATTAGCGCCTTCCTTCCAGTCTGGCCTTAGTAATCGAGCTTCATTTTCAACAGTGGCTATTTCCTCAAATGGAATTACAATATTATAACCTTCTGGCAAAATAGCTCCGGTCATAACTTCGATGGCACTTCCCTTCCCCTGAAAATTCATTCTAGGCATTCCAGCAGCAGCCATTCCCTTCAATTCAAATATTGTATCCCCATCTTTCAGGGCATCTGAATGAATGCATATCCCATCCATACAAACTCGATCAAAAGGCGGAAAGTCACGATCTGCATAAACATCTTCTGCCAAAACCGTTCCTTCACTTTCTGCCAGACTAATCTGAATAATTGGTCGCTGAACTGCTGCGTTCAAAACTACATCAAGTGCTTCTTGTACTGATACCATACTATATTTTTAGCCACCAATCGTGGACATACTTTCCATCATCATAGATCCTAATCGTTTACCTTCGGCCTCAAAGCCATCTTTTGCTTTATGAATCAAGGCAGACTGAACAGCCATTAGCAAGTCTTCATCACTGGCTCCATTCCTCATAAAACCCTTAAGGTCAAACACTCCTTTATCATATAAACAAGACTTCAAAACTCCTTTTGCGGTAATCCTTAAGCGGTTACATAAACCACAAAATGTTCTGCTGTAAGCTGGTATAATGCCAATATTCCCCTTAAAACCCTTTGCTTTAAATAAGGTTGCTGTTTGGCCATGTTTGGTATCTAAGGCATCCAAAACACCTAATTCCTGAGTAAGGTGATTCAAGATATCATTATGGTCCCATACACTAGCCTTGGCCCGATCATTCCCTCCATTGAATGGCATTTCTTCAATAAAACGAACGGAGATATCTTTCTCTTTAGCAAGAAATGCCATAGGCAGTATGTCCTCAATATTGGTATCAGACATAACGACCATATTTATTTTTAGATTTAAGGGCATCATTGAAAAGGCGTCCAAGGCATCTAAAACATCTTTGAATCCTTCTCGCCTTGTTATTTGAAAAAAACGATCTTCATCTAAGGTGTCTAAACTCAGGTTAACACTATTAAACTCTAGTTTTTCAATCGCACTAAGATAGGGTTTACAAAGCGTGCCATTGGTTGTAATATTCAGAGACTCTATATTAGTCTGCTGTCGAATTGCTTGCAGGAAGTGGATTAAATCTTTGCGCACAAATGGCTCTCCACCTGTAATTCTTAATTTATTAACTGAATGGTTTGACAGCAATGCGGTGAGTCGAACCATTTCCTCGTAAGTCAATAACTCTTTCCTTGGCATATAATTGATCCCCTCCTCTGGCATACAATAATGACACCTCAGGTTACATCGATCGGTAACTGCAAGTCTCAAATAATTAATATGTCTGCCATATCCATCTATCATAACATCAAATCTATTACTAGCTCAAAATTACAAAATTATACAGGAGATGAACCTATTATTGCCTTAATATAGCTTCAATAAAAAAAGCGGCAATAAAATTGCCGCTTTAGTGCTAATAATAGCTATCGTATTAATCTTCAATTATTGCATCATCTATCAGTTCATCTCCATCACCGTCATTGTCTGAAAAATTTGTCAGTTTACCTGTATGCTTTGGTCGATCCTGCTTTTTAGATTTATCAATGCTTACCTCGGGTTTTTCTTCGCCCTTGTTGTGATAGTCTCCATCCGCAAATCTTGCTGCCTTGGAAAAGAAATCATCAAAACCATCTAAACCAGGCGTTTTCTTTATATTATCCAATGCGGCATTTCCTGATTCATTCAAATTTTCAGCTTTCTTAGCCATCTCATCTAAGGCTCTTTGATGATCCTTGTTTGCTTGGTCTTGAACTGCCTTATCGATAAGATCATCTTTAGCCTGCTCCTTGGCAGCCTCTTCTTGAGCCTTATCAAAAAATGCTTGTCCTTGATCTTTTAATTTAGATCCAACTTCTATAGCTTGATCCTTTAAGATATCGCCAAACTCCATAACCTTACCACCAAGATCCTCTGCTACATCAGCAGCCTTATTTACTACCTTACCTCCTTTATCCATTACTTCCTTACCAACCTCTTCCGTAAATTCCTTAGCTTTTTCTACATAGGGCTCTGCTGCTTTTTTTGCCTGGTCTACATAGGGCTTAGCCGTTTCCTTTGCGCTGTTAATGGCATCCCCAAATTTTTCTCCAGCAGATTTACTACTTGTATCTGCTTCTGGATTTAAATCCAGTTTATCCTCGCTTGGATTTGCTGTTCTTTTTGTAGTTCGCTGCGCGTCTTCTATGAATTCTTTTGCCGCGTCCATTGCTTCTTTTCCACCCTTCACAAGCTGATCCCCAATACCCTGAACATCTTTGCCTAGACCTTCAACAGCCTCTTCTGCTTTCTGTCCAGCCTTTTTTCCTGCTTGTTTGCCAACTGATTTTGCTGCCCAAACTGCCTTTTTGATTTCATCAAATAAACCCATGAAGTCTTATTTATGTATTAAGAATATCCTTTTATCAAGTTTCCTTTAATTTAAAGATAATTCATTAATTTCGGACAATCCAATAGACCAAGCCTACAAAAAAATGTATAAACGAATAAATTATGTTCCATAAAAAGACCTACCAAAACAGAAGAGCTAAATTATCCCAAGATGTAAAAAACGGGCTTATCCTTATGCTTGGTAATAATTATGTAGGTATGAATTACGCTGCCAACACCTACCCATTCAGACAAGATTCAAATTTTCTTTATTTCTTTGGCCTAGACAAAGCAGGACTAGCTGCAATTATTGATATCGATAATAATAGCACTACCCTATTTGGCCATAATCCTACTATTGATGATATCGTATGGGAAGGTCAGGTACCCGGTATAAACGACCTTGCAGCTTTTTGTGGAGTGGAAAAAACAGAAGCTCCTTCATCTCTTTCATCTTATATAAATAATGCTTTAAAATCGGGACAAAAGATTCACTTTCTGCCTCCATATCGCAATGCAAATATCATTCGCTTATCTGATTTACTTAAGCAGCCAGTAGAATCCATAAAAGCTGATGCTTCTATTCCATTGATATATGCGGTAGCTGCTCAAAGATCTATTAAATCTCAGGAAGAAATTCAGGAAATGACAGCTGCTGTAAATGTTACGAAAGCCATGCATGTTGCTGTTATGCAAGGTGCAAAAGCAGGAGTTAAGGAAGCAGAACTCGCGGGACTTGCGCAGCAAATTGCCTATGCTCAAGGTAATGGTCTTGCTTATCCGGTCATACTGAGTAAAGACGGCCAAACATTGCACAACCATTATCATGGAAATATCCTACAAGAAGGGCAGTTGGTGCTAGGAGATTTTGGTGCTCAAAACAGTATGTGCTATGCTGGAGATATTACCAGAACATGTCCAGTTTCTCCAACCTTCACGGAGGTTCAAAAGTCCATCTATGAAATTGTACTAAAAGCAGAAGTTGACTCTATAAAGGCCTGTAAAGCAGGAGTAAAATATAAAGACATACATCTTGATGCAGCAAAAATCATTGCAACTGGCTTAAAAGAAATGGGATTAATGAAAGGAAATATAGAGGAGGCAGTTGCTCAAGGCGCTCATGCTCTATTCTTCCCGCATGGTCTGGGTCACCACATCGGACTTGATGTACATGACATGGAGGATTTGGGTGAGCAGTACATTGGATATGACTCAGAAACACAGCGATCTGACCAATTCGGCACAAAATATTTAAGGTTGGGTAAACGACTGGAGACAGGAAATGTAATTACTGTAGAACCTGGCATCTATTTCATACCTGAATTAATCGATAAATGGAAAGGCGAAGGCATGCATACTGATTACATAAATTATGATGCATTGAACGCTTTCAGAGATTTTGGTGGAATCAGAATTGAAGACAATATTCTCATCAATGACACAGGCAGCACCATAATAGGTGATCCAATTCCAAAGACTATAAACGAAATAGAATCACTGTAAATAAAAAAGGCTCCGTAATCGGAGCCTTTTTTATTAGTTACACTCTGTTTCATAATAATAAACATGCTTAGCAAAGTCTGACCACTTCACTTTCTTGAATTCTTTTTTCATCTTTTTACAATCTCCAAAAAGATCATCGAATTCATCTTTATAATTCTTCTTGTATAATCTGTATGCAATTTCACCACCCACTTTAATGTAGTAAGATTTTGAATCACCACCTGTCATCTGAATATCACCTACCGCAAGTCCACCAGCTTCTGAAGCAAATGGATCCATAAATACCATTATTTTACTGCCGAAAGTTGGATTAAGTGATTGCATTAGAAGTGTTCGTTTCTTTTTCTTCTTGATCATAACTTCTGACTTAACGAAATAAGCATATCCCTTTTCAAGAATATCCGCTTTAATATCAGAATTAACTATTTTCTTCATATTGGTAAGTGTAGTTAGTGTAGCATTCATTTTAGCTAGATCACTAAACGGAATGTACATTTCTTTTACGTCTTCAATTGGAATACTAACTTTCTCCCCAGCTTCATTTTTGTATATCACCTCTTCAATTAATCCTTTTTTGAATTTTATCCTACTAGGATTTACCTCCATTTTTTCCATGTTCTCCATGGTTACGTAAGTGATTTTCTTTTTGCTAAAGCCAGTCATTTCAACATTGAAATCCTGAGCAAAAACAAAGCTGCACATCATTAAGAAAAGAGTAGATAGTGTTAAATTTTTCATTTATATATTTTTTGAATTTTAATAAGACTAAACTAATATTTTAATTCATTATTCAGAACTTTATTAAAAGGTTAAAAAAATTGGGTGAACGACTGAAGACAGGAAATGTAATTACTGTAGAACCTGGCATC
>JAQXAY010000270.1 GCA_029252685.1 Saprospiraceae bacterium | reverse complement strand
CGTAAATCTTATGTTCCATTTACAGTAATAGACTCTGTTGGGCAGAGTTCTTCAACAATTTGACCAGCCGCATCGGGTAAAAGATTAATTGAAACATTTACAGTGGAATCACAGCCATTGAAACTTGCCCCTGCAAGTATTTCAGTACCAACCTGGTTGTTGATGTCATACGTTGTTCCGTTGTAGACTGCAGAGCCGTTCGTACAGATGTCTAATATTTCAGTGCCTGCAATATCTGGGTGGAAGCTAAGATTTACGTTTATGGTAGAATCACAGCCATTGATTGTTGCCCCTGTAATTATTTCTGCACCTACTGGATTATTGATGTCGTAAGTGACAGAATTAACCACAATAGATTCATTAGCACAAAGCGTTTGGATGATATCTGTACTCACCTCAGGCAAAAACATCAAATTGATATTAACTGTAGAATCACATCCATTAACTGTTATATTTTCAATAGTCTCAGTTCCTGTTGGATTGTTTATATCATATATGGTACCGTTTACAAGGATTATGTCTGTGCTACATAGAGTGTCTTCGAGATTATTGGTAACAACTGGGAAAAAGCCTAAACTGACGTTGATCGTAGAGTCACAGCCATTAAAAGATCCTCCTAGTATTACTTCTGTTCCTGTAGAGTTACCAGAAAAATAGTCTGTTCCATTGACAGCCAATGTATCTGTTGAACAGAGGGTAGTTGTCAAGTTGTTGATAACTTCAGGGAAGAAGGATAGTGTTACATTGATTGTAGAATCACAGCCTTGATAGCTTGTCATAACCTCTGTCCCTGTGGGATTTATCTCATCATAGATGTTTCCATTGACAGAGACTGTTTCACCTAGGCAGAGCGTTGAATTAATATCGGTAATTATATCGGCAATGAAATTTAGGTTTATATTGACAATAGAGTCACAACCTAGGAAACTTCCATTTACAAATGTTTCAGAGCCAGTTGGGTTTGATGCATCGTATAGATTTCCATTTACTGTAATAGATGTGCCTGGACAAAGTAAAGAATCAATTTCGAAGGTGACTTCAGTCAGGAAATTAAGACTTACATTGATTGTAGAATCGCATCCATTAGAATTACCACCGATAAGTGTTTCTATTCCACTTGGATTGGTTTCATCATAAGTTGTTCCATTTACAATCAAGCTAGCTCCGGTACAGAGGGTCTGTGCAATGAAATTTGTATCAGGATCAAAGAAGCTTAGGTTTATATTTATAACCGAATCACATCCGTTGAATGCTTGGCCACCTAATTTCAGTTCACCACTTGGCTGATTGATATCAAAAGTTGCACCTAAAATGGTGATGGATGCATCTTCACAAAGGGTGTCTATAATATTTTGTATTCCTGGAGCTAAAATATCAATCAGTGAAGTCTGACTAGTCCCATAATCTATTGTACATCCTTCAAAGTCAGCATCTGTAAAACTTAGACTGACTATTCCGTCAGAAAGTGTCTCACTTTCACAAATTTCAATAGTTACAGTCGTATCACTTTCTAGAGTGATTAGTCCGAATTGATCGTTAGGCCCATCGCTTAATGTATAGTTGATTTCAATTGGATTTGTTGGACTCACTCCAATATTACCTATGGATATTGTTACAGGTATACAAGCTTCTTCACAGATTGGAGAAGTAACACTGAATGTTAGGTCAGGGCTAATGACCTGAACAGCTACTCCTTGTGCAACAGATAGACACGGGTCTGTTAAGTCCACCAATCCAGTTCCGTCATTATTTCCTGCAATAGGGGAGATGTATACTACTGTGTTTAATGGAATCCCAGTTGGGTAATTGAACACACTTGAATTATTGATAGCAATTACATTGCCTAGACTTGCATCTGAAGCATCGTGTATGACAAAGTTTAGTACATCATCTCCATCATCGACAAAATCATTACCATATAATGCACCGACGTCGATCGGCAAACTGTCGCAAAGAGTTATTGCCGTGCTAAAATCAATATTGCCTGCATCAGTTGTACAGTTACAAGTAAAACTTCCGCTCACAACGCTTGGATCACAATTGTTTATATCATCTAAGATAAATGAATAGCTTGAACCTGTAGGAATAGGAGCAGAGATAAAAGTAGTTCCTACCACAGCGTTTCCGTCTATAGTATACGATGCGTTGTCACCTCCACTTATTTCAATAGTCACAGTGTATTCGGTATTTGCTGCATTACAAACCTCATTTACGACTGCAGGAAGAGGGGCATCAATTATTGTGATCATTGTGGAAGCTAAAGCCGTACAGTTTTCATTAGCTACATAATCTAATGTGACAGATCCAGACTGTCCCGTTGCATCAAATACCGTTCCTGTAACACCTGTTCCAGACCATGTTCCATTAGGGAAACTTGGGTCCTCAAGAGAACTAAGGTCAAAGGATGTATTCGAAATACAAACATCAGCAGGGACAAGAGCTGGAGTTTGAAGTGTATTTACTGTTATGGTAGTCGTCCCATCAATAATACAAACTCCACCAGCAGATGGTGAATAGCTTAGGTTTATGGAGCCATTTAGTCCTGTTGGATCAAAATTTGAGCCAGTTACTCCTGTTCCAGACCAAGTCCCACCTGGGAAGTTGGTGTCTTCAAGTGTTGTTAGATCAAGTAATCCATCGGATTCACATAGTGTAGCTGTGCCTAAAGTAGGCGTTTGAGTTATAGTAATATCTATTGTAGTCGTTGCAGTCGTTGCACAAGATGCACTGGGTGCAAAGGTAAGTGTGACAGTTTCATTACTTCCTGCCTGACTCGGGTCGAAAGTATTACCCGCTACATAATTTCCAGACCAAACACCAGTCGGGTAGTTTGAATCTGCTAGTGTACTCAGGTCAAATAAACCATCTGTAGAACAAATAGAGGCAGACCCAAGGCTTGGAACACCTGCAGGGCCAACATCGATAGTTGTCGTTGTAACATTTCCACAATCAGTCGGTGTATAGGTTAGTGTTATTATACCATTTAGACCTGTCGGATCGAAATCAGTTCCTGTTACGTTTGTTCCTGTCCATGTTCCACCAGGGAATAAAGGATCTTCTAGTGTTGTAAGATCAAAGAGAGGATCTGTATCACATAAACTAGCAGTATTTAATGTCGGTGTTCCTCCTGGAGTAACGATCACCACGATTTGCTGATCATCGGTACAAATGCCCGAAGTCGCTTGAACACAGAAGAAGTTTGCACCTGGATTGGTAGGATTTTGGTTTGCTGGAATTGGTGCGCCAGTACAGCTACCATTGGCATAGAATAATAGAGTCGCTCCACTTCCTGTTGTTTCTGTTACAGCAGTACTTAGGTCCACCGGGTCTCCTGCACATATTTCTATAGTTCCGTTAGAAACTAAATTTGGCGAAGCAAAAATATTTATTCCAATAGGAACAGGGTCTGAAGAACAAGCACCATCATCAACAACTGCATACACAGTAGTAGGTGATCCTACGTTTACAGAAAATCCAGTCGGTGTATTGATTATATTTGTTGCAGAGGGGTTTGTATAAAAAGTTACATTGTTAGACGGGTTGCTTCCTGTTATTGTTAGTTCTAATGCAGTAAGGTCTACTGTAGTGGAACTCGCTCCAGGAGCTGCACAATCAGTGATACTTGCACCAAATGCGTCAGGAGCCGAAGTAACAGCTATTTGAACTTCTACAGGAGAAGATATGCATTGTCCATCTACTGCAATTGCCCATACACTAGTTGAGCCTATACCTACTGAAAAGGCTGTTGGGTTTGCAATAGGGTTTGTTGTTGCATTATCCAGAAACCAATCTACCTGTAGTCCACCGCCTACGGTTGGATCTACACTTGTAAGGTCGACAATAGCATTCCCACCACTTTCTTCACAAGCCGTTATAAATGCTGGGCTGGCAGTAGGTCCAGAGCCTACAGTTATTGAGAAGGTGATTTCTGCTGTGGTTTCTAAAGGAGGGCAACCTGAGCCACTAAATAAAGAACTATTATCTTGAGTTGCAATAAGTGTTAGGGTTAGATTTCCTGGTATAGTTCCTATAACATCTATAGTACCATTAACAGGGTCAATTGTACCTAATAATGGAGTGACGAATCCTCCGTTTGTTGAAAATCCTCCGTAACTCCAAGATGAAGTTAGGCAGCTAGTAAGCGGTATACTCAATGTTGATGTTTGTCCAACACAAACATTTACTACTTCTACCGCATTGATACAACCCGGGTAGAAAAAGTCCTCAATAGGATGTCTCAAGCTATTTATCCATTCTGCATTTGCACAAGTATTCGCTTCCCCTGGAGATTCATTCGATGCAGAGGTTAATGCTTGAAAGTTACCTGGCAATCTGTAATCGTCATTCGACGTATTAAGAAATTGGTAAGTGAAGTTTGCACCTGAAGATGCGAAGTGTATACCATCAGGTCCTCCAGCGAAAGTAGTTCCACATGAACCCGGCGACCCATACGAAAATCCGTGAAAGAACGAGGCATCTGCTTGTCTTACTTGAACTCCATCTCCACCATTTCGTAATCCCATTCGAGTCCAGCTACCAGCGTTAATTGGTGTGCTAGCAGGTCCATAAGAGAAGTTACCCTGAGGGGCATTGTTTGTAATACAATCACAAGCTGTAGATCCTCCAGATGTTGGAGAGGTGGAGTTTTCATT
>JAQXAY010000244.1 GCA_029252685.1 Saprospiraceae bacterium | reverse complement strand
GAGCACTTAGGGCTTTAAGTTGAAGCTGGGTTGCCTTCAACTTAAGCATCTCAGTTTCACGCTTCTTTTGCTCCGTTTGATACCTTACCTCTAAGCCAATCTTAAATTCTTGATTATACTGTTCTGTATGCTTTTCTAAGCTTTGCTCATGTAAAAGTTGGTATTCATAAGCATTCTTAAAATCCCTTTGTTCAGCGAAATAGGATGCAAGGTCTTTATAAATCTCTGCCTTTAATTGAAAACTTCCCGCACTTTTTGCTGCAGCATGAGAATCCATAAGCAATTGTAAACCCTCCTCCCCTTTTCCAAGTTCAATCTTAGCTTTAGCTTTCCATCTTAAGGTATTCGAAACATTAAAATACTCTGGACTTTCTTGTGAGCGAAAAATCTGTTCAGCATGCTCATATAAAACGATAGCCGCTTCAAACTTACCCTCATCATTATCTAAAAAACCTAGATTAGCATATGCGGAAGCACGGGCTTTGGGGGAGGAATCAACCTCTTCATTTATTGCTCTATAAAAATAATCTCTCGCTTGGTCACATTTATCCAATGCCGCATAACAACGGCCAATATTCAAATAATGCCAACATAGCCGAGAATGTATATCCTCTTCTAGCAAGCGTTCTACAATCTGAAGATAGTACATCAGGGCTTTATCCCACTCGGAACCAGCTTCAGCTATCCTGCCTAATCCACTTTGGACTAGATTTAAAAAATAGGTGTTTACAAAGGTAGATGACCTTTGTTCAAGAAGAATGTGTTCAGATTCAAGAAAGTATTGACTCGCAGATGTGTCCTTCTTCAAATGCAAATCCAAATAGGCCTCTCTGCAGAGTAACCGAGCCGTTAGTATAGCGCTTGGACTGTTTTGTAAAAGGTGTTTGGCTCGATCTAAACATTCAATAGCTTCATCAAAATGCTGCAAATTAATAAGAGGTCCAGCAATATCGATGTTGATCGAAACTTGCTGTGAAATATCCCCATGTACCTCTATAAGATTTCTAGCTTTTGAATACGCATTTATAGAAGTTCTAAAAGAATATTGCTGATTATTCAGGAAGCCTAGATTTCCAAAATGTTTAATCTGATAATCAGGAAATTCTTTGAAACAACTTAGATTATGTTGAATGGAAAGAAGCCTAGTTGCTATTGCAGGAGATTTAAAAATAAAATCCGGAATTATACGATCCAAAAAAACTAATTTTTGTAGGGCTGATCTTTGAGATTCAACAAGCTCAAAGACTAGACTCGGATCATTATTGAGTGCTGAAACATCATCAATACCGGATCTTAACATGTCTTATTTTTTTCCTATTGAGGTAATATATCGCCGCATAGATTCATCCAACGCTTCCATTTTCGCTTCTTATCTTTTCCACCGACAATTGACTTCATGTCTTCTTTTTTGAGTGCTTTAAGATCCTTCTTCAAATCGTCAAGATCTTTCTTTGATTTTCCCATAGTTTTAAATGTTTTGAATGTAGTTGACACCACTTGAATATATGAACGATTCTATTTATAAGCAATTTTTTTATATAAAAAATCCCTATCTAAGGACCTTAGATATCTTACTTTCTAATAAACCGTCAAACATATATAGACCAACAAAATGTGTAGTATTCTTTTTTTTAAATTATTACATTAAATAACTGTTTGCAAGCGCTTCATTTGTTCCATGAACGCAGGTCTTCTCCTCCTAGAGACTTCTATTCGAATATCATCATCCATCACGACATAACCCCCATCACCTTTTACAAACTTACGCATGTAATTTAGATTGATGACGTGTCGCTTATGAACCCGATAAAAATTCATCTCAAGCAATAATTCTTCGTAAGATTTGATAGTTTTGGAGGCAGTTATTTTCTCTCCGCTCTTCAAGAAAATATGTGTATAATTATCCTCTGCTTCTAAGCGAACAATATCCTTGATATTTAGGAAATAAATTCCATCTAGTGCAGAAACACTCATCTTTTCAAAAGCGTTTGGATTATTATAAACACCTTTAAAAACTTCAAGTCTGCTATCGATAAACTTAGACCGACCCAATCTTACCCTATTGACTGCTTGGGCTAAGTTATCCGGATTTATAGGTTTTAACACGTAGCCTATAGAAGAATATTCACAGGCTTGAATGGCATATTTATCATAAGCCGTAACAAATATTACATCAAAATCTATAGGCTTAATCTCATCAAGAAATTGAAAAATCAATCCGTCTGGGAGACTTATATCTAGAAAGGCAAGATCAAAACCATCTTGTAATTTATCGACTAGGGCATATGCCTCTTCCAAGGACCTTGCTTGACCTACCAACTGAACATTTTCGCAGTATTGCAATAATAAATTTTGAAGGTTCAACAAACCTTTTAATTCATCTTCAATTATGATAGCTTTAATCAAAGTACAGGGATGTGTTAGTTACAAAATGACAGTTATATAATCAATCATAATTATATAAAAAATAAAAACAAAT
>JAQXAY010000235.1 GCA_029252685.1 Saprospiraceae bacterium | reverse complement strand
TCAATTGAATATTCTAGACCACCTAATGCGCCCCCTACTATCACAGTAATAGACCCATCAAACAGACCAAACTCACTTTCATCCGCTACTATCGCTCCCACAGTAAGAGCACATGCTTCCAATTCAAGATCAAATGCATAAAGACAACCGTTGTCATCAATTACCTGAACCTCGTATATACCAGCTGTCAATCCCTCAAATAAATTGATATCCTGAAAATTAAGACCACCCGTAATTGAATACTGGAACGGCCCAACACCATTACTCGCATTAATCAAAATAATACCATCTGAGGCTGAGCTAGATGATGCAGGTATCAGACTGGCATCTGCACTCAAGAAACAAGGCTCTCCCGTACAGAATTCATTAAATTCCTCGTCTCCAAAGTTGGTCTGTAAAAGAGAGGCCAAAACATTTCCAGCTTGATCAAGGATTTCATAATAACCATCATCATAAAAGAAGCCCCCATCTAATCCATCACCATAGGAATCAAAAATCCTGAAGGTAAAACAAACATCTTTTGGTAAACAGAAATCAAAAGTATACTCAGTCTCTGCATCCGAAAATGGACCACCCTCAAATAATACAGCACCGTCCTCGTCAATTATATCCCAAGTCGTTTCATCTGGGTACCCATCTGTTGTGATATTTAAAATAATTGTCTCACCGTCAGAAATAACATCGATATTTCTACTGAATGAGTCGTTTGCACTGTTTTCATCAACCTGCCCATTTGGATTACTCACTTCCACCACAAGCTCCACTGTACCATCAGTAAGGCCTTCCGCTAATACACTCACAGTCTCCGATTCCTCAAAATTCAAACTCCCAGTCCAATTCACTATATCTCCAACTTGAACACCATTTGCATAAATGGTAAGATCCGCTGACTCCAAAACCTCATAGCCAGCATTCAGAAGGCCAACAGCTAATTCCACAGAAGAACTACAAACAATCGAGTATTCTGTATCCACAGCAGTAATAGCAGCATCGTAATCATATTCATGAACAACATCAGCACGAAGCGTATCATTGCTACTAGATTCGTCGTCTGCCCAAGTAGTTATAATCTCAAAAGAGTAGCTTCCAACTGCACTAAGATCTACACTTGGAATAAACGTATGTGCATAGGTTTCGTCTGAAGCTAGTGTCGTATTAATAGTTTCCTCCGAAACCAATACATCATCTAAGTAACAAGCGATACTAAAATCATCAACAGACTCTATTCCCAGATTTTTTATGGTAACACTAACTGCCTCATCAGCACCCAATAGATTACTTGAAACTGGAGTATCTAAACTAATTGGACTGATATCAAAAGTATCTCTTCCAAGCTCAAAACTGGTGATCATAGTTCCCCAGCCTCCATTCTGTAATTTTATATATTCTGCTGTAAACCAAAAATCACTATTATTCACAGGATCTACTGTCAAACAAGAATAATCACCATAGCGAGAATTCGGAGCAACGCCCTGACCCTCTACTATTGTATACTCTTCAACAGTCATCTCACCTAAAGGGTCTCCACTTTTACGCCCAGTAAATGCCAATCCAGGATGCATTTCATCACTAGACACAGAATAAGCTAAACCAATATTTCCATACTTATCCATCGCAATAGATGGCATAAATCGATCCTTTCCATCTTCTGGTGCAAAGGTACCCTCTTGATAAACCGCCCAATCTTCTGAACCAGACCTGCGCATTTCTATCCAACGTATACCAGAAATATTATCTCCTCCTGTATAATCAACCACAAAAGAGAGAACCATACTTTCATAGGATCCAAAGTTTCTATACTTCACCTGATTCATGATGATTTCCTGTAAACCATCAATACCACCACCGTTAAGTTGAGGAATACATGAAAAACCAGAACCTGATACAGAACATGGATCAGAATCAAATGGAGCAGTTGGTATATCGCTCTGTGTTACAGTAGAATTATCCGGATTATCCCAATCTACATCAATCTCAAAGATCTCGATCTCATCCTCAGAACCAGCGCCACCCCAAGCATCGTCATTCATGCGCATGACCATAGGCAAAGCATCTGACGGCGGAGCAGTTTCTCCAATCCAATCTACAGGAGTCAAAACGAAAAAACCAGGACTTCCTGGGCTACTTGGTATCACAAATCGCTGAATTGACACATCGTCAGCACCATTTATCATCGCCAAACGATCGATTAGATAGAATTCTTCTCCACCTCCGCCTTCATTGGTTGTTACAACAACCGAGTTGGACCAAAGAGAATACTTTGGATAATCTGGGAAGGAAGGTGTAGAAAACTCATACGTATAGTAACTACCCAGTGGGTCTGAAGTTTCAGATACAGCAATCAATAATGCATTGCCAGAACCATTGAATTCGGTTAAAAACCAACGCTCATATTCCTGATCGAAAAAAACAATAGGATCGCCAAGAGAAGTGACTCCCATTCCTGCCCAAATTGTGTTCATGGAAATTATTCCAGAAACCTCAGCTCCTGTCTTATCAAAAACCTGAAAAGCCGTCGCATTGACCATCTGAACATAATAATCCTTTCCGATAGCTCCATCTGGATCTGGAGGAGATGGATTACCGGCAGCTCCAGTCTGCATCCCATTTACATTTACAGTAGGAATCACTTCAACACTACCAGCACTTTTTACCGCCCCCTGATGAACAGGATCAGCACCTTGGGGAAGTGCATCTTTCCAAGCATTAGCTTTTACATCTCTGCCAAGGAAATTAGGAATCGTTCTACCCTTATATCGCTTCTTATATGCCGATTTTTTTTCAAGATCTACCCCATTCATTGGGGTAAGTGTATGCACTGGAGCTGTTTTACCTAGCTTTACAGCAAATGTCGCTGTCACCTCAGCTTCAACCAAGCTCGCATCCGATTGACCATGCAAACCACTAAATAGCACTAATAAAATTAACAGGGAAAAAAATTTAATTTTCAACATAAAGGATGATTTAATTCAAGATTTCAGATCAAAACTGCCGTTTATTCGTTATATAAATAACATAGGAAGCAGCATTGTTTCATCTAATATAATTCAATGCAACAAATAACTCATGGAATTAATTATTTAAGCTCCTTTTTATAGTTCGAAAAACTCTTGTAACTTTGCACCGCTTTTTAGCATACAAGAGATTCTCGATAAAATAAGTTCTACTTATGCACATAAAACCTTTTAAGGCACTTACCCCCGAATTAGACTTGATAAAGTCTGTAGATACCTTCTTCAGCACGGTCAAAATGGAGTTCCCAAAATATAATGAGGCTGGATTTTTCAAAACAGAAGCCAAAGAAGCATTTTATATTTACAAAATCTCAGAAGGTAACCACTCCTACACTGGAATTTTGAATAGCTCCTCTGTCGAAGATTATAAAAATGGGCTTATAAAGAAGCACGAAAAAACAATCTCCGTAAAAGAACAGCAACAGCTATCTCTGCTATTGCATCGAAAGGCTATAGTCAAACCTGTTTTGCTTACCTATCCAAAAGTCGACTCTATCGATCAATTCACGAAAAATATTACGAGTGAAAGAGAACCTATATTCTCTATTCACTTTGATAGGGATAAACAGCAGCACGAGATTTGGCTGGTAGATAATGTTGAAGAGATTCAAACACTAGAACAACTATTCCTTGAGCATGTGCACTGCGCCTATATCGCAGATGGTCACCATAGAACCTCTACATCAGCCCTACTTCATGCCAAAAACAAGGATATTGATAAATACAAATATTTCCTAACAGCCTATTTTCCAAATAATGAGCTTGAAATACTAGCCTACAACAGAGTTGTAGAAGCTTTATCCTCAATCACTCCTACTCGCTTCCTCGCAAAACTATCCAACTTTTGTAAAATAAGCCCTGTAAGTGTCCCAGAGGCTCCCAAGAATTCTCGGGAAATGCTCATGTACATCAATTATGAATGGTATAGTCTAAAATGGAAAGATAATATCCTTAAGAAAGCACCAGACAATGTGCTTGATGTCAAACTCTTTAATAAATATATTCTAACAAAGATCATTGGAATCAATGATGTTAAGAATGATTCTCGTATACGATATGTAGAGGGTAAGACAGGCCTGGAAGGAATCGCAGACAAAGCCAACAAAGCACCTGACCGAATTGGATTCTGCCTGTATCCCGTTGATATGAAAGATTTTATTAGAATCTCAGACAACAAAGAAACCCTACCTCCAAAATCAACCTGGTTCGAACCAAGAATGAAGAATGGAGTTATTGTTCAAACAATCTAATTAGAAACACTTAGGCAATGAAATACAGAAAGATAAGCGCTGAAAAGATACATACAGTCTCTGGTGAAATCCTGGAAGACACAGTCATCGTTCTTGACCAAAAGAATAAAATCATAGCCCTTGATAAATATGAGGAACATGATCTTTCTTCCGTAGAACGCTATGACGGTGAAATTATCCCCGGACTTATTAACGCACATTGCCACCTAGAACTGTCGCACTTAAAAGGAGCTGCAAATACAGGAACAGGACTCCTACCCTTTTTGAATGCAGTTGTATCGCTTAGAGACTATCCAGAAGAACAGATCCTTCAAGCGATTGTAGACGGAGATCGAGAAATGCAAAATGGAGGTATTGTGGCAGTTGGAGATATCTGTAACAAACTTGATACCGCTGCTACTAAAGAAAATAGTCCTATAAAATACTACAGCTTTGTTGAAATGTTCGATTTCATGCAAGATGCCTTGACCGACAAAACCTATGAGGATTACATGAAAGTCTATCAAGGTCAATCGGATAAAAATGGGAATAAAAAAAGTTGTGTCCCACATGCACCCTACACCGTCTCGGAAAAGCTTTTTGCCCAACTAAAAACTCAAAGCAAACCCGAACAAACAATCTCTATACACAATCAGGAAACACCGCACGAAGACGCTTTATTTAACTCAAAAACTGGTGGCTTCCTCGACTTCTACAAAGGCTTCAACTTTTCGCTAGATCACTTTAATGCGACGAAAAAGAACTCCATTTTTTACGCAATGGAAAACATGAACCCAGAGGCTAAAACAATTTTTGTCCACAATACACTAACAAGTAAAGAAGACATAGAAGCCGCACACAAATGGAGCAATAAAGTCTATTGGGCAACCTGCGCCAATGCAAACCTGTATATAGAAAACAGACTTCCTGATTACCAACGTTTTCTGGATACCAATGCAAAAATGACCATCGGAACAGATAGCCTTACATCCAATTGGAAACTATCCATTTTAGATGAGATGAAAACCATCCTTAAATATAAGTCCTATCTAAATTTCGAGACCGTACTTCAATGGGCTACACTTAATGGAGCCGAAGCACTTGGCTATGAAGATCAACTCGGAAGTATTGAAATCGGAAAAACACCCGGAATCAATTTACTAAAAAACAAACAAGGAGTATTCGGAGCTGAAACAGAAATAGAAGTCCTGGCTAATACTTACTAAGTAGTTGATCCAAATCCCTTTTCTGATCAGCTAATGAAGCAGCAAATTTCATGGATGAACTAGATTCAGGATAAAGGGGGCGGTGTGCAGCTGATTTGTTGAAGGCTGCTATCCGTTTACTTAGACTCCTAGACTCTGGAGTAAAACAAACCCTTGAGAATTGCTGCCAAATATAATCAACTGCCGCTTCAGAAGGATGCACAAGATCACGACCATAAAAACGATAATCACGCAAGGAATCAATCAACAACTCATAAGCAGGAAAATAGTGTACAGATTCAAATTGCTCTTCCAAATGTTCGCATAGCAACAGTAATCTTGCCTTAGATCGATTGTTTTCAATAATACCATCTCGCTTGTAGCGAACCGGACTCACCGTAAGCAATATATTCATATCCGGGTGAACCGCCTGAAGGCTATCAATTAAGCTTGTATATACTTGAACCAATTCCTTAGTGCTGCTAAGCCGCTTTTCAAATAAATCCGA
>JAQXAY010000196.1 GCA_029252685.1 Saprospiraceae bacterium | reverse complement strand
CAACTAGCTTCTTCGATGAAGTAGAGCCAAAATTTGAAATACTAATTTCTTTAGATGTATAGTCATTTTTAGAAACCACTGCCGAACAAGCACCTTCTTTCAATAAAGAGTAAGATAATCGACCTTGTGCATCAGTTGAAAACAAGCTTCCGCCGCATGAACTTAAATCCACAAGCGCATCGCTTATTGGCTTTTGAGTCAAAGCATCTATAACAACCAACATTAAATGATCTTGATTCTTTTTAACCGAGTATAAATCCTCATTTCCTTTTCCTCCCAATCGATTAGAAGCTAAAAAGCCAAGGTTTCTAAATGGATCATATATAAAACCATAATCATCTCTTGAAGAATTAATTCCTTTGCCCATGTTCCTAGGTGTCGAATAGTATCCATTATTATCTCGATTAGAAACAAAAACATCCATACCACCAAAACCTGGAAGATAATTAGAACTAAAATAAAGTTCACCTCCTAAAAGGAATGGGCTAATTTCATCGCCCGCAGTATTAACCTTTGCTCCTAGATTGACTGGCTTTGACCAAGATCCATTTTCGTAAAAACAAATAAACAAATCAAAACCACCCAAAGAATTGTCTTGTCGATCAGATGCAAAAACTAAGGTATTTCCATCCTCGGAGAAAACACCGTAGCCTGTTGAATAACCAGGCCCATTATGCTCAAAAGGAACCTCCTTAGACCAATTACCCGATGCATCAACCTCAGCAAAATACATACTCAATTCTAACTTCGCCTCAGGTATTTGCCTAGTTCCATCTACAAAATTGTTTTTTGTGAAAACAACCCAGTTTTTTGCCTCACAGTATGATATAGGACCCTCTGAAAGAGATTTATCCCAATCCGCGTGAAGTGCCTTAGCATTTTCTAAATTTCCGAATGAATTTATAGAAGAACTAAAAAGTTTTGTTTTAGCATTATCAGAGAATACACTAGTTCGTCTCGATGATGCACGCTTAGAAGACCTTGAAGATGCAAAAACCAAATTATTAGCATAAAATGCAGGACTGAACTCAGAACCAGCCGTATTGGAAAATTCTAAATCTACCTCGTATTCAGAATTTCTGTTATCAGCATTTAAAGCAAAGTCACAAGCTGAAGGGAATGGATAATCTTTTACACCAACTAATAATTCGTAGCGTTTGAAGTACGATTTAGCTTCCTCATACTGTCTAAGTGACATTAATACTTTACCTAATTTATCATAGACACTAGGATCGACATCATCTCGAATCACTGCATTTTCATACATCTTACGAGCAGCATCCATTTTATTCAAAAGTCTATAACAATCTCCAGCACCAACAAGTGCTTTGAGATTACCGTTATAACTTTTCAGTACGTCCTTATAAGTTTCTAGTGCTAGGTTGTATGCACCAAGTTCAAATTGTTTTTCTGCCTTTGAAAGATTGTTTTGGGCGGATAAAGTAGTCCCAAAAATCAGCATAAGAAATGCTATTAATAAAGGTTTTGTAGATCCCATATCTTGTTTTTCGATTATTAAGGGAATATAGCTTCTATTGGTTTATTAGCTCATTATCAAAGCTTTCTATATTACAACACTTTGAAATTCATATTTTTGCAATATAACGATTCCTGCAATGGAACGAAAGTTTATTAAAAAATATTTCCCAAATATCACAAAAAAACACTTATAAATTAGAACTATTGGACCAGGCGTGATTCATCATAATGATTTTAGAATAACTTTTCATCCCCTCCTCTACGCCCTGCACTTTCAAATAAAGATCATAAGATGTCACTCTAAACCTTGGAAAAAAATCCGGGTATTTATCATAAATTTCAAATATGGCTAGAAGATCATTTTTCAGGTCTTCTGAAAGTAAATCCGTATCGTGGCATCCTACATTTAGCATTTGCCGAGCAAGATAACGCCAATAGGATAAATAGGCGGAATAGCGCACATAATTGCTCTCGCTGTCTTTGCCAACCAAGAAAGCAATAAGATTACATTCTCCTTCATTGGTGATTCCATAGCCATGAGACATCTCATGCAGATACGTAAACGGTTTCTGTAAGTCATGTAAACCTGCATCGATTTGACCCTGGCCTGTCCATGGAAGATAAATGCCTTGAGCACCTAATCTGAGCAAAAACCCTTTGGGAAATATTTCAGATACCACCGGATCAAGACCTGCATTTACATAGTGTTGACTAAAAAAATTGCCCAAGGACACATCTAATATTGATTTATCAAAATTAGCCCAGTATACGTTCTTCTCATCAGCTGAAAGGGTGTTCAAGGTATCCAGAACTCTAAAATACTCTGATTCTACCCATTCGAATTCAACAGGTTGGGGGTCGATATTATTATAGTCCAAAAAGGACAATGAGGCGTAATTAAAGCCCCATAACCAGTAAAAAAGAATGATAATCACCCCAATGCTCTTTAAAAATCTCCCAAATAAAAGATAAAGCTTAGCCAATAGACTTTTGCCTTGACTAAAATTAAAAACACGCCAAAAACTAAAAGCAATTCTAAACAAGCATATAAAAATAAGCAGGTATAAAAATGGAACCTTGATAAAACCTGAAATGCCGTCAAATAAGCTTCTAACTAATGGAAAAAAATGGCTAGTATATCCTTTAAACATCCATACTTCAGGAAGGACAAAAAACATTAACATAGTTATAACAAGAAGCCCAACCACTAAGTATATATACCAATTTTGGATGGTTTCCCTCAATCTTTTCAAATTCACCATAGAAATTCCTTAAACTCTTTATACTTTTGTTCTGTTATAGCAACGTTCTTTTTAATTTTGTAATTCAAAAGGACTACAATAAAAATATAATAATAATTAAATCTTAGAAATATGGCTTTGGAAATAACAGATGCAAATTTCACTGATATGGTGAATAAGAATGAAGGTGTTTCTGTTGTGGATTTTTGGGCTCCTTGGTGCGGTCCATGTAAGATGATCGGTCCGATCATCGACGAATTACACAACGAATACGAAGGTAAAGCAGTTATTGGAAAGGTAAACGTTGACGACAATCCAAACACATCTATGGAATTTGGTGTACGTTCTATCCCCACAATCCTAGTATTCAAAAACGGTGAGATTGTGAACAAAAAAGTAGGCGTAGCTTCAAAAGCTGAATTGCAGAAAATGATAGAGGATGCAATGTCTTAAAATATTAAAGCCTCAGTTTTTAAACTGGGGCTTTTTATTTCTTAGCCTTATACTATGCTATTCTTGCAAAAAAGACCAGCCCCCTAGCCCAAACCAGTCCACTTCAGCAACAAAAACAAACAATCAGGACGCCATTCAAAAAATAAAAAATCTTGCAGTTGATCAAGCCCTCGAAGACGCCTTGATTATTTCTTGGGAAGATAGACAGTACAACACCACTCTTTCGGATGATGACCTAATAATTGTAAATACACCATGTAAGGATAACCAAACAAAAAAAGATAATATGCATTGTGTTTTATTATCCACCCTTTTTGCTTACCCAAACGATAAAGGTCAATTGAAACTATGCCTTACACTTGCTAGTCATCCAGAGTCTTT
>JAQXAY010000187.1 GCA_029252685.1 Saprospiraceae bacterium | reverse complement strand
GATGCCTTAAGTATATACAAGGAATCCTAAACAATGGAAAGCAAGAGCAATGATTGGGAAAACCTTCCCATCTGGAAAGCCTTATATCCGCTTGCAGGGACCTACCTGAGATTAGCGTTCAAATACAGAGATCCCTTTTTCTTCTCGAATGTCAATCCTGCAATTATCACATCCGGATTATTCGGAGAGTCTAAGATTAAAATATTAGATGCCATCCCCGAAAATTTCAAACCTGCAAGTATTTTCCTTGAAAAGGACTGGTCCACACAAAAATGTATGGAACAGATCAAGCTCAAACCTCTACCCTATCCATTGGTTGCAAAACCCAATATTGGGGAGAGAGGATTTTTAGTACGAATTATCCAATCAGAAAAAGAACTTAAATCCTATATACAACAGTATGGGATAGATATTATACTCCAAGAATTTATAGATCTCCCAGAAGAAATGGCAATCATGTACCATAGATTGCCAGAAGAAAACAAAGGACAGATAATGTCCATCTGTGTGAAAAAATATCTAAGCGTTATTGGAGACGGAATATCATCTGTCAAAGAACTGATGGAAAAGGATGAGCGTGCAAGAAAACAGGTAAAACGATTCCAGCAGGAAAAAGCTGAGTTGCTAGATGTAATCCCACAAAATGGTATTAATCTAATCTTGGAAAAGGTAGGAAACCACACTAAAGGAACAACATTCCTTAATGGAGAGCATCTCCTTAATCCCTTAATGCTAAACCAATTCAATAAAATAGGACAGCAAATGGAGGGCATATTCTATGGAAGATTTGACCTAAAATATAACACCCTGGCAGAGTTAAACCAGGGAAAAAATATACAGATTATTGAATTTAATGGCGTCGGTGCAGAACCTGCCCATATTTATGACCCTAAAATACCTGTCAGACAGAAAATCAAAGCGTACAAAGATCATCTTGTTCGGATAGGACACTTACACCAAATCCAAAAAGAGCGTGGATTCCAATCTATAAGCTTAGTGGATTTCCTAAGTATTTACAAAAGCTACAAGAAGCAGACTGACCTAAAGAGGATTCCTAAACGAAAAACTTTGAGGCATGCTCTTACTGAACTACATTAGCCATATCTGCGCGGGGATTATCCTCAGTTTTATCGGATCACTACCCTTTGGTCTGATCAACATTACTACTAGTAAAATTAGTATCGAAAAGGGAATAAAAGCAGCTATTTGGTTTGCACTTGGAGCTTCTTTTGTAGAAATAATCCAAGCTTATCTAAGTATCACTTTTGCAAGCTTGTTAATCAAACAGCAAGCTGTCAGCCAATTCTTCCAATGGTTTAGTATTTGCCTATTCGTAGGCCTAAGTATATATTATTTCTTCTTTTCGAAGTCCGAAAAAACAGTACACAAAGGAGAGCAGATAAAGACTGGCAGATTATTATTAAGTGGCATGATGATCAGCGCCTTGAACTTCATGGTATTTCCTTATTGGATTTTCTATTACAGCTACCTAAAAGGCCAAGAATTACTAAGCTTCATATTTCCTTATACAATCATCTTTTCCTTAGGAGTAGGTTTAGGAACATTTCTTTTACTTTTCCTCTACGCTTCCTTTGGGAAAAAATTGATCAGCAAATATGCTGTTGCTAGCAAGTATATCAACAAGATCATTGGAATGATATTCTTGATTTTAGCCTCCATCACCTTTTCTCAGATTTAGGATCTAGAAATGCCCTCAGCTTCAAATTCAGCACGAATTTTAAGGATGTCATTATCTATCCAAGATTGAGTCTTTTCGAGAAGTTCCTCTGGGCTTCCTCCTTGAATCTTTGGACCGATAGTTGACTTCACATAAACCTCTTTTTTTCCAAAGGTCTTAAAAAAGTGCGGTAAGAATAAAGTAGAACCGACCCAAGCATCTTCATCTTTCGAAAACTCAATCGACATTGGAATTATGGGAATATTCAATCGAGAGGCCAACCTAAACGCTCCAAGCTTAAACTGCAATGTCTTTGCTTCATCTGTAGTAGTACCTTCTGGATAAATCAATACATGATTACCTTTCTCTAATTCCTTTTCCATACCGAGTAAAGTAGCCGCTCGACTACTTTTATCCTCTCGCTGCACAAACAATACTCCTGTATAGCTTGCCATGAAACCAATAAGTGGCCATGAACTTATCTCTGCCTTAGAAACCGGCATGGCTTTCACCAACTTCAATGCAGTTACAGGGTCAAAATAGGACTTATGGTTTTGAACAAAGATCGCTGCTTGATCTAAGTCAGGAAGTGTGCCTGTCATATCCAATTTCACACCGACCCTTGGTATTATTTTTCGCACCCATTTTCTTCGCTCATTTAAGATATAATCTTGTCCTTTACTAGAACTTAGTTTCAGGTTTAACATTATTCTTAATAAGGTCATGCTTGCCGTGAACATGAATAAAAAAAATCTATAGCCTGCTCTAATCTTATTCATCTATATTATACTTCTTTTTTAAGTGCTTCTATCATACTTAAGGGAACATCATTCAAGTCTAAAATTATAAAGCCATCCAATACATTTGAGAATGCTGGATCTACATTGAAACTGATAAACTTAGCATTCAACTTGATATATTGTCTAAGTAGAATAGGAACTTTAAAATGCTTTGGTTCTAATTCCTCAATAATACTATCTAAGAATTTGATTTCTTTTCCAAGACCATCCATAAGAAGCTCCAGATCAACTTTATGAACCTTTGCCTTAAATGGTTTCCGGGGCTGAAGATAAGAAGCTAATTGCTCATTAAAGAAGTATCTACGAATAAAAGCAACGATCAAACTTTTGGAAAGGTTACTATAATCCTTGCTTATACTCATAGGTCCATAAAGATATCGGTATTGAGGATTCTTTATTAAATAGTACAATATACCTTTCCAAAGTAAAAACAAAGGCAACCTTTTTCGTTGATAGTCAGTAGCTATATAAGACCTGCCCAACTCAACAGATTCACTCATGATCGGTAAAAAATCATTCTGAATCTTAAAAAGAGAATTGATATAGAACCCTGTTTTTCCAAACTGATTCAAAATCAAATCTCCGGGTGCCATCCGATATCCTCCAGCAATTCTCTTTTCTTCTTTATCCCAAATAATCAATTGATAATAATGCACATCATACTCATCAAGGTCTCTAGACTTGCCAGACCCCTCCGATACGGCCCTAAATGCAATCTCGCGCAAACGACCAACCTCTAATAATGTATTAGGAATCTGATGAGATGCTGCAACGATAACATCATAAATACCTTGAGTAGCAATTAGATTTTCAAAAGTCAGGTTTTCAATCTCGCTTACAATCAATTGAACATCTACAGCTGCAGCAATTGTCTCCTCATTAGCATTGCGTTTAAATGGATTACCAAATAAAGATTTATGTGCCACATGTACACCTAGCGCGAGGATTTTCGCCTGTAAGTACCTCGAAAATCTAGATATAGAAGAGAAGGATTGTTGTTTTTCAAGATTTATAGTCTTTCCTATTCGAAGGATCAACTTAACAGGTTCATCAGAAACAAATTTCTTCAAGCGTAAAGGTATGCCTATACCAGGTTCATCAAAACAAATTCGCACAGGCACAATCGGTATTTCCTTTCCAAGAATTTCTTTGTTAACTAATTTAAAATTCTTTCCATTCTTTAAATCATAAAACCGATTGGTCATCTCTGGCAGAAAAAAGATACCTAAACAATTAACCGATAAATCATTGAGCCGCTTATGGATCAATTCCTGTAAGTTGGAACTGATCTCATCCTGTAGCATAGGGTTAAGATCATTAAGCACTAAAACAAAGTCCTCATCAGGTAATCTTCTGAGCTCTTTCGCATTAAAATCAAAACTAATCTCTATGTCTTTTCTTGCTGTTTCAAATGATAATTTAATCATA
>JAQXAY010000161.1 GCA_029252685.1 Saprospiraceae bacterium | reverse complement strand
CAACTAGTATTTTAGATTTTAGATATATAGCACATTAGATGAAAAACTATTCCATTCTTCTTTTTTTCCTTTTCGGATTTTCTTTCAACCTCATCGGTCAGGAATATAAACTTGCCCAGCAATATTATAATGATGGTGAATTTGAAAAAGCTGCAACGCTTTACAAAAAGCTCTACGACAAGCAAAAAAATAATGAATACTACTTTGGAAGGTATGTCAATTGCCTCATCTATCTAGAATCATTGGATCAGGCGGAGAAAGATTTAAAGTCCATTTTAAAAGAAAAGTCTAAATCTGTGAACTGGTATGTTGTACTTGGCAACATCTACGAACTCCAGTTCAAACAGGAGAAGGCTGAAAAGCAGTATGTTCTTGCGCTCGAAAAACTACCAAAAGAAAGACATCAAGTCATTCGACTCGCTCAAGAATTTGTTCGAATCACTAAATACGATTGGGCAGTAAAAACATATTCAAAAGGTGCTGAGCTGCTGAAAGACAAAAATATCTTTGCATACTACGAGGCTGACCTCCAAAGACGCATGGGTAATACTAAAGAAATGATCACAGCTTACCTAAATGCTATAGAATATCAGGAGAATAGAATGTCTTCTATCCAAACGATTTTTCAGCGTTTCTTCTCAGACAGCGATTATCAAGAACTTCAAAGCCAACTCTACCAAAGAGTACAATCAAACACAGACATCTATGCCTTCAACGAGATGCTTGCCTGGGTATTTATCCAACGTAAAGACTACAGAAATGCCTTGAGGCAAATGATTGCAATTGATAAGAGAAATGAGGAAGACGGTGCAAGGGTTTTTAATATTGGACAAGTAGCCGCAGAAGATGCGGACTGGGAAGTGGCATCCAAAGCATTTGAATATATTGTTACTGAAAAGTCGCAATTCTCACCCTACTTTTTCGATGCTCAAAAATATAATCTTTACTCCAAGAGAAAAAAAATAGAAGCAAATCCTAACTATTCTAAAGAGGAAATAGAAACGCTTGTTGGTCAATATTATGAATTCCTGAACAAGTTAGGTTTCAATGCACGAACAATTTATATCATTACTGAACTCGCAGAACTTGAAGCATTATACCTCAACGATCTGCCCAAAGCCATTCAAACTTTAAACAGCCTATTAGAGCTTCAGGGGCTTAATCCTCAGGCGGAGGCAGAAGCAAAATTAAGTCTCGCCGATTATTATCTAATGTCTGGTGAAATCTGGGAATCAACCCTTTTATACTCACAAGTTGATAAAGATTTTGGTCAAGGTATTCTAGGACATGAAGCTAGATTTCGAAATGCAAGACTATCTTATTTTAATGGAGATTTCACCTGGGCACAAGCTCAATTCGATGTCCTAAAGAATTCCACCTCCAAATTGATTTCAAATAATGCATTGGATCTTTCCGTATTCATCATGGATAATCTAGGATTAGATACCACAGAGCAAAGTTTAAAATTATTTGCAGATGCTGAGATGCTTATCTTCCAAAATAGATACGAAGATGCTAATACAAGTTTCGATCAATTGCTACAACAATTTCCAGCGCATAGCCTACAGGACGATGTGTTGTACTTCAAAGCTGGAATGCTAGAAAAGCAACAAGAGTTTGCAGCGGCAGCAGCCATCTATGAAAAAATAATAGCGGATCACATTGAAGAAATCCGTGCAGATAATGCAATGTACAAACTCGCAGAACTCTACGAGAACAAGCTGAATGATCTTGAAAAAGCGAAAGGACTTTATGAACGGCTCTTTCTTGAATTTACAGGCTCTGTGTTTGCCCTAGAAGCACGAGAGAAATATAGAGCCCTGAGAGGTGACAATATATAACTAAAAAAAGAAGTGAATCAGATTCACTTCTTTTTTGTTCCATTAACATAAAAGCGAGGTTTGGGTAATAATTCTAAATTATAACCCATTCCAAAGAAAACATGTATAAAGAAATTGATTACTTCAAACGTCTCTCGTCTGAAACTGTCAATTTAGCACGTCCTTTAGCTCTACGACGAGCAAGCACCTTTCTACCACTCTTGCTACTCATTCTAGTTCTGAACCCATGCTTGTTCGTTCTCTTTCTCCTTGATGGTTGGTAAGTTCTTTTCATTTTATTTCGAATTAAACGATTTTCAACTGTTTTACCTAAAAGTGGTGCAAAAATAGAGCAAAGTTTTGGAACCTACAAACAAGATCCATCATTTTTTCAAAATAGACTGAAATACATGGGATTTTGAAGCATACTTTTTGAGTACAGCTTTATATTTGTTATTTTGTTGCCTACCTACAGCTGCCTTTGTTTTAGGCTGCGTAATAACTATTTATCGAAACATCTAAATTGCATCGTCACAATGAGTGAAAATAAAGTGTGGCTGGAGAACTATCCTTCTGGTGTTCCAGTCAAAATCAATCCGGATGCCTATACTACTTTGGTCGACATGATCGAAGAAACGTTTAAAAAATATCCAGATCAAGTAGCCTTCAAATGTATGGGGGCGCAAATTACATTTAAGCAACTGGACAACCTATCCTATGCTTTTGGTGCCTACCTTCAACAAAAAGGCTTAGAAAAAGGAGATAAGATCGCGTTGATGATGCCAAATCTTATTCAATATCCAATAGCTCTATTCGGTGCCTTAAGAGCGGGCTTAGTCGTTGTAAACACTAATCCGCTTTATACAGCAAGGGAGATGCATCACCAGTTTAAAGATTCTGGTGCCAAAGCAATTGTTATTTGTGAAAACTTTGCACACAACCTAGAGAAGATCATTCCAGACACAGGAATTAAAAATATTGTAGTCACGAGTATAGGTGAATTACTCGGTGGCGTCAAAGGAGTCTTGACAAACTTCGTCGTTCGAAAAGTCAAGAAGATGGTTCCTCCGTTTAAACTAAATAATACAGATAGCTTTAAAGAGGCATTGGCTCAGGGTAAGAAATATAAATTAAACTCCATAAAGGGTGAATCTGACGATGTCATTCTTTTACAATACACGGGTGGAACAACCGGGGTCTCCAAAGGGGCTATGCTTACCAATAAAAACCTCGTATCTAATATGCTTCAAATCAGAAGTATAATGATGCCATTCCTTACAGAAAAGGAAGAAGTAGCACTATCTCCTCTTCCAATGTACCACATCTTCGCCTTTGTTGTCAATGCACTAGCGCTGATGTCCATAGGAACCAAAACTGTCCTGATTACGAATCCTAGAGATTTGAAATCCGTTGTAACAGCTATGAAGTCTGATCCTCCAACACTTATAACGGGCGTAAATACTTTATTCAACGCACTGATCAACTTCAAAGACTTTACAACATTGGATTTCTCCAAGTTAAAAGTAACTGTAGGTGGTGGTATGGCAGTACAAAGACCAGTAGCTGAGAAATGGCAGAAACTAACTGGATGCCCACTTTCCGAAGGATACGGTATGACTGAAGCATCTCCAGTTATTTCTTGTAATCCCTTAGATGAAACTGGCCAGATCGGAACAATAGGCATGCCTGTACCTTCCACAGAAGTGCGCCTTGTTGATGAAGCTGGAAATGTTCTTCCTCAGGGAGAGATAGGAGAAATACAAGTGAAAGGACCTCAAGTAATGAAAGGATACTATAATCGTCCTGAAGAAACCGCAGACACCATTAAGGATGGTTGGCTTTGCACAGGAGATATTGGCGTAATGCAAAAAGATGGCTTTTTTAAGATTGTTGATCGGAAAAAAGATATGATCCTAGTGTCTGGCTTCAACGTGTATCCTAATGAGATTGAAGACTTTGTTGCCACGAACGAAAAAGTCCTTGAAGTTGCTGCTATTGGTGTTGAGGATGAAAAATCGGGAGAGGTAGTGAAGATATTCGTCGTAAAGAAAGATAATTCACTCAATGAGAAAGAACTTAAAGCATTCTGTAAAGAAGGTCTAACAGGTTATAAGGTTCCTAAGCACATTGAATTTAAAGATGAATTACCAAAGACAAATGTTGGTAAAATCCTTAGAAGAGCACTTCGGGAATCCAATTAAAAAAAAGGAGCAGCTAAACCTGCTCCTTTTTTTATTGTATTATTCAGTAGGAGCCAATTGTGGTAAAATATTTTTAATATTGCGAGGTGAAAGACTTGACAGAACTAAAGGAAAAAATCGTATCCACTGAATCAGTAAAAAAACTGGTACAGATCTTAGGATCAGGGACAAAGGACCATATAAGACTTGAAGGACTTAAGGGAGCAATCAACAGCTTTCTCATATCTTATGGTCATAGTACTCATCAAAAAAACTTCCTCATTATTGCCGAGGAAAAAGAAACTGCTGCTTATCTCTTG
>JAQXAY010000154.1 GCA_029252685.1 Saprospiraceae bacterium | reverse complement strand
ATATTATTTGCTTCCAGACTGTATGGCGCCTAACCAAAATGCTAAAATTTTAAAAAAAAATCGATTTAGTTAAACTTTTTAGTGTACATTTTGAATTATCAATAAGTTCAAAGGAACTAATTAATATTAGCTTTTTAGAATCAAAAAAATATTTTATAAGGAATATTTTTTTTACTATTGCAACCGATGGGTAAGTTTTATACATTTGCCCGTTATTGCAGCATGCATAATTCAAAAGACAATTAAGTCAAAACTGGTTTTTATATGTATTGGACATTAGAACTTGCTTATCACTTAGAAGACGCGCCATGGCCGTCCACTAGAGACGAACTTATTGATTACTCAATCCGTTCGGGAGCACCAATTGAGGTTATAGAAAATCTTCAGGCAATGGAAGACGAAGGTGAGGTATATGAAGGTATCGAAGATATCTGGCCTGATTATCCAAGGAAAGATGATTTCCTCTTCAATGAAGATGAATACTAACCTCAGAACAAGAAAAAAAATTAGCTGTCTTAAATCAAAGACGGCTTTTTTTTTGGAACTTATACTAATAAATATGCTTTGATTAGGTGTTACATTCTTTCAAGTGATGAATCATGAAATACCTGAGTGAACTTCTTCAGATAATTTCCAAAAGGCAATTACAAAAAAGCGATTTTTTGGAACACGAACATCTTGAACAAGCTGACAACTTGTTTTTCAAGTTCTACTTCGGCTTGAAAAAAGGTAAGGTGAAATCAGATCAAGATGCTGCATTGATGCTTTATGGAGATAAAGCAATCAATGAAAAATACCGCAAACTAAAGTCAAGATTCTACAACAAACTCATAAACAACACATTACTGCTTGACCCAAGTAGTTTCAAACTTCCACCAAGTTATTTAGCAGAGGCACAAATCAGAAGAAACATTAGCTTAGCAAGTTTATTCAGATCAATCGGAGCTCATGCCAACGCTTTAAGACTGTGCAAAAAGGCATTACTATTAGCAGAGAAATACAACGACCACCAAGGTATTCTTTCATCAAGTAGCTTACTTGCCGATTTGTATATAAAGCAAAACTCATTCAAAGAAAGTGAGCTTGTATCAGAAAAACAACGCAGTGCATTAGAAAATATAAGCATAGAACTCGAACTAATAAACGAGCATAGAATACTGAATCAGTTACTTAAATTCGAGTACCCAACCCTAAAGACAAGTCTGTCTGAAGGGCCTCAACAGGAATATGTAGCCAAGGAAAACTCTTTTTCCTCATTGGCACTCAAGACGTATTATCAAAACAAGATCATTAAGCACGGTCTAAAAGGAGCCTTTAAAGAAATCACAACATTATGTAATATCTTTTTTGAGAAAAATAAAAAGGCAGACCTGCGGACCGAAGATCTTTATTACTTTATCAATTGGAACTTCATAGCTCAGAGTAAGACACTGCAAACGGATAAACTTTTGGAAGAATTGTCCGCTCATATAAGAAACAAGAGATTCAATTACCATCAAAAAGAGAATCTTACTCTAAGCCTCATTAGCCACTTTTTGAAGCAAAATAAGATTGAAGCTGCTATTAGGTCATTTAATATGATAAGTCCTATTTTCGAACATTCAATAAAGATAACCTCTTCTGCAAAGCTGGAAGTTTATTATTACATACTTCAATATTTTAGAATAAAACAGAATATTTTAACTCCTATAAATAAGACAAATAAGTATGCTACCATTGATGGTATGGAGGACCTAACACGGATTACAATGCGGTCAACTGATGTCAATAAAGTTTTGAAGTTGCAAATAAATCTTATTGAGTTAGTGTCCATTAGAAATCGCTACTTATTGACTGCAAAAATTGAACAAATACGAAAACTTCAATCCAGTGAAACCTTAAAACTCCCTAAGAGAGCAAGCCAACTTATAAAAGTTCTAAATCATTGGGAGCGTCAGGATTTCAGTAAACTTCCTGTATCTGTCGAAAAAGAATTTAATATTTTGTGTGAATCTAACTTTTTAAACAGCCAAAATCTAGATACCTTCGAGCCTGTGAATTATGGGGATTTAATAAAGCTGATATTTGAGGCCCACTCAACAGCTGTTCCCAATTTATCATAATTTGAGTGATTAAAATCAATAGAGTTTGGATAAAGGAATTATCATTGCCATTGACGGTTGGTCTTCTTGTGGAAAAAGCACCTTAGCAAAAGCCTTAGCCAAAAAGCTTGCTTATGGCTATATAGATACTGGTGCTATGTACAGAGCCTGTACCCTCTATTTCCAATCAAAAAATATTGACATCTCAAATGATGCTGAAGTTGCATCTGCATTAAACAATATACAAATTGGATTTAAATCCATTGAAGGTAAAAACACGACCTTCCTTAATGGCAAAAATGTTGAGGATGCTATCCGAACAATGGAAGTATCTAGTATGGTCAGTCCTGTCGCAGAATTATCAATTGTTCGTCGTGACCTAGTTCGCCAGCAACAAGAAATGGGAAAAGATAAGTCAGTTGTGCTAGATGGCAGAGATATTGGAACTGTCGTTTTTCCTGAAGCAGAATTAAAAATATTTCTAACTGCTGAAGCCTCCATAAGAGCTCAAAGAAGATTTGAAGAATTGAAGGCAAAAGGCATAGAAATCACTCTAGAAGAAGTAATTCAGAACTTAAACGAAAGAGACCACATTGACTCTACAAGGGCTGACAGCCCCCTTAAACAGGCAAAAGACGCACACCTTCTTGACAATTCTCAGCTTGACCTTGAGGCCTCCATTGACTATGTAATCCAACTTATTGAAGCTTTATAAAATTGAAAAAGGTGCATAAATGCACCTTTTCTCGGCAAGAGGGACATAACA
Organism: Saprospiraceae bacterium; assembly: GCA_029252685.1. Classification (GTDB taxonomy): domain Bacteria; phylum Bacteroidota; class Bacteroidia; order Chitinophagales; family Saprospiraceae; genus AM-2324. The sequence goes on along the minus strand of JAQXAY010000154.1, from coordinate 8,704 downwards.
TTAGTTATGTACACTCTAAATATAGCTATATAAACTTCGTTTTTCAATATTTTTTCTGATAACGGCACATATTATTTGGAAAGCAGTAAGATGAAGCCTCTATGTTTTGTATCTCGATTTAGTCTATACAATTCCTTCTCTGCCTCTCCTCTAGTGGAAAAATTACCCTTTACAATTTTAAAATAACGCTTAGAGTTCAAGTCTATCGTTTTTATAAATACATCCTGCATTCCTCTACTATCAAGACTTTGAAGATATCGAATTGCATTGCTTCTATCCACATAAGAAGCTAACTGTATCCCGTACCCTTCCGAAGCATTGGAATATTCAAATCCAGCATTCGTCTCCACTTCAGGAATTACTGCTGAAGCAGAATTATAGCCAAATAGAACCACCTGTTCTTCTTCTTCAGCCACAGTTTCTATTCCCTTTGACCGCAATTGAGATCCTCCAGAAATAAAATTAGAGCTTGATGAAGCAGAGGTTCTTACTGTCTGCCCTTTGGCTTCCGGGTAAGTAGCCGATTTAGCTTTGTAAGAATAGCTATTAATCGGGCCGTTCGGATACGAATTATTAAGGGTTTTCTGCTTATCCAATTTTTGATAATCTCGAAGTGGGCCAGATATGGCATTTTTAGAATACCCTACCTTTTCAATTATTACTGCTGATTTACCGTCTAAAGTTAGACCAATCTGATCTGCAGCTATCCAAGAAAGATCTAAAATACATTCGGGACATTCCTTAGCAAAAGGTCCTCGATCATTTACTCGAACATACACTTCTTCCCTAGTTCTTTGGCCTCTTTCATCCAATCTGGTAACTTTTAGAATCGTACCAAATGGAAAATTTCTTGATGCTGCGGAGTAGGTCATTCCATCATAGATTTCTCCATTAGCAGTTTTTCGACCTTGAAAATAATCCGCATAAAAAACAGCGTAGCCAGTAATTTTATGCTGAGCAAGGAGGGAACTTGAGCAGATAATCAATACAAACAATATGAGATTCTTCATTTAAGGGGATTTATGAACATATTTAAGAATTGCCAAAATTAATAAAGAAAAATTCATATATAAAAAAAACTGACAATCATATACCATACATGACAAAAAAACCGTGCACAAAAGTACACGGTCTTAATATATTTTTATTTAAGATATAGAAAAATAGTTACTAATTAAAGAGTACGAAAGATTTCATTACTTTTTCCTTCTTAACTAATTCTAGTTTTCCATTTGATTTCCTATAAATTCCGAGTCTATACTGTAGATGATGATCTCCGGATGGAAGATGAAATTCATCATAGGGAATAAACAATTTAAAGGCCATATTATCGGTTCCCTCATATTTAAAAGATTCATAGGTTACAACTGTGCCGCTTGATGAAAACTTCTGATTTACATCTATAAGTGGATTCCCATTTTCATCATAGAACCAGCTTACAATCATAAATTCATCCTCACTCATGTTCTTCATACTCGCTTTCACAATAACCTCTAACCCATCTACGTCTCCTCTACTTTTATTTATTTCCACTCTGGAATACTCTACATCACAAAGAACTTCTTTATGTATGTTGAAATACTCAAAGTCTGTGAAGTTATTATCCACAAAAATTCGCTCAAATGAGCCATTACTTCTTTTCTTAAACAAACCCAATTTAAATTGAGAAAGATTGAAGCCCTCCCCCTGATGCAATTCTGCATACGGGATAAATATATCACAATGTCCAGAAAGACCGTTGCCACTCATATATAAGTCAGACCCTGCAGAAACCTGATTGTTTCCAGATTTAAACTTGCCATTCTTGTCCTCTAAACGCTGACCCTCTTCATTATAAAACCAGGCAACACATTTATAATCTCCAGACAATAGATCCTCATCTCGAATCTGAACCTTTACACGCATTCCTACATTTCCGGACTCAGTTACATTTGTAAATACCTTATTCACGCTAAATGGACTGCTGTAACTCAAACCTGTATTCTCTTCAACTGTATTTTCTGCAGCACCTTGCTTCTGTTTTTGAGCTTCTTCAACAACAGAGAAATTCTTACTTACTGCTGCTGATCGATCAAAATCAGGCTTTTTAGCAAAATGATCCTTTGCCTTATTCCATCCAGAAATAACAGCCAATCTCCTATCATTCTTTGATGGATGTGTAGGTGTCTCTATATCATCCGCAAGTTCATTCAGTGCTAACAGAGCTTCTTGTTGTGTTGCCCCCATTTGATACAGGATATAACCTGAAAAAACATCTGCTTGCAATTCAACTACATGCCTGTCATTGTCATCACTCAATGTATGTCCTGACAAGTGATGCCCAATCTCATGAGCAAGAATTGAATAAGCAGTCCAGTCTGATTTTGTGCTCTGACTGATACGCTGCATGAAGGATTGATTATAGAAAATATATCTTTTATACCCCTGAAGTGCCGCTGCGGCATTAGGTACATTGGTAGCTTTTAATTCAAAATTTGCTGGAAGACCCGTAAACTCCATAATCTTCCTCAATGCTAATTCTGCATGATGATCAGATTCATAGGCATAGATCCTACCCTTCTTATCCGCACCATGAAAATTACATGCATGTTCTACGGTTATTATCTCCTGACCAAAAAGGCTTAGAGACCCAATTAATGTAATGAATAATATAATAAATCTTTGCATTGCTTATCTATTGGAATGTTACAATCAAAATGTGACTATTCTGAATAGGTGGGCTTGCTTTAGGTGTTGGAATGGTTTGTAGTTACACCTCTTCTAGAGAATTTTCAAATAATTTAATCATAAATATCTTTAAAAACTGAATAAATCAATTTTTTGAATATGTAACGACCAAATTTGTGAAAAATACTAATATTTAGGCTTCGACAGTAAGCAACATTACATTTCACCCTATTCAAATAGTGGCAAAACCATTATAAATGTAAATTAATTATATACATTATAACCACCAAGTAAGAGTTACTTTTTTTGAGGTTTAAATCTTGCATATTGTATACAAAGCATCCCAATCAATGAAAAAACAAAAATTTGGAAGGGAATATGTTTAGGAACAGCAATAAAATTTAAAACTGTACGGCCTATTCCAATTTGAATCAAAGGCAGGACTACAAGGAACAAGAATGCCAAGAGTAAAAGCACTTTTTGTGTGTTGAGAACTATACTAGGCACCTTCTTTTTCGACATCTTAATCAAAAAATAAATACTTAGGGGATTAGCCCAAAATAAATTTAAGTTCATATATGTGGTCTGATGATCAGTAGCAAGCCACATGAAAGAAAATAAAAGCCCACAAGTTGCGCTTAAACTAAATAGAAACACCCCTAATACATTTAAGGCGCCAGTAAATACACCCCGCCAATAGGCATAAATAGAAAAAAGAAACAGAAGAAACACATACAATGCTGGCTGTCTAAAAATTGAAGCATCTGAAAATTCAAGTCGTTCTGGAAACACCAACTTCTTGGAACTCATAAGTACTTCACCATCTGTATAACGACCATAACTATCGAGATTATCCATTAAATAGGAGGGTAAAAACATTTCTCCCCTCAAATCAACAGCTTTGTCTGTATTCGGTCCCAAGATCAAATTGATACCGAGCAAAACAAGAGGCACAGACTCTAGCTTCTCAATTAAGAGATCTCGATATACCCGATCCGATTCAGCGATTCCTTTATAAACCATCTGTTCGCCCAATTGGTCCTCAATGATATCTCTTAAACGAGTTGCACAGTTGTCATAAAAAAAATCATACTTATAGGTTCTATTCTCTGGCTTATAGTTGTCGATGAGAAAAGCGGCGATTCTTTGAACAGCAACTTCGTCCAGGATAATGTCTTGCTCAATTACTTCTCGACCTGTTCGTTTGTAATAGCGCAGCAATAAAGCCGTCTTATCAACAGACAGAATATAATCCAACTTGCCTCTTACGAACTTCCCATAAAAATTAGGTGTATCAAAATCAAAAGTCCCATAATTGTAACACAGATCTAAGCCTTGGGAAGGATCATTCAGTCGAATAGCTGAATGACCAAATTTAGAATACAGATCATTTCCAGGGCCAAACGTCAACAAAGATATTTTAGTATTTGGCCCAAAATCCTGTGCATGAGTAACAGATGCCAATACGATAAGTATATACAGTAAAAGCTGTTTGGCTTTCATAGATTCTATCAATTAAAAAGTATAGTCAATTCGGGTTGCAAGGCTTGAAGGGGCTTCCAGTAGACCTGGTCGCATACTATATTCAATATTCGTTATGTTATTCCAAACCAAGGAGATTCGACCCTTTTCATTAAATGAATAACCAAGCCTCAAATTCCAAAGATGCGTATCTTGAGTATTAGCAGCTCTGTATTCTGTAAGTCCAGGCACAATCAGAAACTCAAAAATAAAATCAACAGCTTCCATATAGCTCATATAATTGTAATTAACACCAATATCGAAGCGCTTCAAACCAAAACGAACATCTGCTTTAGCCGTATGATTGAATCTGTATTTCAAAATATTATAATTCACCGTTGAATTCGAGTAGTTTCTTTGCCCCTGTGTTGCCTCTGGAGAAAAAGTCCGACCCGCTGTAGTATCAAACTCCATAAACCTTGGCTCTATAAATGTATACCCAGCCAAAAAGCTTACATCCACTGCGCCTAGTTTTCCAAAACCTTGAACAGACGCCTCTGCTCCGTAGATCCTGGTATCGCCAACATTAACGGATTGAAAGGCCGGTGGAATAAAGCTCGTCAGTGAGAATTCTAACATATCTTGATATTCAGTCAAAAAACCAGATACATCTAAGAAACCATTTAAGGCACCTATCCGAAAGCCCTGCTTGACACCGACCTCATAAGACACACCAGTCTCACTTCCAAGTTCTGGATTAGGAATCACATTTGCCCCACCAATATCTGTGAATATGTACTTTTCTGCGATTGTTGGATAACGATATCCCTGTCCCCATGAAGCACGGAGGTAAGTAAAATCTGCCAATTGATAATTCATCCCTAATCTAAAAACTGGTTTAATTTCACGTTCATTAGATGGTTCTACGGTTACAGAGTCCGGATATAAATATACAAAGCCTGGATTCTTTAGCTCATTTTGTTCTACACGAACCCCAAAACCAATCGTAAGCTTATCAAAAAACTTTTTGTCCGCTTGTAGGTAGGCGGCTAGATTATTAGTAGTATAAACGGTATCGCCATATAACTCAGCTTGCACATCTGTATGAAGAGCAACTAGACCAGAGGTCAGCGTCAAATCTTGGGATTCAAATTGCCTTTGGAACTGATACTCCCCGTACAATAGCAGGGACTGATTCGATTGATTATTTAAATTATCATTTCGAACGGAATAAATCCTTGAATTCAGTTTATGTCGATTCCCATTTTCGTCAATATAACGTGCATATGGATCTATATTAAAGCGCAACTTATTTGTGGCAGAAATACCCCCTGGATTTGCACGATAAACACCCTCTTCTCCATTAAGCCAATAAAAGAATGAATTACTTGAGCCTGAATTAAAGTTACCCGCAAGGCCAACATACAGAGAATCCGTAAATCGGTATCTTGTATTAAAGTTGACCCTTCCAAATTGATCAGATGTATTTTCGTTGTAGGAAACAAGGTCGAAATAGTTAAGTCCAGCTACCAAGTCAAACTTTCCAAACTTCTTCTTATATAATAAATTAGTAACCACTTTTCGCGGAGTCACAGTCGTATCTTGCCACCAATTTTTAGCCTCATCTAAGGGCGAAAAAAAACTAGTATGCGCTACCGATGCCTTTAAGACAGGTTCACTTTTAGCAAAGCCAGTACGAATATTAATAATACCGTTCAAGGCACTGGACCCATAGAGCGCTGAGGCTGCTCCCTTTACAACTTCTATTTGTTCAATATTCTCAATAGGCACATCTCGCCAGTTTGGAAAACCAGCATCCGCCTGTAGGATTGGAATATCATCAACCAATAACAAAACACGCGATCCTGCGCCATAACTAAAACCCGATCCTCCTCGAATGCTAGGCTGACCATCAAGAATCTGAACTCCCGGAAGCCTGTCAAGAATTTCGTCTATCGCACCTGCATTATTTTCTTCAATAAACTGCGGCTTTACCACCTCTAAGGAAACGGTCAACTCACCTAAGGGTTTTTCGAACTTACTCGAAGTTACAGTTGCCTCACTCAATAATAAGTTATCCCTAACTAAAACTACATCAAGCTCCAGTGAATTTTGACCTTCACTAATCTCTACAGGCTCACTGTAGCTTTTCATACCTACATAATTAATCACTAAAAGATAGGTGCCAGCCTCAATATTTTCAAGCACATATCTTCCATTCAAGTCTGTAGCTGTGCCAGAACCATCAAGCTGAACAGTTGCGCCAATAAGTGGCTCATTGCTTCCTTTCTCTATGACTTGCCCTGAGATTTTAGATTGTCCGAAACTAGACATAGAAGACATCAAAAAGACAAGTGTCAGAATACTGATACTTAAATAATGAGAAAATCTATGTGACATAATTGGTCTATTGCGCATAAAAACTAATGTTTAATTACTAAACAAAAATGCATTTTAGTACTTTTAAAGTAGGCTTAGTGCCTATCGAGTTTTAAAAAAACTTCTTACTACATTAAAAGTTACAAATTACAAAATATGAAAAAGTTCTTTTTACTCTTACCATTTGCCGTTTTATGTTCAACTTCTTTTGCGCAGATCAATGTTTGTGAAGTTGATGAAACTTATCAAGACTCCACAGCAGGAGTGTATCCAAAGCCATTCCAAGAGGATCTAGGAATAGGAGGAATTCCTGATTCAGTTTGTCTGAATACAGACTACAAAACTATCCTTAATGTCGTTATTTCGGAAGCAATCGAAATAGGAGGAACTGCCATTTCAGTTAATGCGCTTACGCTTGATACTGTAATTGGTTTACCGGCAGGACTTGAATACGAGTGTAATATCCCTGGTTGTTCATACACACCTGAGGATAAGGTTGGTTGTATCACCCTATATGGACAGGTTACTGACCCTTCATTTTTAGGAGACAATCAGATTACAGTTCAAGCAACTGTATCTTCCCTATTCGACATTGCAATAGAGTTCCCAAATCCTTTAATCGCACCTGGGACATACTCCGTTCATGTAAAAGAAGAGGGCGCAGACAACTGCACAGAATATGTGAATACCAATGAAATGGAATCCACAATAAGAGATATCAAATTATTTCCAAATCCAGCAGCAGACCTTGTTACTATCGAAGCGAACATGGACCAAGCAGGATCTTACAAGTTATTTGTTAAAGATATTCTAGGAGCAGTAGTACTAGAGAGAAACTTTGAAACAGTAATTGGATCAAACAGTATTTCATTTTCAGTGGATAATCTGTCTAATGGAATCTACACCTATGCTATTTCAGATGGACAATCTATAGCAAGCAGTAAGTTTGTAGTTCAAAAATAATTGGACACTTTACTAAAAAAAGCATCGATCATTATGGTCGGTGCTTTTTTTTTACAAGTTCCGCACAATAATAATCTCTTCGGACATAGGTAAAAGTTGTTCCATATCATTAATTTTGTAGCTCAAACAAGAATTTAGAATGGCAAAGATCGGAATTAACCTTTCAGAGGGTACTGTTAATGAAGAGGAGAAGAAAGAAATCATCATAGGTATAGACTTGGGAACAACAAATTCACTTGTCGCCTTCAGTACTGAGGGTAAGCCTAAGACCGTGAAAGGGAAAGATGGAAAAAACAGCCTGATTCCTTCCGTAATTCACTTTAGAGCTGATCATTCAGTTCTTGTTGGAGGTGCTGCAAGAGAAAAATTGATTTCTGATCCGGAAAACACCATCTACTCCGTCAAAAGACTTATGGGTAAGTCCTTTAAAGATTTAGACGAACAAAAGCAATATTTTGGTTACAAGATTATAGACACAGATGACGACAGTCTTGTAAAGATTAGAGTTCAAGATAAGTTCTTCTCCCCCATAGAACTTTCCGCTCAAATTCTTAAAACACTAAAACATCGCATTGAAGAAAACCTTGGAGATACTGTCTCCAAAGCAGTAATAACTGTTCCTGCATATTTCAATGATGCGCAAAGACAGGCGACCAAAGATGCCGGCAAATTAGCAGGTTTAGATGTCCTTCGAATTGTAAATGAACCAACTGCTGCTGCTCTTGCCTATGGTCTTAATCTCGACAACAACAATGGTCAAACTGTTGCAGTTTATGACCTCGGTGGTGGAACATTTGACGTTTCGATCTTACGAATAGAAAATGGCATATTCGAAGTTTTAGCAACCAATGGAAATACCTTTCTTGGTGGTGATGACCTAGATAGAGCCATTATAGATCATTGGACAAAACAATACAATCTATCAGAACTAGCTAGCAATATCAATCTCACACAGGCAATCAGATTGGAAGCTGAGCAAGCAAAAAAACAACTCAGCTCGACAGATACTTATGTAGGCAAAGTAAATGATATAGAGCTCAAACTAGATAGGCAAATGTTTGAGCAACTTATCAACCCACTTATCCAACAAACTTTAGATTGCTGTTTGGCAGCATTGAAAGATGCCCAACTTGAACTCAAGCAGATTGATCATATCCTTCTTGTTGGAGGATCAACGAGAGTACCTCTAATAAAAGAGAAGCTTGCAGATTTATTTGGACAGCCAGCGAATGAT
>JAQXAY010000099.1 GCA_029252685.1 Saprospiraceae bacterium | reverse complement strand
AGCTACAAAAAGTGCGCCTTCTAGCAAGGTGCTTTGAAGATTATCTATTGAGGCTTGAATGAAATTAGATTGTCTGAAAATATGGGTGTTTAGTTCAACGCCTTCAGGCAATTGTTCTTTTACAGCGGCCATAGTTTCATCAATGTCAGCTGTGATTTTTAAGGTGTTGGCATTAGGTTGTTTCATCAGGGTGAGGATCACAGAAGGACTTCCTTTTACGGCAGCATCTCCAATCTTTGGAGCAGCGCCTATTTTTACCTCAGCGACGTCTGAAATCAGAATAGCCTGCTTATTCACTTTTTTAATGAGTGTAAGCCCTATTTCATCCAAAGAGTTGGTTCTTCCTTCTCCTTGTATAATATATTGGGTGCCGTATTGATTGATGAAACCTCCAGATGTATTCTTTGAAGATGCCGATACAGCTTCTTCAAGTTCTTTCAATGAAACACCAAAGTATTTCATTTTTTCTGGAGAGGCCAATATTTGATATTCTTTATAATCTCCTCCGATAACCATTACATTTGCGATACCTCTGATGGCAAGTAATTGGGGTCTTAAATTCCAATCTGCTATGGATCTAAGTTCGATAGGTTTTACTTGGTCAGAACTTAAACTCATCAGCATTATCTCTCCCATAATCGAAGATATAGGAGCTAACATTGGACGTTCTACTCCCTTAGGTAGTTTACCTTCTGTAGTTGCAAGCTTCTCTGCAACAATTTGACGTGCCCTGAATATATCTGTTCCCCACTCAAATTCTGCCCAAACTATTGATATACCCATTGCTGAGGATGATCGGATTCGGCGAATATTTGAAGCGCCATTGAGCGCGGATTCTATTGGGAAGCTAACTAGTTTTTCAACTTCCTCTGTTGCCAATCCATGCGCTTCAGTTAAAATGGTTACCGTAGGTGCTGTTAGGTCTGGAAAAACATCTACATCCATGTCGGAAGCTATATAGCTTCCAGTGACCATAATGGAAATGAATGCCGCCAGTATAATAAGGCGATTATTTAATGAAAATGCTATGATTTTGTTCAACATCGTTTCTCTTTTAAATAGAAATCCTAAGTCACCCTCCTTTAAGGTTCGAATGTAAAGTAGAACAATCATTACCTAAGACTATATCTGAATCTTAGGCAATGATTGTTGGCATTACTTTTTTCTAAGCATAAATAAAACAAAGCCCAAAAAGACTGCACCTAACACAACAAACAAAAGTGAATTACTGTCTTTTTCTTCTTCTTCATTGTGCTCATGTCCATCCTCGTGGTTGTGTGCCGCTCCATCTCCGTGACTATGGCCATGCCCGATTTCAAAAGTTAATGTTGCCCAGTTTGATTCATGTGTTAATCCTTCTTCTTCTACTTGTTCCATATGGATGGTTCTCAAGTACCATTGGCCCTCAGCATCAAGATTCATAGTAACAAGCCCTTCGCCGTCTGTTCGGAGCTCTGTTGCATCATGGCTGTGTCCTTCTGCTTCATGATCGTGGTCGTGCTCATGGTCGTGCTCATGTCCTTCCGAACCCATGTATACGAGTTGGTCAACAAGAGGCGAACCATTGCGGAGTAGTTTAACTTGTAGCTTGTCGCCTGCATGTAGGGCATACGGATTTGCTAATGGCACGAATTCAATTGGATACCCTAAGACGGTTTGCCAATCGTCAGTTGTTTTATCTCCGACTTGGAAGATTGTTTTTACATGTTTTGAATATTTTTCAACTGCACTCTGATCAAGCGCATTATTTTCTTCTCTCCAACTGAGCATATCTAATACACCATCATGCACTAGGTACTCATTAAAATCTTCAGCACTTAATTCAATATCACTTGGGTTGGTTGAGACTCCTGCTACCCAAGTACCAGATTCACCTGTCGTAAAGTTTAGGATGGTTATATCATTCATTTCAGACCACTGACTGCTGTCTGGATTCGACTCAATACCATTTCCTATAAGTCGAACATCATTCATTCGAGAACGGTCAATAACATTTTCACTTTTATCAAAGGTGCCATTGAATAATTTGATCGTTGAAGGTGTATTGGGTTGTAGGAAATAGGTGCCCATTTTTAGGAACATATCATGGCTGCTGAAAATCAGGAAAGCTGCTGCTAAGACGATGAATTTTTTCATAATGACTAGTTTTACATTAAAATGAATCGTTTTGATTATTAATAGGATGATTTACTCATCCAATAGCTAAGTTCTAAGGAAGTAATATTGTAGCTGTAGAGCGCGTCAATATATAGACGTTTTACTTTGATAACCTGCTCCAAGCTGTCTAGATACTCCAGATATCCAATGATTCCTTCTCTATATGCCTGCTGGTTTAAAGTGCTTTGTTTATCGATTAAAGGGATGAGGTTTTCTTGAAGACGGTCCATAGTTTTTATCTCTTGTTCCATCCTATAGTGTAAGTCCATTTTCCTTCGTTCTAGGTTTTGCTGCTCACCAGCAATATTGGCCTCTTGGACTTTTACTTGGATATTTGCTGCATCAATACGACCTTTGTAGGATTTCTTAAAGAGCGGCACATTTACACCTGCCTGAAAGGCGAATAAGGGAAATACACCAAATGAATTTTGAAGTTTTACTCCCGAATTTATCTGAGGTAATAGCTTTGCTTCTTGCACGTCTACAGCAGTGATAGCTAAATCTCTTTTTGCTTTTAAAAGCTGTAAATGCACATTGTCATTGAGTGTGCTATCCGAAGCCGATTTTTTTGATATACTCAGTTCTTGAGCTGGTTCGTAAAGGGTATCGGACAATATCCATTGATTGAATATGCTGCGGTTTATTGTATATGCATCTTCATTTTGCTGCTGCTTTAGTAGTGCTTGGCTAAGCCTTGTTTCGGCAGCAAGTTGAGCTGAAATTCCAATCTCACCCACTTCAAATCGAGTCTTACTAGCTTTTAAAAAATCAGTATAAAGTTCGATGTTTTCGCTTTGCAGTGTTTTGAGTGCTTTAAGATAAAGCAGTTTATAGTGGATTTGTCCAACTTGAAAAGAGAGGTCCTGCAAGGTTAAGTTTGCTTGTTGTTCGGCAACTTCTGCACCCTGTTTGTAATACCTTTGTTGGATTTTTGAGGCCTTCGGCAAATAAAAATTTTGTTGAACATTTAGCGAGTGGACTCCCGTCTGTAAGGATGGGTTATATTCTTCACTTGAGATATAAATTTGCATAGCTTGAGTGGGGAGTCCTACTGCAGCAAGTTGTTTATATCGCTCAATAGATAGATTATCGCGTTTTAGTTGCGGATAGTTTTTACTTGCTAGCTGTATAGCCTCCTCCAAGTTTATGGGCTGGAATTGTCCAGACACTGAAAAGAAGAAGGTGCTGCAAAGCAAAACTAAGATCCATTCCTTTATATATTCTTGTCGCATCTTTATAAGTTTAGTGCTTGATTAATGGGTATGACCATGGGAAGGAATAGCTGATGACATGGAAGCCATCTTGACTTGGTAAGCTCCCTTTGTTACAATCCAGTCCTCTTCAGATATTCCTGACAACACCTGAATGTTTATACCATCATCTACGCCTAGGCGAACTATTCTTTTTTCATAGCTTTCACCACTAACCTGAACATATACATAATTGGAGTTATAATCTTGGAGTAAGGCAGATTTGGGAATGACCAAGGCATCAAGGATTGGTTCTGTCAATAAGAAAATATCTACAAAGGATCCCGAGACTAGATCGCCAACATTGTCTAGTTCAAATAGTATGGGCAAGAAATATTGATCTTCTTCGATGAGTTTTCCTACTGAAACTACCTTCCCATTATAATCCGAGATAGACTGTGTTTCTTTTTGATAGGGAGTTTTGAAGTTGGCAGATTTGATGTTTGAAAGTTGAGGATAGTATTTTTGTGAGACTTCGGTTTTTAGGATTAATCGACGGTTATTCGTTATGGTAATAAGAGGGTCTCCTTCTTTTACAAATTGACCATTTGATACCATCAACTTTTTCACAATACCATTCATTGAAGAGCGAACTATAGATCCGCCATTATTATATAGCTTGATAAGCTTTTCATATTCAGCCTTTGCAATTAAATAAGTTGCTTTGCGCTCTTCAAATTCTTTCTGTGCAAGTATTTCTTGCTGGATGAGTTGTTCAGCACGTTCATAGTCCAAAAGAGATTGATCCAATAAAGCCTTGGCAGATTTAAACTGCTGCTCTAGGTTGTCAGTAGAAAGATCATCACTGCTCTGAACAAACAGTTTCTGGTCTTTTTTAACGGGCATACTTTCTTCAATAGACTCATTTTGGAAAAAGATTATACCACTGCTTTTAGCGACGATGATCCTATCTGTTCCTTTATGTGAAAGAAGCTCTCCAGAGGCTCGTATAACATCATTTATACTTGCCTTAGATACTTTGTTTACAGCAAAGTCGACCTTCCATGCTTGTTCTTTTGTATAAGAAATCTCTTCTTCATTTTCTGCTTTAGCTGGATTCGAAGCCTCTGCTTCTTTTTTGTCTGGATAGACTGAAATGTTTTCCAGGGTTAATGTATCAGTTCTTTGACTTGTTTCAATGGTAAAGATGAGATTGAAATTGCCAGCAATAGTTGGCGTAAAAGTCAAGTTGTAAATACCTGCTGTTTTACTTACGGATTGTTTGTCTGATAGTGAATTTCTGTTAGTGGAACTCAATCGCACAGTAGCTTGACTATTTTCAATAGGTCTTAGAGTGTTTCTATCTGTGAAATGTGCTGTGAAATAGCACGAACCTCCAACAAATAAGGGCTCGAATTCTACAAAAAGCTCTGTATTTTCGCTTCGAATAACATAGGATAGGGCTTGAGCCTCATGGTGAGCATGATCATCATGTCCATGCGCACCATGATCATGGTCTCCATGACCATGATCTCCATGCTCATGACCGTGATTGCTTGGTCCCTCACAGCTGTAAGTTAATATAAGAAGGCTTGATATTATTAAAAAGCAGCACAATAAATATCGCATATTGTCAAAGTCTTTTGTTGAAATTTAGTTGGTATTGTGAAATGCTGAGTAGCCTGATCTTTGGAATCAGGTCAAGGTTGGAGGACCTCTATATGGAAAATCATGTTTAAAGTAAGCTTGCCGAAACTCTTGCTTGTGCCACGGTGGGTCAGGCAGAGAGGTTGCATCAACGGAATGATATATTACCGTATTACTGAGAATACAGGAGGAGCTAGTTCTAGACTTTTTTTCTGTCTTTGGGAATAAACTATTGCAGGCTTGTATTATGTGATCTTCTGTTTCTTGATCTAGATTCTGTATGCTCTCCATCAAGTGATCTAAAAAGTGAAATAAACCTGCATGGAAGTGGTTTTCATGGTGAACATGAACAAAAGTTGTGCGCTGGTGCTTGTGCGAGTGGCTTTTTGTGTTAATGAGTTTAAAAACATCTGTATAAGACACACTTTGATAGACAACTACCAGTAGATAGATGAACAACAGAATTTTGCTTTGTTTTTTCCTGCTTTTATTCACACTAATAATATAGTGAATTTGACTGTATCTTTATCATTTTCAGTATTATTTGTATGAAAATAATTCGGATTAAAATAGCTATTTATTGAATCGATAGGACTATAAGCGAGGGCTACTTTAGGTAATCATTTGGAAAGTAACTTTATGAAATTAAACGGATGGACTGAAAAAGGTAATATAAACTTGAAGGGCCAAAACAAAAAAAAACCAAGTTAAATAACTTGGTTTTTTTTACGTGCTTGACTTTTGTACCGAAGGAGGGAATCGAACCCTCACTCTGTTGCCAGAACTGGATTTTGAATCCAGCGCGTCTACCAATTCCGCCACTTCGGCTGCTTTGATTAAGCGTCTGCGAATTTAAGTAAAGATTCTTGAATACGCAACAAATACCTGTTTTTTAGGTAAAATAATTTGATGTTTTCGAGTGATTCTGGGCTCGTATTTTTGTACTTGTAAGCATCGATATCTGCTTGAGCTTCTTCTAAGAAGATCACTTTCAAATCCTTCACCTCTTTTTGACATTCTTCATAGGTAGTTCTATCAAAATCGAATTGAAGTTCCATGATTTTTTCATTGAAGTCCATCATGTCCATCAAAAAACTTTGGGGAAGTTTATTTGAACCTTCTTCCCCAAGTATTTCCTCTATATCGAGTATATACTTTAATCTAGACTCAAAATTATTTAGAATCTTATAAGCTTTATTATTGGTTACGGCTAATTGCATTACCTCATTCTGTTTTTCTGCAGACTCCATTGTGTAGAAATCAGGATGGTACTTCTTGCTGTTGGCATAGAATCTTGATTTCAGTGCTGTTTCATCTAAAAAAAAAGCAGGTTCTAGGTCAAAAAACTCAAAGTAATTCATAGTCCGGTATCTTTTTACATGCAACCTCTCATGAAGTCTAATCCATTTACGAGGATCATGAGCGCCAATACAACGATCAGGCCAAATACATTTGCAATCTCCATAAACTTATCACTAGGTGGTCTTCCTGTTATGATTTCATAGATTAGAAACATAACATGTCCTCCGTCTAGAGCTGGAATAGGGAGCAAATTCATGATGGCTAGAATCAGTGATAGCGAAGCTGTCAAGGTCCAAAATTTAAGCCATATCCACTTTGAGCCAAACATTTTGGTGATCGAGTAAAAGCCTCCAACACTGTCTTTTAGCTTGATATCATTATTGGCAATTCTTTTGTAGGCCTTTAGTTGGCTACCTAAGAAGTTAACCCCTGCATTTACACCTGCGGGAATGGCCTCACCAAGGCTATATTCTTTCGTTGAAAGTTTAAAATACCGATCGTAGCCGTAGCTTTGGACTCCTATGTTTCCTGCACTTGTTGTAGTTAGTGTAGTTGACCCAGGCACACCATCTCTGACGTATGACACTAAGACTTCCGTGCTATCTTTTCCAGCAATAAGCGCTTTGAATTCATCGTAGTAGGAAAGTGATATACTATCTAGACCTATTATACTGTCATTGGCCATAAGTCCAGCTTTTTCAGCTGGGTATCCTTCTACAACTCTTCCAATTACAAATGGCATTCTTGGACCAAATAAACTTTCATCTTTATTTTCATAAGCAGAAAGAATCTGGGAAAATTTTGGATCTATATCTATAGACTTTTCTTGGCCTTTACGTTCAACGACCATTTCAGTTGCACCATCAATTACGATTGCTTGCATCAAGAATGCATCATTGAAATTGTCGAAAGGCTCACCGCCTAAACTCTTAATTTTGTCACCATGCTCAAGACCGATCTCAAGACCTAGTGAATCGGCATGAATTCCATAGATGGCATCTTGGCTGGCTAGGTAATTATCACCCCATACGAATTTAACCATTCCAAAGATGATAAAACCAAGTATTACATTTACTGTGATACCTCCAAGCATAATGATAAGTCTTTGCCAAGCTGGCTTAGACCTAAATTCCCATTCTTTGGGTTCTTGTTTCATCTGCTCTTTATCAAAACTTTCATCGATCATACCAGCAATTTTAACATACCCACCTAATGGTAGCCAGCCGATGCCGTATTCTGTGTCTCCTTTTTTAAACTTAAAAAGGGAAAACCAAGGATCGAAAAACAAGTAAAATTTTTCAACTTTTGTATTGAATAGTCTCGCTGGCAGAAAATGCCCAAATTCGTGCAAAACTACGAGGATAGATAAACTTAGTATTAATTGTCCTATTGCAATAACTACTTCCATTCTTCTCTAATGCTTTTTCAAATTATTTTCTAATTAATCACCTCTAATTGCCTTAAATTAGAGATAAAAATTCGAAACAAATGTACTTTTAATTTTATGATTTATGAAATGTAAACATTCATTAATAGTTTAGAGTTTGTAATAACATAACTTTGATTCAATATGCAAGTGTTTTTCTCAAATGAACGGCAGGATAATTTCCTTATTTTAGATGAAATTGAATCTAAACACTGCGTCCGTGTTCTTCGGAAAAAGGAAGGGGATGAGATCCATGTCCTTAATGGAGTCGGAGGGTTTTTTAGGGCTGTTGTATTCGAGGCAAATAAAAATAGGACTGTAGTAGAGATTGTCGAAGAAATACAGCAAAATGCTTTTCCGGGCATGCAAACCACAATTGCTATTGCTCCAACTAAAAATATGTCAAGAGTGGAGTGGTTTTTGGAGAAAGCAACTGAAATAGGAATCGGCGAATTTGCATTTTTTTATTCCAAGAACTCTGAACGCATGAAATTGCGTTATGATCGATTGGATAAGGTTGTTCAATCCGCTTGCAAACAATCGCTAAAAGCATTTTTTCCAAAGATTAATGAGGCGAAGTCTTTTAAGGAACTCTTAATGGAGTATCAGGATTTTAAGGGTCAAAAATTTATAGCACACTGTAATGACGGAGCTAAAAAGCAGTTGAAGTCTGCTTACAAAAAAGGGGTAGAAGTTCTAATCCTTATTGGTCCTGAGGGTGATTTTACCATCGAGGAGGTTGCAGCAGCAGAGTCTAAAGGATTCGTATCTTTAAGCCTTGGTGAGGCTAGGTTAAGGACAGAAACTGCAGCACTGGTAGCCTGCCATAGTATACAGTTTTTAGAAATGTAGAATAACTTATATATGAAATATAGTAGTATTTGTATTTTTTTAGTTTTGTCTGTTAGTCTTTTAGGCCAGTACGACAACAAATTAGCTTTAATTAAATATAATGGGGGAGGGGATTGGTATGCCAATCCTACTGCACTGCCTAACTTGAGTCTTTATTGTAATGAAACATTGGGGACTAAATTAAATCCCGATTATGCTACAGTTGAGGTTGGTTCAGCCGAATTGTTCAATTATCCATTTCTGCATCTAACTGGCCATGGAAATGTTGTTTTTTCTGAGTCAGAGGCTTACAATCTTCGCATGTATTTGTTGTCTGGTGGTTTTCTGCACATTGATGATAATTATGGCTTAGACCCTTTTATTCGAATTGCTATGAAAACTGTATTTCCCGAATTAGATTTTATTGAAATTCCATATGATCATCCGATATTTCATCAGCAGTATGATTTTGATAGTGGATTACCAAAGGTGCACGAGCATGATAAAAAGCCAGCTCAAGGCTTTGGATTAATTTGGGAAGGAAGACTTATTTGTTTCTACAGCTACGAATCTGATCTTGGTGATGGCTGGGAGGATGAGGATGTGCACAAGGATAGTTATGAGTTGAGGCTTGCTGCACTTCGAATGGGAGCTAATATTGTAAAATTTGCTTTTGCTGGAGATATGAAATAAAAAATGGGACGATTAGTCCCAAATTAAATTCTTTTTACGGTAAATATATCTCTTTACATTCAGCCAAAATGCAGCAAATAAATATGCAATGACTGAGGACCCTAAGGTTGCAAAGGAAATATAGATAAAGTATAACCTTATTCTAGTTGGTGCTATTTGCATTCTCTTACCCAAGTAAGAACACACACCATAAGCAGACTGATCTACGAAATTTCTAAATAGCATGTTTAACTTGTTTTCATTAAAAATAATGAAAAAAGAACAAGTTCGCAATTACCCCAATTTATGTAATTTATTTTTCTGTTGGAATGATTATGATCTCCGTTCTTCTGTTCTTAGATTTATTTGATTCATTGGTATTGGGTACCAAAGGCATATAAAAAGAACGCCCTGATGCTGTTATTGTTTTAGGGTCCATGCCAAGTTTTATCAATTGGTTAACAACAGCTACCGCACGTTTAGTGCTAATTTCCCAGTTTTTACTAGGTGATCCGTCAGAGTCTGAGTGCCCTTCAATAATAAATTCAAGATCAGGTTTTTGCTCAAAATTGGCTACAAATTGTTGGAGTGCGCTAATTCCAGAACGATCTAACCTAGATGATCCTTTTCTGAATAGCAAGTCATGACTAAGGCTTAGGTAGAGTTTGTTGTTTTTTTGCTCAATAGAATACTGCCCTTTTTCGTACGCTGAGAAGGCGGTATTTAAGTTATTTTCTATTTCATTGAGTTGGCTTTGATAATAGCTTACCTGGTCGTATAACATATTTATTTCATACTGTTGCTGGGTAACCATATTTTCTAGAGAATCTAGATAGGCATCATTTTCAAATGCATAATCATTGATCCCTTTACTCGAATAAGCAAAAATCTTTTGCTCCGTCTCTAATTCATTCATCTTACGTTCCATTTCCATTTTGGTAAATGAATTTGCATCGATCAATGAATTATTATCTGTTATAGCTTCTTCATACCGAGTATAGATATCTTCAAAATCATTAGCCAGTCTCTTATTTCCGATGGTAAGAATCTCGTTCTCACTATAGGCATCTCTAAGATTTCGTTCTGCAATTAGGAGATCCTGTTTTAGGATTTCATTTTCTTCCATTACAGTATGAAAGGATTTGTTTTCATCCTTTGTTTTATTGGTAACTTCTTCGAGTTGCTTATATTTTTTGGCAGGTACACAGGAGATAAAACTCAATAGCAATATAAAACTCAATATTTTAATGGTGGGATTCTTCATATTAAAGCGTGTTCAATATTTTCTATTATAGATAGATAATAAATATAAATTACAATATAATATTAA
>JAQXAY010000174.1 GCA_029252685.1 Saprospiraceae bacterium | reverse complement strand
TCAACCTGACAACTATTTGATGAACAATAAAGTTGTACAAAACTTTTACATGTAAAAGTTTTGTACAACTTTATTGTTCATCAAATAGTTGTCAGGTTGAGCTATTAGTACCCTTTCACTTTAGTGTTTAAGGAATAATGTGCTTGAATACTAACTTGATTATTGTCATATACTTTAAATAGGATAGTTCTAGATCCTCAAGAGTGTTTTGTTATAAATTTGGCATCTTTTATTTTATCCCATTAGTTTTTTGAGTTCTTCGATTAATTATTCCTATTTTCTGTTCAAATATTTTCTTAAATCTGCTATTAATATGAATCTAAAAAAGCACTATTTACCTATCTGTATCTTGGGACTTTTCTGTATGACCTCTTGTGATAAAAAGCCACCTGCATTTGAAGAAATGGAAGAGGGGCTTTATCCAAACGAATGGATTATGTCTCAACGTATGTATCCCCATGCAGAGGTAGATTATAAGACTATACAGGAATCAAGAAAGATTGCCATGGAAGAATTCCAGGAATCTATAAGTGCTCGTTCTGAAAACGTGGAGTGGGAATTTGTTGGACCGAATAATGTAGGGGGTCGAATAACAGATTTGGCTATTTCTCCAGATAACGACAATCATATTTATTTCGGAACAGCTGTTGGTGGTGTTTTTAGATCGACAGATCGAGGGGAATCCTGGGAGAATATCACAGATGGATTTGATATAGAACCATCTATAGGGAATATCGCTATAGCTCCAAGTGATGCTAGTCGTATTTATATCGGTTCTGGTGAGGCCAATGGTTCAGCAACTTCAGGAGCCTTTTTTGGTAATGGAGTTTTTCGATCAAATGATAGTGGAGATAATTGGGAATATATTGGTCTTGAAAACAGTGGCCATATTGGACGAATTGTTGTTGACCCTGCTGATAAGAATCGTGTTTTTGTAGCTGCAACTGGAACATTATATGGAAAAAATAATGAACGTGGCATATATCGATCGATTGATGGTGGAGCCAATTGGGAGCAAGTTCTCTTCGTTAACGATTCAACTGCTTTGATTGATGTTGCCATGAATGCAGATAATCCAGACATACTTTTTGCAGCTACTTGGGAGCGCATCCGTTATCCTTGGATTAGAGATTATGGGGGTGTTGGATCTGGCGTATATCGATCTTTAGATGGGGGCGATACTTGGACGAAGTTACAGAATGGCCTACCTGTCAGTGATGAAGATACAGGCCGAATAGGTTTGGCTATTTCAAGTTCAAATCCAAATATTGTTTATGCGAGTTATACTACAAATAGTGTCACCAATGAGTTTGATGGACTATATAAGTCGGAAGATAATGGAGAAAACTGGACAGAAATAACATTGGGACAAATAGATGATGTCAATTATACAATTGGATGGTATTTTGGAAATATAAGGGTACATCCTGAAAACGAGAATGATGTCTTTGTCTTGGGCCAGCGACTGTATAGAGGGAATTTTGGTCTTCAGGCTTATCAGGAAATCACACAGATGCATGTTGATCATCATGCCCTAGAAATATCTATTAATAATTCTGATTTTATGGTTTCAGGAAATGACGGAGGACTTTATCTCTCTGAGGATGGTGGTCAAAATTGGAACCATTTGGAAAACCTTCCAATAACCCAATTCTATAATATAGAGGTCGATGAGACCGATGCAGACATTGTATTAGGCGGCACACAGGACAATAATACTATACTGACAAAGACCGGCTCAGATGCAGATTGGTATCCAATATTAGGTGGAGATGGCTTTCATGTAAATGTAGATCCTGATGAGAATAATATTATTTATGCAGAGTATCAGTTTGGTAACCTCTTCAAATCTACTGACGGTGGAGATAATATGTCTTATTCCCTAAATGGAGTAGATGCTGCAGATCGAAATAATTGGAATACACCTGTTGTGCTTTCTCCCTTCAATAATAACATAGTTTTTTACGGAACCAATAAATTGTATTATTCAAACTATGCAGAAAATTGGATTCCTCTGAGTGGTGATTTAACAAATGGACAGAATCCTAGCGGCGCAAGCTCTTATGGCACACTTACTGCTATTGCACCGAGTTATAGTAATCTGGAAACTATATATGTTGGTTCTGATGATGGACGGGTACATGTTACATTTGATCAAGGAGATACTTGGACTGCCGTAGATGCTGATCTTCCTAATAGATATGTATCCCAAGTAGCTGTTCATCCAGAGGACGATCAGACAGCCTTTGTATTGTTTTCAGGTTTTGCATTTCAGGACTATACTCCTCACGTTTTTGTTACCAATGATGGTGGAGAAAGCTGGACAGATATATCTTGGAATTTACCAGATATTCCCCTCAATGATATTGTTTATCACCAAGAATTAGATGCATGGATCATTGCTGCAGATTTGGGAGTTTGGATCAATTTTGATTATGCAGAAAAGGAGTGGGAACCACTTGGTACTGCCTTGCCACCAAGCATAATAGCAGACCTGCGCTATCACGAACCTACGGATTATTTATATGCTGGCACCTTTGGTCGTTCTATCTTTAAATTAGATATGTCTGAAGTTGAAGAAGATACCACGACTGTTTCTAATGTGGAAGTAGAAGATTTTAAGATAAATATCTATCCTAATCCTGTTGTAGATCAGTTGAATGTAGAATGGAAAACAGTAGGTGAAGCAGAGATTAAATGGACGATATTTAATACAGCAGGGCTAGTAGTCAAGACTGGTTTTTCTGTGCAAAAAAGTACATTTGATATCAATGTTTCAGAGCTCAAAACTGGTCCTTACATCATCAAATTGGATACAGATGAACGGACAATAAAGAAGCGATTTATCGTTCAATAATAAAAAAAGGAGGCAGATTTCTGCCTCCTTTTTTTATTCTACAATTACAAGTTTGTTCTGATGACATCTTCCTATATTATCGGTTATTTGAAGCAGGTACAATCCAGGGGATAAGAGACTTATGTCAATCTCCTCTGAGGTGATACTTTTAAGTCTTTGGCCATTTAAGTCCAAAAGGTCAACTCGAATAATTTCAAAAGTGGCTTCAATACGGATATATGTATCTGCAGGATTTGGATATATTTTTAGATGCTCAGCTTCTATTTTATCAATAGAGGTATCTATAGAATAACAAGGTGGAATTTGATCGTTTAAATCATTCACATATGCAGCGTTACTCAGCCTGTTGTCTACTTGCTCAGGTCCTATAGCTGGATAGGGGAGACTCTGGAAAAAGTCAGGTGCCTCATTTAGGTATAAGCTTTCGGTTGGGTATACATCTGCGTCTTGTGGTTGTATCTGGTTGTTGATCCAGTTGGGATAAATTAAATCGGTGCCGCTAAAATCAATGTATAAGGAGTTTGAAGGGATTACATTATTCGCGAGAATAGGAGTCTCTACCGATTGCAGGAAAAAAATACCATTTTCGACTTTATTCCTGAAAAATGTATTGTCGGGTCCATTCATACCATGAGAATTATCTGATACGATATTCTTGACAAAATTTCCTTCAAAAAGATTGGCATATGGATAGTTGCCGTGTAAGACGATTTCGCCAGCACTATTAGAAGGTAGGTTGACATCTGTCCAATATGGATCTTTTGAATAGTTGTAAGCGATTACATTACCATTTGGACCTGCCTGAAGTAATATAGAATGTCTTAGATGTTCAAAGTTATTATTTTGAATCAAGCAATCACTGCTTGCAAACTGAAGCGCAATACCATACGCTTTTCCTCCGGATCCGTAATCATGTCCATCTTTGAAATATGAATTTTGAATCTGGATGTTTTTTGAAAATTCTACAGTGATATGTGCAAAGTTGCATAGATTACTTTCGACACACGAAATCAGGCAGTTTTGTGCGTATTGCAAGTATATGTTACTTGTCTGTGCATTAGTGGCATCGAGTCGCACTACCCGAATACCACTAACGCCGACATTCTTCATTGGTTGTATCCGCTGGATATATCGGTAAGTCCCGGTTTCATAGTTTCTGCGCAGATTTTCCTGCGTGAAAATTAAATCAGCATCAATTTCTGAGATGCTTAGGACCTGACCCGTTTTTCCAAGGGCCCAAGAAGAAGTTATAAGTTCATTGTCATCATCAAACAAATAAATTTGATCATTAACAGATAAGTTATGTGTGGGGTCAATGTAGAAGGAGTTGTCTCCTTTATTTAAAAAGTCTTCTACAAGGAAGGTATCTGTTTCTATATATCCTTTTATGGATATACAATCAGATGCCTGCCCCTGAAGATCAAAAATAAAGGAGCTTTCATCTCCTATTAGATGTACGTTTGATTCTAAGATTAAAGACGAAAAAAATTCATAGGTTTTGTGGGGGAAATAAATGTTTATCTGTGTATCTGCTTGTCCAAAGGAGTTTATTATCTCCGAAATTGTTTGTGAAGGATCTTGGCCTTCTTGAAAAAAATCTTCAAAATAGATACTGTCTGTGGGGAGATTTTGCTCTTGGTAACTAGCGTTTTGCCATTCAAAGGTATTGATTTGGCTTGTTGTAGTTACAATAAAAAAAAGTGATGAAGTTAATAGCAAAAACAAACGCACGAATAAAGATTTTTTTGGTTAATTTATCTTGTGTTGTTTGTTCAGTCCGTAATATGGGAGATTAATTCATTAGTTGCAATATCTTTTTTGCAGTTTTGTCGGATGCACCTGCATTTCCTAGATTCTCTCTAAGTTCTTGATAATCAGTAATCATTTTAGATCTACCAGATGTACTCAAGATTTTCTCGAGTTCTTTTTTAAGCATTTTAGCATTGAAACCTTTTTGAATCAACTCAGTAACTACTTCTTTATCTGCGATCAGATTAACCAGGGAGATGTATTTGATCTTTACTAGTCTTTTGGCGATCTCGTAAGAAAATGTACTGGTTTCATAGCAAACCACTTGAGGGACATTAAAAAGGGCAGTTTCTAAGGTAGCAGTTCCAGAAGCTACTAAGGCAGCATGTGCCCGCTTTAATAGAGAATAGGTTTGACCTTGAACAATACTCAATCTTTCCTCCTCTAGGAGTTCTTTTGGAATAAATTGCTGGTAGTAAGCGAGTGTTTGAGCAGGTGCAGCTGCAATTACAAAGTGGAAATCTTTGTAGGATTCCAATACATGCAGCATTTTAGGTAGAATCTTTGAGATTTCTTGTTTCCTGCTTCCAGGTAACAAGGCAATGATTTTCTTCTCGGTTTTAATTTCAAGGGTCTCCGAAGCATAATGGTCCACCACATCAAGGAGTGGATGCCCTACGAATTCAGCGTCATAGCCGTGTTTTTGATAAAACGCTTTTTCGAATGGTAAAATAGAAAATACACAATCTGTGTTTTTAGCAATTTTATGAACTCTTGAGCTTTTCCAAGCCCAAATCTGAGGTGAGATATAATAAAAGACCTTTATTCCCTTCTCCTTTGCCCATTCCGCAATTCTCAGGTTGAATCCCGGATAGTCTACTAAAATTAGAGCATCTGGCTCATAATTAAGAATGTCTGTTTTGCAGAATCGGATATTATTCAGAATCGTTCGGATATTCATTGCCACTTCAAGGAAACCCATAAAGGCAAGATCCCTATAGTGTTTAATGATTTGAGCACCGGCTGCTTCCAATTGCTCTCCACCCCAGGCCCTACAGTCTAAATCTGGTTTTCGCTGCTTTAGGGCTTTAAGAAGGTTGGAAGCGTGTAAGTCTCCTGAAGCTTCTCCTGAAATAATATATACCTTCATTATGGGAGGATTATGTCTTTAAAATATATGATCCAGATGATAACGTATACAAATGTTGGAAGCACTATACCTCGCATAGTTTCAGTATATCTCCATTTGTCATAGCGCTTCATAAATAGCGCATTAAGCGCAATTGCGCAAATAGATAAAGTTCGTTCTCTAAACATGGTGGACATACTCACTACACTATCCAGTGACCCAGAATCATCGATCAGAGAAAAGATTGACATAAGCACAAGGTAGCCTGCCACAGGAGTGATTAGACCTATAGCAAGTCCAACACCTATATTGTTCTTTTTTGGTATAAGATTCATTGTTTCTTACTTTTTTAACCAATCTAATTTATCCATTGCGCTATATGCGGTTAGATCATGCTGAGAAGGTACGATAGCAATATAGCCATTGTCAAGTGCCCATAGATCTGTATCCTCCTTTAGATCATTATTTATAAACTCTCCAGTCAACCAATAGTATTTCCCACCTCGTGGGTCAACGGATTCTACATATTTTTCACTCCATTTGCCCTCTGCCTGTCTACATACGCGAACACCTTTGATGGCCTCTCTTTTTAGATTGGGGATATTTACATTGAGTAAGTTTGTTCCTTCAAGTTTGTTTTTGAGCGTGTTCTCAATAATCTCCTTCAAGTATGGCTTTGCTTGCTCAAAATCTGCATTCCATGCATAATCTAATAGTGAAAAGCCGATAGAGTCTATTCCTGACAAAGATGCCTCCATTGCAGCGGACATGGTCCCTGAATAGATAATATTTATAGATGCATTGGATCCGTGGTTAATACCTGAAATACAAAGATCTATTGTTCTGTCTTTTAGTAAAAGATCACGAGCGAATTTTACACAATCCACAGGCGTACCCGAACATTCATATGCCTCAAACTGCTCATAGGTAGTTGCTTTGTGTACTCTCAATGGATCTTTTAAAGTAATAGCGTGACCCTGTCCACTTTGTGGAGAGTCAGGAGCTACTATTACAACTTCTCCTATAGAGCTTGCTACTTCAATTAAAGCTTTAAGCCCTGGAGCAGATATACCATCATCATTTGTGACAAGAATCAGCGGTTTTTTCATAAAGATTGTGTTTTAAATGGGTTGTCCAATCAAGTGTAATAATACTTAAAACAAAAGACTTATTGAGAATTGATGAAATTTTTAATTCAGCATTTTGACATTTTTTTAATCTATATAGCCATCTTTGTTGTTAGTCTATAATCAGATCAAAAAACAATTAAGTAGTAGATGGGTCAGCAAAGTAAAACAGGTGTACTTCTTGTTAATCTGGGAACCCCAGATCAGCCTCTCCGTTCGGCAGTTTACAGGTATTTAAAAGAATTCTTGTTAGATCGAAGAGTAATTGACATACCAGCAATCCCAAGAAACATATTGGTAAGAGGTATAATAGCACCTTTTCGCTCAGGATCATCAGCAAAGCTGTATAAGGAAGTTTGGACAGAAAAAGGATCTCCTTTGTTACTCTACGGCCTCCGTCTCAAAGAATTGCTGGCACAACGAATGGGGTCTGATTTCAAAGTCGCATTAGGAATGCGTTATCAAAGTCCTTCGATTAAATCTGCTTTAGATGAGTTGCTGGATGCACAGGTCGATGAGATAATCGTACTTCCTTTGTTTCCTCAGTATGCTTCCGCTACCTCAGGTTCAGTAATTGACGAGGTTATGCGTATAATGAGAAAAGACGATACTATTTTGCCTGTTAAGTTTGTGAACTCATTTCATGATAATGAGAAGATGATCCGAGTATTTGCCAAAAATGCTAAGAAATTTGATCTTGATTCTTATGATCAAATATTGTTCTCCTATCATGGACTTCCACAAAGGCAACTTCGAAAAGGGGATAGAACGAAAAGTCATTGTCTTAAAGTAGAAAACTGTTGTTCCGAAATCTGCGAATCAAATAAGTTTTGTTATTCAGCACAATGCCATGCAACGACTGCATTGATAGCTAAAGAGTTAGACTTGAAGCCAGAACAATATGCTACATGTTTTCAATCTAGATTAGGTAAAGATCCTTGGACGCAGCCATATACAATAACTAAGATTGAGGAAGTTGCAAAAGAAAAGGGGAAACGCATTTTAGTTTTTTCACCAGCATTCGTAGCGGATTGCCTAGAAACGCTTGTTGAAATTAGTGTTGAATATCAGGAAGAGTTTGAGGAAATGGGTGGTGAGCAAGTAGATCTTGTTGCTAGTCTCAATGATGATCCTGATTGGATAGAAGCTGTTGAGGAGATTATAAAATCTAATATTTAGAAAAGCGCTTTTAGTTTTGTAGATTGGTGTTTTATCAATCTGCAAAAACCTCGAATGGATTATTTAGATATCATAAAGGAAATGAAGAAGGGCGATTATAGGCCTGTTTACTTCCTTCATGGTGAAGAAGCTTATTTCATAGATGCTATAACTGATTTTGTGGAGGCCAATTGTTTGAATGAAACAGAAAAGGCCTTCAATCAAACTGTTCTTTACGGTAAAGAAACAACAGCAATGCAGGTGGTTGATGCTGCAAGGCGAATGCCTATGATGGCTCCTCGACAACTGGTAGTCATCAAAGAAGCGCAATCTATGCGAGACATAGCTGCATTGGAAAGCTATGTAAATCAGCCTGCATTGACGACCGTTCTTTTAATATGCCACAAGCATAAGAAACTAAGAATGAATACCAAGCTGGGTAAATTGCTCAAGCAAAAAAGTTTGGTCTTTGAATCAAAGCGCTTATACGATAATCAGGTTCCTGCTTTTATCAAAAAATACATCAAAAGTATTAAATTAGAAATCAATGAATCTGCTGCAGAACTATTGGCGGAGTATTTAGGTAC
>JAQXAY010000065.1 GCA_029252685.1 Saprospiraceae bacterium | reverse complement strand
TGCTCGTAATGAAGCCCACCGATTTGCGATTACTTTTCACAGGGATAAACGCTCTAAGGGTCTTACGCAAACTGAGCTTACAAATATTGCAGGTGTAGGTACAAACACTGCGGATAAGTTATTGAATCACTTTGGGTCTGTCAAGCAGGTTAAACTAGCGCTTGTTAGTGAGCTTACAGAGGTCGTTGGACCATCTATTGCCAAAAAAGTAAAAGCATATTTTAAAGCTCAAGAGGATTAGTCGAGTATTTCTCGATAATGTTCGAGAGTATTTTTAGCTGTATTTTCTTTAGAGAATTTCAAAACATGTGCTTTCGCTCCTTCGATTAGCTTTTGTCTGAGTGCATTGTTCTGAATCACTTCTATTGCCAATTCAGCTAACAGGAAAGGATCTTTTATCTTGCCCAAAAGACCTGTTTTTTTATGTATGACTAATTCTGGGATACCGCCTGCTGGGGTTGCAACTACTGCAAGGCCCGAAGCAAAGGCATCCAATATGGAAGTCCCTAAGCCTTCAGTTTTAGAGGTGAACAGAAAGATATCTGCATGCGGGAGTATTAACGGAACATCCGATCTAAATCCAGTTAAATCAATATACTCTTTGAGTTTTAAGCGTTTGATTTCTTCTTCGATATGCACTTGCTCTCCTTGATCTTTGCCAATAATAAATGCACGAAGGTTTGGTATACGCTGTCTTAGAATATTGATTGTCTGTACGAAGGTAATCTGGTCTTTATGATCTGCCAGTGCTCCAATATTGACAACAATAGGACTTGAGCTTGGAATGTTGTATTCTGTTCGAAGAATATCTGTCTTTGAATGCTTGAATTTGGATAGATCAATACCAGAATAAACGGTATGAATATGTCCATGATCAGGCACATCCTTTTTTATGATTTCTTTGATTTGATCTGAAACACATAGAATTCTTTTGATCGAGGGATGTTTGTATTTCCAATGAGACAACTTACTACTCTTTATAGGAAAATCTACTCGCCTGGATACAATGATAGGGCAGTCTAAGCCAAATAAACGGACCGCCATATATGCAAAGGTGTGTGCGTGGCTGTCATGACAATGGATGATGTTTATGTTTAAAGCTTTTACTGCTTTCTTGAGTTTTGCAGCAACTAAAGGATTTATAGAGAATCCCTTTTTAAAGGGAGTTGCTATGAAATTATTCTTAACACAGAAATCATGAAATGCACCATCTTGAATACAAAAAGTAAATTGGTCAATCTGCTTATTCCTAAGTTCTTGCATTAGATATGCGATCTGCTGTTCTCCGCCTCTCCAGGTCTTAGCAGTGGATATGTGAAGTACCTTAGGGGCGTTCATTATTTGTATTGTTTAATTGATTAAGTAGGCGGTATTTTTTTCTCACCAAGTATGCATTTCTGCTACTTATGATCCATCCTTCCTTGCCGTCTAGTATTCCCTTTTTAAGAATAAGGGTTCTAAAGAATCTAAAGGATGGCGCAAGCCAACGCTTTATCCATGTAGCCTTTTTACCTTTGGCATGCAGTTCTTGGGCGGATAGCTCTGCGTATTTATTTAATCGTTGCCAATGATCATCAAGGCTTTTGTATGAATAGTGTTCTAGTATTCCGGGTAATTCTAATGTATCATAAGCCACTGGGATATTAAGCGTCTCATGTACATAATCACCTTGCCAGTATATTTGTGCTCTATTGAAAATTCTAACCTTTTTATCTGGAAACCATCCGGAGTGCTTTATCCATTTACCACAGTAATTAGTCATTCGGTTAAAAATGTACACGGTGTTGACTTTTGGCTCTAGCGTTAATATTGAATGCTGCAGTTTTTCTGAGAGCACTTCGTCTGCATCTATTGAGATGATCCAGTCGTTTGAAGCAGCTTTGTTCCCAATGTTTTTGGTTGCTGCGTATCCTTTCCAGGATGTTTCAAGAATTCGCGCTCCTAGCCGCTGGGCGATCTCTTTGGTCTTATCTGTAGATCCTGAGTCTACAATTAGCACTTCATCAGTAATGGGCAAAAGGCTGCGGATACATCTTTCAATGTTATCTGCTTCATTTTTGGTTATTATTACTGCTGAAAATTTTGTCATTTTTGATTAGTTCGTATTGCCTTCTGCTATAAAATACGGATTTAGGAGGTTTTCTTTATTGTATCGTAATTCTTTCTGGTCTAGTTGGTAAACTTTGCCCCCAGCCTCTTCAAGGATAATATGAGCAGCAGCTGTATCCCATTCCATTGTTGGACCAGGTCTAGGATATATATAAAGAAAACC
>JAQXAY010000033.1 GCA_029252685.1 Saprospiraceae bacterium | reverse complement strand
CTGCAATAGCTGCATCAATTGCATTGCCTCCGTCTTTAAGAATCTGCAAACCTACCTGAGAAGCCAAAGGTTGACTTGAACAAACCATACCTTTTTGCGCAATCACTTCAGAACGACTTGAATAATTGCGCCCTGTGACCCGATCCTGAGCATTCAAAGAGTCAGATACAATCAGCAACAGGGAAAGAATAATTAATCTTAGCGGATAAAGCATCCTTTAAATATTTATGGTTAATAAAAATCGTCCAGATGCCCTAAAAAATGCCTCACAAACTTGTTTAGCAGATTAAACTTCAGAGCTTGGATAACTTAAACTAATTAATTTCTTTCAGATAGAAACATATTTTTTGTAAATTGTTGCCCATTAAAACCGAAGACAAACATTCTGTTTTTGATTCTATTTAATGGTCAAGCATCTCAACATTCAAGTTATTGCCCAAGTAGAGAATCAGTGATTCAAACCCAACACTACCCTACAGCAGCAGTATTGACTCGTCGAATCAGTTCGAAAGCTCCGATTTCACCAAGCTTGAATTTTTAAGGCAAAAAGCTGAATATTAAATAAATAGTTTGCATTTTGGCATTATGTAAATAAGGATAACACCTTATCTAAATTGAACGAATATGAATAAGAATGTAATTGCGAAAGTCGACTATCACGACTTCATCTCTGGAGATGTTAACAAACGTGAAAAGTTCATCAAAGAATTTGGAGACTCTTTTGCAAACATGGGATTCGCCATCGTTTCAAACCATGGCGTTACAGAGGAAGAGAAACAAGCACTTTATAGTGTTTCAGAGACTTTTTTCAATCTTCCAGATGAAATAAAACTAAAATATCACGACCAAAACAATGCTGGTCAACGTGGATATATACCTAGGAATGTAGAAACAGCAAAAGGCAGGAAAGTTGCTGACCTTAAGGAGTTTTACCACATCGGTCAACAATTAAGTTCTAGTGAGAATGCAGCTATGGGCTATCCGGATAATATTTTCCCGAACGAGTTACCTGAACTTGAAGAGATCGGTGTTAAGGTTTATAGAACCTTTGAAAATACTGGAAGGAATTTACTCAAAGCAATTGCCTTGTATTTAAAGCTTGATGAAGATTGCTTCAATGACAAGATTGCCAAAGGTAATTCTGTTTTGAGGATGCTACATTATTTCCCTTTAGAAAATGTTGATGACATTCCAGACGGTGCGGTTCGCGCAGGTGCTCATGGCGATATCAATCTAATCACTCTGCTTATGGGAGCTAATGCAAGAGGACTGCAGGCACAAACGCTAGAAGGAGAATGGATGGATGTGGATCCAGCGCCTAATGAGATCGTAATTAATATTGGTGATATGCTTTCAAGACACACCAACGGTCTACTAAGATCTACGATTCACAGAGTTGTAAATCCAGTTGATAAGGAGGAGTTGAAGAAACCAAGATACTCAACGCCTTTCTTCCTTCATCCAATATCAGAAATGGACCTAAGTTGTTTAGACAATTGTGTTACCGATACACAACCAAAACAATTTGATGATATATCTGCAGGAGAATTCCTAGATGAGCGACTAAGAGAACTCAGACTAAAATAAAAAAAAGGAGCAACTATCTAGTTGCTCCTTTTCTTTTACATTTGAACTACACCAGGGTTGACAAATTCTACATGCTGAGGGATTTCATCTTCCTCAAGCATCTGAAGAATATCCACTTCAATTCCTCTAGAAATCGAAGATATTGGAACATCATTCGGAAGTCCTTCGAATGGGTTTTCGCTAAAATCACCAATCATTTCCATCATCCAGAATACCCAAGAACAGATAACTGAAAAAGGAATAGCTGCGAACACTAAATAGGATGGTGATAGATTAGAAAAAACATTCAGCATACCGAAGGGAAGCAAACCTATAAACAAAACAACAAAGAACAAATTTACTGTAGCATATTGTCTTGGAAAAGGAAAATTCTTTATTCGCTCAGACTTACCCATCAAGGTATAGAGTTCTTTTAGCATATTCTCCAATTCTAGGTGGCGGAAGTGTTCTAGATGGCCAGAAGATCTTAAGTTAGCAAAGTGTTTTGACTGCAAACTAACAAGATGCGAGGCTTTATTCCCTTTGGAAAGAATATAATTTAGATCTTCATCTGTAAGATATGGCGAGAGCTTATTAAAATTAGCTTCATTATAAGTTAGACCAACACGTTCTCTAAAATCCAGGTTCATAAGTTTCTCATGCTCCCAACCTTTAGGCTGACGCATTTGAAAGGTTAAAGCATATAGCCAAGCGACATGTCTTTTTACGATAGATTTTCTCAACCCGTTTAATTCATCCTCCGAAAGCTTTACATCTGCCTCTTGATTATTGATAAAATCACGAACCATAACTGTAAATGATCTAGATGCATTGACTATGCCTCCCCATATTTTTCGAGCCTCCCACATTCGCTCGTAGGCAGAATTATTCTTAAAACCAAGATAAAAAGCAACAGCAATACCAACTAGAGATAGAGGTTGCCATGGAATTGCCATCCATTTCCAACCAGTAAAAAAGAAAATAACAACTATTGCAGAATGATAAGCTACAAAACGTAACAGATACTTTTTACTGAAGTGGTACATCTCTTTGACTGAATACCTTCTTCCTCCATGCATAGTTTATGATTTTATCTAAGATTAATAATTCAATTAAGTGAGCGCGCTTAAAGAATCAATAGTTTTATGACCCTCCAAATTTGTTACTCCCCAATTTGAGATCTCTTCCGCAGACCAAAGGAATGGGAAAAAGATTCGTTTTTGATATTTTGGATGCATATACTTTCGCCATTCAGATCCACCAGTAGCCTTAGCTTTCTCTTTTCCACCGTCTAAATAATGTCCCGCAGTATTATAATGTGCCATAACCCATTGCACATTAACGGTATGGTCATAATGGCGCATAGCGTTGATTAACTTAAGGTCTCCTTGGTCAGCTTTTGGAAGACCTTGAAACTTGAGTGCTATATTATTGGTATTGTATCGTTTCATGAAGGTTATAAAATCCTCCATATACCTATCCTCAAATAACTGAATAAGCGTGGACTTCTCACCAGTTTTATGATCCTTACCTGCGGCCTGCCAATACAGATGATCATAAGCATGGCTAAATGGTGTATCTCGATCAATCGTTTCTCTAAATCGAATATCGATCAAATTAATCAATTCTGTTGAAGCAAATTCAACCATTCGATATTGAGCACTTTGGAAGCCACTTGCGGGAGTCAGGGTATGGCGGAATTTCATATACTGTTCTACATCCATTCCCTTACCCATGATCTCAAATGAAGCGGTAAGCATATCAAAATATCTGCTGATTCGATCTAGGCGATCTGCAAAAAATACTGTTGTTAGATCTTCTTTTTTTGTTTTTTTATCAATCTCCCATAAGATCATCTTAAAGATCAATTCATTGATCTGATGATAGACAATAAACACCATTTCATCTGGATATCTAGTGCGCTGAATCTGAAGACCAAGCAAAGCATCTGTCTGGATATAATCCCAATATGTGATAGGTGTATTTTCCA
Organism: Saprospiraceae bacterium; assembly: GCA_029252685.1. Taxonomy (GTDB): domain Bacteria; phylum Bacteroidota; class Bacteroidia; order Chitinophagales; family Saprospiraceae; genus AM-2324. The sequence goes on along the minus strand of JAQXAY010000033.1, from coordinate 24,582 downwards.
ACAGACCTTTCAGATGTGCATTAACATCCTGTCCCATATCGTCAAACTTCTCTTTGAGCTGCTCCAGTAGTTTTGGATCTATCCCCTGCATATTTCTTAATTTGAGTAATTCAATTCTTAGTTCGAAACAAGATCATATGCTTCCCTATCTGAAAAGATTTCATGGATTAAATCATCCACTTTTTCTGATTCAAACATTGAACGAATATCATGATTAGCCATGATTTCCTTTATAAAAGCATCTTGCTCCATTCCTTTAGCATATGCGACTGAATATCGGATATTGCTAAAAGATACCTGCGAATACAAAGGAAGATATTTTTCAGGATATAATTTCGATATTCTCAATTCAAATTTCTTCTGTAGGAGGAATTCAGGATCTGCTACGTAATCGCGCATCACATAATAGTTGTAAAGTGAAAGGTCTTGCAAGCCGTCTCCGTCAGGCTTTCTAAGCGTTTCAAAAGCTTTAAATATTTTCTCCCAATCTTCATTATGCTCGATCATAAGTTCGTTCATAATTCGACAGTCCTCAAATCCACTATTCATCCCCTGACCGTAGAACGGAACAGTAGCATGGGCAGAATCTCCAATCAAGCTAACCTTCCCAAAAGACCACGGAAAACAACGAATAATAACGAGTCCAGCAAGTGGATAATCCTCCCAAGTATCTCCAATCTCTGGCATCATTTCATAAAAGTCAGGAAAGACTTCTTTGAAAAAATGGTTGACATCATCTTTTGTCTTTAGTTTATCGAAGGCATACTCATGATCTGAGCTTGGCATAAACAAAGTACAGGTAAAAGAACCATCCTCGTTAGGCAGAGCAATCATCATAAATCGACCTCTAGGCCAAATATGCAATCTATTCTTTTCCAATTTATAAGATCCATCTGCATTTGCAGGTAGTAATATTTCACGATAGCCATCATTTATAAACTTCTGGCTAAAATTAAATCCCCGCTTCTTCTGCATACCCTTGTAGCGAATAGCGGAGAAAGCACCGTCCGCAGCAAAAACTACATCTGATTTTATATGTCCTTTTTCTCCTGTCTCAACATCCTTGTAGTAAACAATTCCGTTTTCAAAATCGACATCATCACATTGCTTTCCAAAGATAATCTCAGCCTTACCATACTTCTCAGCAACATCCATCATCCTGCAATTCACTCCTGCCCTTGAAACTGAGAAAATTGCTTGTCCATCGTGACCATAGGGTTGATAGGTAAGATTACCCGATTCATCATGCATCGTACGACCATACATTGGGATTGCTATGTCTTTAACCTCATGGGCAACCCCAGCTGACTCTAAAGCAGTCCAACCGCGCACAGAAAGTGCAAGATTGATAGACTTACCTGCAGAAATATCTGCTTTCCTTAAATCAGAACGCATCTCTAAAATAGTAACCTTGTATCCTGCCTTTGCTAAATATACAGACCATAAAGATCCGACTAATCCAGCTCCTACAATGGTTGCTGACTTCATAAATAGTTAATTTAATATGGTTCTTAAAATTGCTTTAAATGTAGCAATCAAACTTCAATTATTATAAAAACGAGCTCAATTCAGTAAGCCAAACAGCTACAGACCAACATCAATTTGATTAACCACAACGTGTTTTTTGATCATGGCATCAACAGCCTCCTTGTCCAAATTGCTCCCTATAAATACAAAACTAGAGCGAATTGGTTCTCCCTCATTCCATTCTGTTCCGTCGGACACACTATAGCCCTTTCGCACAGTCTGAAGAAGAATCCTTTTATTATAATCACCTACTGCAACAACCGCTTTTATCCTAAACACATTATTTAGATTGACACTCAAAAAAAGTGCTAGATCCTTAATCAAGGATCTAAGGTCTAAAAAGCCATCAAAGAACAAGGTGAATGTTTTTATCCCATGTATACCTACAGATTCGTAAGCTGGCAATACCTCCAAGCGTTCTGAAAATAGCTCCGCAGAAAAAGCTTTTTGCTCAATAAATGATGATACATCAAAGTCTCCTTGCACTGCTGCATGAATTTCTGCGGTGGGATTGATTTTCCCTACAGTAAGATTGATCTCTTGAAGCTTTTCAACTGATACTAGGTCTATTTTATTAATTAAGACCATATCGGCAAAGCTGATCTGGCGAGATGAATCTTTTACTTCTTTTAACCAAAAATCAATATTCTCTGCATCTACAAGAGTCAAAACAGCCATAAGTTCAAATACTTTTGACACAGACTCGTTTTCAATAAAATGAGCCGCAATACTAGAAGGGTCTGCTATCCCGGTAGTTTCAATTACTAAGCGATCAAAACTATCTCGACGAGCACTAACCTCCTCTAAAACATCCAATAATTCATCATTTAAGGAACAACAAATGCAACCAGCCGTGAGCCCAATTAGATCAACATCCTTACCGGCAACCATCTGCTCATCTATATTAACTTTCCCAATCTCATTTTCTATTATAAATAGTCGTTCCTCTGGCCTATTGTTCATCCAACTATTAATAAGACTGGTCTTACCAGCACCTAAGTAACCGGTTACAATATATACTGGAATCTTTTTCATTTATTTCCTTTGTAGCGTATTGATAAATTAGAAAGGGTACTCACCGTGTGGAGTATCCTGTTTAGTAAAATCTTCTGTAGTTTTGAATTACTGCAAGTTAGACAAAACAGATAGAATTTCTAAAACACTTGAACGCGCCTTATAGTTTGGATCAAAATGCTTCCAAACTACACGACGATCACGATCAATTATAAAAGTGGCTGGAATTGGCAAAAAACCCCTATCGTCCTGATGCGCCTCTTTAAAATTTGCGTTTAAAAAGGTGTTATAGCGATTTCTGAGGGCTACTCCAGGATCAAATAGCAATCCATAATCAGAAGCAATCTTATATCCTTCGTCATACAATAAATCATAAGAAAGCTCAAGTTTTGATTCCATAGCTTTTAAATAAGTGGGTTGCTCAGGACTCAGGGCAACTACATTAGCTCCAAAAGCACTTACTAGGGCTAAGCTATCTTGAAAGGCATCCAAGTGCCTATTACAGAATGGACACCACTGCCCCCGATAAAACACAATTACAAGGGGTCCATCCTTTAAAATACTATCCAAATGTATGCGTTGACCATTTTGATTTACAGCGTCAAAATTTGGAGCAATAACCCCAATTTCAAGTCCCTTCAATTCCTCTAACTCTAGTAAGTTGATTTGGGCGTGTGCCGTTCCACATCCTAGAATTAATAGTAAAGCAAAGATAAGCAACTTATAAAATCTCATACTTCAAATTTTCTTTGAAAAATACATTTCACAGCAATTAATACGAACTATCATCAAGATTCCAATAATCAATATAAGCCAACAAGCCTCCCTTGAGGCTAAAAAAACTACCCTCTAAAGAATGTTGAACTTCTTTAATGAGGTCTCTACTCCTTTTACCTGAACGGCAATAGAAGATGACATTCCGAAGGTCTGGAGTCATTTGAAGATAGTCAAGAACAGCAGACCTTTGAACATGTGTACCACCAATATGCGTAAGTGCACGCTCTTCCTGCTCTCGAATATCGACCAACACATACGCTCCTGTATCGATTAAAGTTTTCACCTCTTTTGGACTTCGCTCAAAATCTAAATCGTCCATGGCAGGACCATTACAAAAAAGGTCGTAATCTATCAGTCGTTCTATGGAAATCGGCGGCTCTCTATTTTTAAATTTTATTACTTTATAGTCATTATTCAAAGCATCAAACAATAGTAAATTACTAGCTAATGGATCACCCTGCCCTGTAATGATTTTGATCACCTCATTGGCTTGTAAGGACCCTATGATGGCTGGAAGAACCCCCAAAACACCTCCTTCGGAACAATCTAGTACTGACCCTGAATCAGGAGGAACAGGAAAAAGGTCTCTATAATTTGGACTCCTCCCTGTGCTAGAAAGATAATTAAAGACAGACACCTGTCCTTCAAATTGATGAACAGAGCCATACACTACTGGAAGCCCCTCAAGCACTGCTATATCATTAATCAAATATCTGCTTGCAAAATTGTCTGTACAGTCAACCAGTATATCATAGCCTTGCACCAAATCTGCAGCATTATCCTTGTTCATAGCATAGGGATACGCAAGCAATTCTATATCTGAATTTATGCGTCCTATCTTCTCAACTGCCTTATCTGCTTTTAGTGCTCCTAAATCATGCTCAGCATATAATATTTGCCGATGCAAATTACTAAACGACACGGTATCGTTGTCAACAATACCTATAAAACCTACTCCTGCGGCAGCCAAATACTGCAGGACTGGACAGCCAAGCCCTCCAGCACCTATTACTAATACCCGCGAATCTTTCAATCGCTGCTGCGCCTCAACACCAAATCCTGGAATAAGGATCTGACGGCTATATCGTTCTTTTTCACGCTTGTCTAAAGCCATCTTTAGGATTCTTGATTCATTCAAAATTAAACTAAAATATTGATTTTAACCCACGGGAATAAATAAGGATCTATAGAATTATAAATCCTTATCAAATTAATTTTGTTCAAATCTATCATTGTGACCGATTGATTTATTATTTTTCCAAAAAAAAGCTCATGTCTCATATCAAAGATCAATTAGAAGAAATCGGCGAAGCTGCTGGTGACAAATTCAAAAAAATATTAAAATGGGCATCGCTCCTACTAGTTCTCGGAGGCTTATGCTTCTTTTGGGTTTGCTCTTGGACATACTCAGATGGAACACGTGCTGGCCAACTTATTAAGGTGACAAAAAAAGGCATTGTCTTCAAAACTTATGAGGGTCAATTAAATCTTGGCGGACTCTCGGGAGATAGCAGCTCAGACGGACTTCAAGGAAACATTTGGGATTTTTCTGTTATCAAAAATGAAGTATATCAAGATCTTCAAAATTATGAAGGAAGAAAAGTAAAACTATCTTACAAAGAGCGATACAAAACAATGCCATGGCTTGGCAAAACAAACTACATAGTCACAGGAATAGAACCAGTGAATGAATAATAAAAAGAAGGTTTATACCTTCTTTTTTTATTTCATTTCGTAAGTTTAATCTATGAGATCATATCAGGCATATATCCTCTCCAAAATGCCCTGGGTATTCATACCAGGTTTGTAGGTACTCATCTACGAACTATCCTTTATTCATACGAACAAACTAAGTAATAATGAGCAAAATAATTGTCCTAGGGGCAGGTATGGTCGGCAGTGCGATGGCCATAGACCTAGCTAAAACACATGAGGTAACCATCACAGATCTAAGTCAAAAAGTACTTGATACCGTAAAAGGTCGAGCAAACTTTTTAAAGACTCAAGTTCTAGATGTAACGCAAACAGATACACTTAAACAAGAGATCAGCGATTTTGATCTCGTTATATGTGCAGTTCCTGGTTTTCTAGGTTATCAGACCTTAAAAGTTATCATAGAGGCTGGAAAGGATGTAGTTGATATTTCTTTTTTCCCTGAAGATGCGCTTGAACTTGATAAATTGGCCAAAGAAAACGGAGTCACAGCTGTAGTAGATTGTGGTGTAGCACCTGGTATGGGAAACATCATATTAGGCTATTACAATGAAAAAATGAAGATCACAGACTTCGAGTGTTTAGTAGGTGGATTACCAAAAACCAAGAAGTGGCCATTCTGCTACAAAGCACCTTTCTCTCCTGTGGATGTCATAGAAGAATATACAAGACCGGCTAGATACGTTGAACATAGCAAACTAGTAACAAGAGAAGCACTTACTGACTGTGAATATGTAGAATTCGAATCGGTAGGAACATTAGAATCATTCAACTCAGATGGACTTCGTTCCATTATAAAGACTATGCCTCATATTCCAAACATGAAGGAAAAAACCCTTCGTTATCCTGGGCATGTAGAATATATCAAGGTTCTAAAATCATCCGGATTCTTCGCTGAGGAGCCTATTACTGTTAATGGAACGGAAGTAAAGCCGCTAGATTTCACCAGTAAGATCTTATTTGACGAATGGAAGCTAGGACCGACAGAGCCAGAACTTACCGTTATGCGCATAAGCATAAAAGGGAAAGCTATGGATGGCCAAGATTGCTCAATCATCTATCATCTGCACGATGAGTATGACGCAGATACAGAAACGAGCTCTATGGCTCGCACAACTGGATATACAGCAACAGCAGTTGCTAACCTATTCCTTAAAGGGATTTTCAAGGAAAAAGGTGTCTTCCCTCCCGAGCTAATCGGAAAACATGAAGAAGTCTTTCATTATGTCCTAAATTACCTTGAAGAAAGGAAGGTTTACTATAAGTTATCTTAAAAAAAATGCAGCTGTTATTGAACAGCTGCATTTTCTTTATCTAACAAATCTAAAAAAGCATTTGCATTATCCATATGCTTATCTTTTTTCTCTTCAGGCATTTTATCAAACATTCGAACGAGCATGCCTAGTCTGGGATTTCGAGTAAAAAAGTCTCTATGCACATGCATGAAGCGCCAAAATAAGCCATCCCAAATCTCTTGCCAAGGACCCTTACTAAAATTACTCATCTTCATGAGATAGTTACTACCACTAATATATGGTTTGGTAGCCATGAGACCTCCGTCCGCAAATTGACTCATTCCATATACATTCGGCACCATAACCCAATCATAAGCATCGATGTACATTTCCATGAACCATTTATACACCTCATCAGGATCGAATTCACACAAAAGCATAAAATTACCTAATACCATTAATCGCTCAATGTGGTGATTATAACCGGTATCTAATAATTGTTTGATCGTATGATCGAGGATTGGAATACCTGTCGTTCCGTCATAGAATGAAGTTGGAATCTTCCTATTGAAGCCCCAATAATTCATCGTTCGACTTTCAACACCTTTGTGCATGTAAAATCCTCTTATAAATTCACGCCATCCAATTATCTGCCGAACAAAACCTTCCAAAGAATTTAGTGGTATTTCATTTTCTATAGCATAATCAATAGCTCGATGAACAACGTACACAGGAGTGATCAATCCAGCATTCATCATTGGAGTCAAAACACTATGATTCAAGACAGACTCATCTTTAACAATAGCATCTTCGTAGGGTCCAAACTCATCAAACCTTTCGCTTAAGAAGCGTTCAAACCATTCTGCTGAACTTACATGATCAATTGGAAATAGTCTGTCATAGTTTAGGCCACCATAGTTTTTTGAAAAATTACTTTCCACATAGTTAAAAGCCTCTTTGTAATAGGAACAGTAAGTACCCCATTCTACATGTGGCGGAATCTTTTTCTTTGGATACTTTTTTCTATTATCGGCATCGAAACTCCACTTCCCACCAACTGGTTCTTTCCTATCATCCAATAGAATGTCAAACCTTTTTCTTTGCTGAACATAAAAATCATTGTGAAAATATCTTTTTTTAGACTTAGCAAAAAAAGCCTCTAAATCCTCCTCCTTATTAAAAAACAGTGGGTTCTCGTGATACTGAACATCAAAACTCTTGTCTTTCGCAGCTTCAGTTATTTGTTTTTCAAGCCAATTATCAACAGGCAAATAAGTAGTCACATGAGTAAAACCCTCTGCATTTAGTGCTTGAAAAAGTACGTCTGTACTCGATGTGTTTTCAATAGCAGAAATATAACGCACCTCAAGACCTTTAGACTCTAGATACACTTTAAATGACTGCATGCTTGCTCTATGAAATGCTAGTTTTTGCTTATGAAACTTAAATTGTTTAAAATAAAGATCATGCTCAACTAACACACATAAGTTGCCATTCGAATACAAAGGACTATCTTCGAATAATTGATTTGGAAATATTAGATTAAGACTTTGCATGGTTATTATTTTTATTCCGTCTACATCGTTCGCTGCAATATTTTACTTCATCCCAGACTTTTTCCCATTTCTTTCTCCATGTGAAAGGACGACTGCAGACAACACAAATTTTCTGAGGTAGATCTTTCTTTTTGGGCTTCATACTCAGCAAACAACAAAGGATAGGGTAAAGATTAATCAATTCAATTTAAATACGCTTATATTCTGCTTTTAAGCCTGCAATCCATATATTACTGCGTTCGTTTTATTACTAACTCAAATTTTACTCGAATCAAAACACAAACTATACAACAGAAATTCTATTTGATTTTCGCAATTATTTTTTGTGTTGTGACTTTCTATGATTCGAATATTCTACAAGAGCTTCATTTAGACAAAATGGAACTTAATGACTTTTCAGATAGCGAAGAGAAGAATGAAAAAGTTGATGATAAACGGCTCACAAAGGTTTTAGCCTTTTTATTTTCTAATAAAACGTCTATTCTATTCCAGCACGCTGCATTTTATTTCGTACATAAATGTAGTCACATTCCAGAGGTATCAACACCGCCACCCGAACGAATGTAATTTTAGTATTTCATATCTTTTCTATCCATTAATCATGCTATCCTTCATGGGGGTTGCATTCATAGATATTTACGATGAAAAACAAATTAGGATTTACCTTCTCTCATTTCAGAGGAGATCTTTTAGGTGGTATTACAGCTGGTATAGTAGCTTTACCATTAGCTCTTGCATTTGGCCTACAATCAGGTCTTGGCGCAGATGCAGGTATATATGGTGCTATATTTATTAGTTTCTTCGCCGCACTTTTTGGTGGTACCAACACGCAAATCTCTGGACCGACTGCCCCAATGACTGCAGTCTCTATGATTGTCATTGCGGGCATGATAGCTACATTTGAGGGTGACCTAACACTAGCATTACCAGCCATACTCGCAGTATTTATATTATCCGGGATATTTCAAATCGTTCTAGGTTTACTGAAGATTGGAAGTTATATAAGATATATACCCTACCCAGTAGTATCCGGATTCATGTCTGGAATAGGCGTGATTATATTGATAACCCAAATGCTTCCTTTGATGGGGTATTACCCTAAGGAAGACAGCGCTTTAATTGATAGCTACAAGGTAGAGGCAAAAGAGATTCTATTGAACAGGGTTCTATTAGAAAGAGGTGATGAAGCTACACTAAACATTTCAGATTATGAAAATGTAATTCGTTCGGCTCCAGCCATTTCAGCAGCTGACATTGAAAAAGAAGCTAAGACCATTGCAGCAAGTAATTCATCAGGTGTTATTGGTTCATTAAAGACGCTTGGCCGTGCGATTCATAACATCAACTTTACAGATTTGATAATTGGACTTGTCACAATATTTATCATCTATGGATTTAAACGAATAACAACAGCAATCCCAAGTACATTGGTCGCTTTGATCTTAGTGACCCTTGGTGCGTTCTTCATACTGGGACCAGAAGGATATAAAACCATAGGCACTATACCGTCTGGTTTTCCACCTCTTCGATGGGAAATATTTTCTGAATTCAGTTTAGTCTCTATCCGTCCATACATTTTTACAGCATTATCTCTTGCCTTACTTGGTGCCATTGATTCCCTATTGACCTCTGTCGTTGCGGACAACATGACCAAGACTAAGCACAACCCAAATAAAGAACTAATTGGGCAAGGCATAGGTAATTCTATAGCCGCAATTTTTGGCGGCATCCCAGGAGCTGGTGCAACAATACGTACTGTGGTAAACATCAACTCGGGCGGAAAAACAAAACTTTCTGGAATGATGGCTGGTGTATTACTCTTAATGGTATTACTTGTTCTTGGACCAACTGCATCTATGATTCCTGCAGCTGTGCTAGCTGGCATATTAGTTACAGTTGGTATTGGCGTCTTGGACTACAGAGGAATTAGAAGTATTCCATATATTCCAAAGTCTGAGGTATTAGTAATGGTTTTAGTTCTTATTCTAACAGTTTTCGTTGGACTAATTGAAGCAGTAGCGATTGGCCTAGTATTTGCATCTATTCTCTTTATGAAAAGTATTTCTGATGTTGTTGAACATAGAACTAAAGCTGCGCCACTTCAAGAGTTCTCGAGAGAAGTAACTTGGAAAGACGAAGAAAAATACTTTGACAAGATCAAGGATAAGGTTTACATTAAACACCTTGACGGCCCCTTGTTCTTTGGTTTTGCGTCCAGGTTCCAAGATATGTTCAGTGCTTTACCACAAATAGAAATTGTGGTCATTAGAATGGACAAGGTGCCTTATGTAGATCAATCTGGCCTTATAGCTCTAGAAGATGCTATATTAGATCTTAGTGAAAAAGATATAAAAGTTGCATTTACAGATCTACATGGCCAACCGCTAGATATGTTTAAACAATATAACATCCTTCCGAAGATCGTCCCAGAGGAACAATCATTTGAAAGCTTTGAAGATTGTATGGCATGGATTAAAGAAGCATTAAAAACTAAATAGTAAAAAACCGATCAGTTCACTGATCGGTTTTTTATTTTAAAGATATGGACATAAAAAAAAGCCCCTTGGGGCTCATAATTAAATAAAAAGAAAAGCGATTGGAATTTCTTCCAATCGCTTTTGTATCTTTTATTTATCGCTGTTAATAGCAATAGAATATACAACTAAACCAAATCCAATCTTATTGACTGCATCTGCAATATTGTAGAATAAATCTACTGTGTCAGCGTCTAAGAATCCTACGCCGTTCAACCATCCACCTGGCATACACATGTAACCAATTGGGTAAATTGCCCAACCTACAAGTACAAACCATGCTAATGTACGAACACCTTTTTGAACTACAGGATCACCACTACTTTCGGCTAGTTTAGCAACTTCACCCATCCAGGCAGAGTACAAAACATATACATAACCTATAGTAGATAAAACTCCCCAAGTAACTGAATGCGAAGTACTTCCTCCTTCTGGATTGAATGCCTCACCGATGTAACCGGCAATCAACATCCATGCCGAAGCAAGAATAAGTTTCCACATTAAACCTTTAGTAGCACCAGCTGCTTTTGTTAATAGATAAAATTCTACACACATTAATGGTACAGTAAGAGTCCAATCAATGTAACGAAGAGCAGTTGTATTACCAGATGCACCAAACGCATCTCTCATGTAGAAATAGTGAACTGCCGCGATACCAGTGATTAAAGCTGATACCAATAATGACAATCGCCATTTTTCACTTACACTGTTTCTTTCAACAAAGAAAAATACAGATGCTGCGGCCATAGCCATACAACCAATAAAAAATGTAAATGCTACTGGATCAGTTCCAGGGTCCTTTACAGCGCTTAATAAAAATTCCATCGTAGTTAGTTTATTTAAAAAATTAATTTTGTCTTTAAACCATTAAGACAAACAAAAGTTTAAAAAAAACTTAAATTTTGTTTACAAAAATGTTAAAAAAGGCTAAACAGCTACTTTTTCCGTGTATGCTTGTCCAAAATTCGAGCTTTAAACGACAAAACGCTGCTTTTTTTACGAAAGTTCCATAATGTTTGTCTAGCCACTTTTGCTGAAGCCTCAACAGAAACAATTGGAGGGTAATAATCCCTAGATAAATCAAAGCTGTACATCTGTCCCTCCAATGCAGTTAATGCCCATGGTTCATGAATATATTGTTCTGGTAAATTTAAAAGTTCAGGTAGCCATCTTTTAATAAATACTCCTTTAGGATCATGATCTTTAGATTGCTTGATTGGATTGTAGATGCGAATGGTATGTATACCCGTAGTACCTGCTTGCATTTGAAATTGGGGAAAGTGTATGCCTGGTTCGTAATCAAGAAAGAGATTTGCCAAATGATAAACTCCAGAGCGCCAATCTTGGCCCAAATGGTGACATAAAAAAGATACAAGCATTGCGCGCATTCTAAAATTAATCCAACCTGTCTCCATTAGACAACGCATATTAGCATCGACCATAGGAATACCTGTCTTACCCGTCTTCCAAGCTTCCAAAAAAGAACTATTAACAGATCTAGGTAAATCCTCATAAGCCGGATTGAGACATTGTATCTCATAATCACATTCCATCTCAAACTTCTGAATAAAATGACAATGCCACTTTAATCGCGTGAGGAAGGTATCCAAAGCCCGTTTATTGAATTTATAATTCTTGTGCCCTTTGACGAATTGATACACCTGTCGAATAGAAACATTGCCATAAGTTAGGTAGGGCGAGACCCTTCCACAGGACTTCCTACTTTCCGTTGGCTTTGAAATTAAATAATTGTAACGAAATCCTCGGCCTTCTACGAAGCTTTTTAAATAAGCCCAGGCTTTGGACTCGCCGGCAGGTTGAAATGCCCTAGGATAGGCTCTAAGCTCTTCCTCAAATACTGCAGGATAATTAAAAGAATGTTCTACATTCTCTAGATTATTAGGACGGATATGATAGGTAGGTATTTCACCGGCCATAACAGTATACCAATGCTTATCCCATCCCTTTCTATTTTTGATTCCTCTGAGCACACCGTCTCGAGCATGTTCCTTCCAGCTGACACCTATTTCTTTAAAAAAGTGACCAATAGCTTTATCTTTGATCCATGTTCGACGACAACCACTCTCTTGGTAGGAAAACACAGTATTAATTGTAAACTGCTGGCTTAGGTATAAAAAAACATCTTTGCGATTGCCATAGAACCTGTATAATTTATTATCTCGCTCAATTAACTGCTTTTCCAAGTCACTTAAAGCATGATACGTAAATTGTAAATGTCGCAATGAGACGTCTGGCATATCAATTTGGTCTGCCTCCATAATATGAATTACCAGATAAGGGATATCCTGCTGTTCTGCCGCAGCAAAAGAAGCATGATCCCTTAGCCTAATATCCTTTTTCAGCCAGATTATATTGATTGATTGCATAGAACTTATACAAGCAGAACAATCATTTGGTTTTGCGCAGACGTCAATTAAAAGTCAATAGATCCGGTCAGATTGATTTCAGGCCAATCGTTGACCCAAATCAATTGCCAAATTGCAAGGCTTGGAGCCCCATCGTCGACTGCATCATAAAAATGGTGAGAGAAATAAAATGAGCCATCACTATGCTGATATATACCACTATGCCCAGGTCCAACTATCCGACTATTAGCAACATTAACACCTTCTGCATCCATAAATAAGGAGCCGTAGCCATCGGCCATATCATTTCCAGCTCGATCCAAAAAAGGCCCTTCAGGATCTGCAGAACGACCAACTCTGATATTATATGTACTATTTATACCTGAACAACAAATATCCCAGTTTACAAAAAGATAGTAGTAAGCGTTTTCCGGATGATTATAGATGTAGGCAGCTTCAATATTGTTCTCATCAAGGACACCGCCGTAATTTGCAAGATGCACAAACCTGCCATCAGATGATCCAAAGGCTTTATCCGATGGATCTTCAGCAAGATAACCGGTTAACTTATCGAGTTTAATCGTGTAGATTCCAGCACCATGAGACCCATAAACCATCCTTAACTGCCCCTGCTTATCGAGGTAGACCGAAGGATCAATTGCAAAAGCATCAGCTATATTACTAGAACTAAGTACATAATTTTCTCCTAAAATAAATTCAGGGTCTCCATTTGAAGCGTTGGTAATATCAACAAATCCAATTTTCGAACTATGAGTATCCTCATCTTCTACAGCCGAATGATACATTCTATATGTACCATTACCAAGATCTGTAAATGAAGGGGCCCAGTACATATCCTCCCCATTATACCAAGAAGGGGAATTCTGTTCAAACATATCACTACCTCCAAAGACCCAAGGATCTTCTTGAGCTAGATCATAGGTCCACCACTCTACTGCACTAGCAAAAAAATATAAGCGATTGCCCACTTGTACAAGCTGCGACGGATCATGTACATCGGGAAGAATAAAAGGTGTTGAATCTTCTTTTTGTATTCCTTCAACATCTGAATCATCTGAACATCCGGCAATAATTAAAACACTCACCACGAACAAGCAGAAAAAATGATTCAACACCTTTTTCATAATTTATTATTTATTAGGATAGACAAGAACAGGCAACGCTGCTGCTCTATATTCCTCATTAAAGGCTTTTAGATCTTCTTCAATGAGCTTACTGAGCTCTTGACTTAACTGAGTCCAATTTTGATTAAGCTCCTCAATACGCTTCAGTAAAGCCAATGGTTGCTTCGGATCAACGGCATCTATTTTTGAAATAACATTTAGCATTTCGGCACTTAATTTATTCTCAAAATTAATAACGTCCTGAAAGGTTTTCTGCATTGGCTGAATGAGTTTTGCCTCCCAGTCCTTACTACTCTGCATAATATCTTCAGCCTTTGCTAGTAAATCTTCCTGTCCTTCCAACTGCTTCAAATTACCCATAACAGACTCTAACTGAGCCTGAACACTTCTTACCTTAACGATAGAATTATGAATTTCGCGTACATTTTCATCTAATTCTTTCAACAGATCTTGTTGTAAGGCATAATCGGAATCTTTTGCATCAATGCGAGGATCTGCAAGCACCTGAATATCTACAACTTCTTGTAGACTATCATAATGTAATGTGGCAGTATAGACCCCAGGGCCTACTGTAGAACCATATGGACTACCGAAAATAAAAATTCCATCTACCCCAGGAACTTCAGCTCGTCTCAAGTCCCAATTAAAACGATTTATTCCTTTTACAGAAGACAATACTGGAGCAGGTGCAGGGCCACCAACCCAAGAATAAAAGTCCTCATTCACTTGATTGGAATAAGATCGTATTAAGTCACCATTACCAGCTCGAATTTCCATCCTAAGCGTATCTGTTTTCTGAAAATCAGCAGGTAAATGATAATCTATGAGCACTCCTGCAGGTGGGTTCTTTCCAACATCGCCTCTTCCTTGTCCCCCTAACGCAAACTTATAGTTTGCTTTGGGATTGAATATCCTAAAGGCCATTGAATCCAAACCCTGTGCACTCTGCTGAATAGAGGCAATATCATCTAATATCCAAAATCCACGACCTGAAGTAGCTGCAATAAGGTCATTGTCCTTTATGATCAAATCAGTTACTGGACAAACAGGTAAGTTTGATTGGTAAGGAACCCAATCCTCCCCATCGTTTAGACTAATAAACAAACCTCGCTCTGTACCCGCATAGAGCAAACCTTCTATAAGTGGATCTTCTCTGACAACACGAACAAAATCACTTCCTGAGATATTTGCACCAATATTTTCCCATGTAGCTCCGTAATCTTTAGACACAAAAACAAAAGGTCTATGATCTCCAAATTTATATCGGGTAAGTACAGCATACACTTTTGATGCATCATGGGGAGAAACTTCGATAGCATTCACCAAGGATTCTCCTTCCATCAAAGGACTAATATCTTGCCATTCTGTATCTTTATTTCTTCTTACATGAATCAATCCATCATCCGATCCAGCATATAACAATTCCGGTTCATGGATAGAATTAGACAGATAGGATATTGTATTGTATACTTCTCCACCGGCGGCCTCGTTGGTAAATGGAACCCCCATGGAATGGTGACGACTTGTATCATTTCTTGTAAGGTCAGGGCTTATCACCTTCCATGAGTAGCCACCATCCTTACTTTCCAGTACTACATTGGCACCGTGATATAAGACATTTTTTTCCTTCGAATGATTGATCAGTGGGTTGTTCCAATTCCAACGGTAAGGCTGATCTTCAGGCTGATTACCAAGATTTATAGCTGGATAAGCCATAATATCCTTCGTTGTCTTTGTATGCACATCATAGGCATCTATAAAACCTTGAATGCTTGTACCATAAGTCACTCTTGGCTTTTCTATATCATCAAAAGCGATGAATGCACTTTCTCCTCCTGCTACTGGATACCAATCTTCAAAGTCGATACCACCGCTTGCTGTCTTACTTGCAATACAAACTGTCGAGTTATCTTGCTGCCCCGCATATAAGTGGTAAGGAAATTGGTTATCAGCTATAACTCTGTAAAATTGGGCAGTCGGTTGATTATTTTGTGTAGACCAACTTGCCCCTCCATTGAAACTTATACATGCTCCGCCGTCATTACCCAAGATCATATTATCCGGGTTCATTGGATTAATCCATAAATCATGCTGATCGGAATGCGGATTTGCAATCGGTGTAAAAGATTGACCTCCGTCTATAGACTTTAACATTGGAGCATTCAAAACATAAACAGTCTCTTCGTCCTGAGGGTCAGCAAAAATTTCAATATAATACCATGCACGAGCAACTGAAACCCGATTATTATATACCTGATACCAACTCTTCCCTCCATTATCTGACCTGTAAACACCTCCCTGATTGCCTTCCGCCTCAACATTAGCGTATAGTCTCTGTGGGTTTGCAGGAGATACACAAACAGATATCTTACCCATTTCATTCGGTAGTCCGTTTTGTATCTTTTTCCAGGTCTTTCCTGAATCCAACGATTTATATACGGCTGATCCAGGACCTCCAGATCGAACCTGCCAAGGCAATCGTCTATGATCCCAAAACGCTGCATATAAAATACGAGGATTTGTTTCATCCATCACCAAGTCTGCGGCACCTGAACTAAGATCTACATATAGTAATTGCTCCCAATTAGCTCCACCATCTGAGCTGAAATAGATACCACGATCTGAGCTATCATTCCAGAAAGCCCCCTGTACAGCAACATAGACCCAATCCGGATTATTCGGGTGAACTACAACATCTGCGATATGCTTAGATTGTTCTAGACCTATATGTTTCCAGCTTGCTCCAGCATCGGTACTTTTATAAATACCATCTCCAGAAGATGTCATCACACCACGCACGGCATGCTCCCCCATACCAGCATAAATAACATTAGAATCAGAGGGAGCAACTGTAATTGCGCCAACAGTCCCTGTTTTTAAAAAGCCATCAGATATATTAAACCAGTGGTTCCCCGCATCTGTAGTCTTCCAAATACCACCTCCTACAGAACCAAAATAATAAGTCAATGGGTCACCCTGGACGCCAGCGACAGCATTCGTTCGACCACCTCTGTATGGGCCAATATTTCTCCACTGTAACGATTGAAATGCCTTAGCATTAAAAATATTTTTCTCTACTGGAACAGGTGCTTGTTTGGCTTTCTTATTCCTTTGACCAAATACTGGCCCTGAACATAAAAGCATAACAGCACAACTTATAGAAATGAGGATGCGCATTAGTGATTTTTTCGTTATTAAAATTCAACGTGTTTAGAAGAATAAGATAACAAAAAAGTACTAAATCAAATTCCTAAACTAAGGAAGGTTTTTAATAAAAGTATTGAGTTTCATGGGATCCAACTCATCATTGGTTCTAAGCCCTGAGCAAAGATCAACACCATAAGGTTTCACTAAAGATATCGCATCAGCAACATTGCCAGGATTGAGCCCTCCAGCAAGAAAAACCGGAGTTTTCAAATGCTCTACAATTGCCCGACTAAGATTCCAATTATGTACTTCTCCAGTTCCACCCAGAATCCCTTTTGATGGTTTACCTGAATCCAATAAAATATAATCTGCCAAACCCTCATATCCCATAGCTGTATCAACAGAGTCTTCATCGACAACATGAACCACAGAGAATATTAGAACATCAGGAAGTGCTACTCGAATCTGTTTCAAAGCAGCAATTGGAATCTCACGAACTATTTGTACAGCACTTACGCCAAGTTGACTAACTGATTTAATGATTGAGAGTGGAGCCTCCTCGCTTGTCAATAGAATCGTTTTAGCAGACTTGGGGATAGATTGAACTATACTCCTAATTTCTGCGAGACTTAATATCCCAGGTCCGGAAGGCATAGGACCTACAAGTCCAAGAAAATCAGCACCCTTTTCTAATGCAAGTTCAGCTTCCTTTACATTTGAAATACAACATACCTTCAAGGCAATACGATTCATACTTAATTTAGTTTTATCATTTTTTTATAAAAAACCACATCCTTGTATTTAATTTTGACAAGGTAAACACCTGACCTTAAGTCCCGAGTATCGATAATAGAATCTAGGACATTGGTAGAAAATTGTAAAGACCCTGAAGAAAGATTCCAAAATTCAATCTGTTTTGGAAGCAAACTATTGATTTCATTCAACTCCAGGTATTGATTAAAGGGATTTGGAAATAATTCAATGGCTTGATCATCTTTTTCTGCAATAGCATTGGGCAAACAATCTTTTTCAAGATCAAAAAGAATCTGCAAGGAATCGATCGGTTCTATTCCTGCCCCATTTGGCGTGCGCACAGAGACTAAGAATCCAGGTTCTCCAAAAACATCATCTTCTTGAGAAACCTTTAGAAAGGCAAACAATGAGGATGTTCCATTTTGAAGGCAACGTCCATCTGCCCCAGGAATATTAGCCCCTTGCATAGCTGCCATTAATTTACAAGCAAGATCTCCCTCCTCTGCTAAGAAAGCTGCTTCCATGTTTTCTAAGACAGCGGGACCTAACAAAATATTACCCTGTATAGCATAATTCGATCCAACAATATGCCCCTTGTAGTCATCCGTACTTGAACCTGTAAATGCAGCAGCTTGAATACTATCACCTACATTTGCAACAATACCGTATTGTCGAAACTGTGGACTAAGATTCACATCATTAAACAACAGCCAATCCAGTGTTTCTTGAGGAGTACTTCCCCCTACAAGCTGATTCAATGCGTTGTTTTGGTTCGCTTGAATGTAATAGGCCTGTGAATTGATAGCACCGAGACCAGGTACTAGTTGACCTAAAAAATGATCGCTTAAGCCGGGAAAATTAAACAAATCTACACAAGAAGCTCCCGCACTGCCGACTGCACCTGTTTCACTATCCATAGCAACAATAGAGAAGGTATCTTGAGCACTCAGGCCCGAAGACAATAGCAAACTGAAAATGAAATACTTAAGAATCCTCATAAGCTCAAAAATTTAAAATTAAATTAATGAATTATCTTGGGCTTCGAGAAAAATAAATCGCTGAATTTAATTTTTAATAGACTTATTGAATTTACCAGATTGCTCTAAGGACTCTGAAAAGGTATTGGCATTTTTAAATTCCCCAGAAAACATTTTACTAGGCTTCCTAAGCAAATTCAACAGAGGATAAAGCCTCAACTTCTTAATAATCTCCCAAACAAGAAGCGTTTGTTCTGGATATTGGGAAGCATGTAATAGATGTTCATTTTCGTAAATACTTCTATTTCGAACCGTATTCGGGAATTCAGGCTCTAAGGCATTCTTTGAATCTTTCACTATTATATTAATTCCATCCCACCAGCCATCAAGTGCTTTTTGTTTGTCCTCACCTTTCAAGTTCATGGGATGAGCTGGGGTGTAGGATTCGAATAAAAGTTTAAACTCAGGATTGGTTAAAAGAAAGTCTCTATTAGCCTGTCGTACATGTCTATAGTTACTATCATCTATAAGAATAACTGCATCATCTGCTAAATAAGGCTTCATTAGTAGAAGACACATCATTTGACTTCTATAATCATGTGGTCCATCTATAAAATAAATACCTACCTTCTTACCACCAAGGTGCTGCTCAAGTCGCTCAAGTGCATCTTCATAATCTGCGTTAATTAAGCTTGTATTTTTCAGGCCTAGTTTTGCAGTCCGCTCCTCAACCAAACCCTTATTCTTTCCTTGCGGATCAAAAAAAGCAAAATTGTCAATTCCGATAAATGAACCCTTTTCATTAGACAAAGCAGTGGATAAAAGCGTGAGTCCTTGATAAACACCAACCTCCACGTAGCAAGTATCCTCAGTCAAAACTGTTTTAGCGAGTCTTTGTAAAGTACCATATAGTTTCTTACCGGAATATCCAGTCAACACATCCTCCCGCTCTACTAAAGTACCCTTCTGCTCTGCTTCTTGGATACACTGTACTACTTGGTCGATAAAACTCATCTACACGCTTTTGTTATGAGCCAAATCTAAAATAATTCAACTAGATTTAAGAAATTCTATCTAAAAAAATAAGTCGAATCACTCAGATTGAATTAAATTTCTATCATTCGAGAGATAGCCATTCAAGTAATAATAAAAAAAGCCAGTGCATCTGCACTGGCTTTTTCCTATATTTTAATCCATTTCAGTAATTGAGTTTCCCCATTCTGCTCAATGATTTGTATATGATACATGCCGCTTGGCCAGTCCAGAGTCTCAATAGTACGTTCCGCTCTAAGTCCAACTTGCCCGAACACAATACGACCTTGACTATCGTAGATCTTCAAATCAGATGGATCAGTATTTACCAGCTTGATTGTCAATTCTGCACTACCCGGATTTGGAAGTAATTGGACAAAAGAATCTAAACTTAATTCCTTCGCTGTACTCGTATTCAATTCAGAGATACCACGAACAATAAGATCATCAAAGTAATAGCCCGCAGATTCAAAAACATTGTCAGATTCAAGAATAAATCGAATACGAATCTCCTGTCCAATATAATCCGATAGATCGATCTCCTCCATAACCCAATCCTCTTGAAGCCCCTGATATATTGGCTCTCCTGCAGGCTGAACACCTCCTGATCCCTCTGTTGTATAGATACCACAAAGTCCACTTAAGAAGTTATTATCTGCATCTGCGGCTTGCACTTGCACATAATCAAAGCCCTGCTCTATATCCCACTTTGTAAAGAATTCAAGAAAAACTAAGCTATTATCTTCATCAATAAAAAAAGGCTCAGATACAATCATACTTGAAGTATTTGATTGGTAATCCGACTGAGGTGAGTCTCCAATTGAAAAGGGAGCACTATAGAATTCAGTGGTGGATAAACCCCAAGTATCTTGCTGATCCCACGAAGCTAGCCCAGTATTTCCGTCAAACAAGATATTATCTGCTGTTAGCCCTGACCCCTCATAATAAATTTCAAAAGGCATAACCTGAACATACTGTCCATTATCTATACTTAGCTCAAAGGATAAAAAACTTCCTTCAGGCACATTTAAACCAAGCGTATAATAAAAAGATCCCTCAGCTGTTTCGCCGAAACCTGGATTCACAGTGACCACAGGATCAACAACATTGACATTGGCAGTTAATGCATTCAAGGTCAGTTCAAATGCACCATCCAACAAGCCATATTTTTTCAAATCAAATTCGATCTCAGCACCCTCTCCCAACAACTCAAAATCATAGAAAAGCTCTGTGATCCCAAAATTATGGGGCAACTGCGCAAGATTAAGATTTTGCCTTAGCACAGTTTTAGATAAATCCTCAATAGATGATGCTGGTGGCCAGAATCCAAATGCACCTGGACCTACCTCAGGCGTCATGGAGTAGATGGCATCTTTTTCATCAACCTCACCGTACATCCAATCATCGGCAACTCCATTTGCAGTGTATCCAACTGTCTGGACTGCAGTTCCTGCAAAATAATTATTCTCCTTCGTCAATGCCTCAGCAAATAAGCTGAAAGTCTCTCCTTCATCTGTTGGAATACTCGAAAATCCCCAGGGCATGATTAACAAGTTTCCGTAACAATGGTAATTCAGGGCAAATTCAAAAGACCGATTCACACAGAAATCCTCCAGCATTTGAATTTCAGGCTCTGACGCTGGACCTGGGCCGCGATACACTTGAGATTCTGGTTCAGGCGAAGAACCCTGATCATCAAGACCCCAGAAATATGCAAAATTTCGATTCAAGTCAACACCATAGGTACCATTATCATTCAATCGGCGATTTTTACGCCAAAGCCCTCCTCCTTCTGGTTCAGTCGTTTGATTAAATACATAACCATCAGGATTTACTACAGGGATGAAGTACATCTCCGTTTCATCAACAAGAAACTTCACCTCATCATTCGTCTCATAATTTTCTAATAAATACCACATATAGAACATCATCTGCATAAGTCCCATAGGTTCCCGAGCGTGAGTCAATGCATTGTACATCACCTCTGGCTCATCCTCATCAACATTTGGATTATCCGATATTCTGACCCAATGCATAGGTCGTCCCTCATGTGTTAGCTGATCATTAACTACAGCTTTAGCAGAGATTAAATCGGGATATAATGCAAGCATCTCATCCAACTCTGCAAGGGCCTCCTCGTAAGTCAAATAACCACCCATATCTCCCAAATTAAACTGCTCGGGAGTAGCTACATCTTCAGAATCGTTAAAACAATCCTCGAGGATCAAAGGAGTATGCAAAGCATGATCATGTGTACATTGTTCTGCATAAAATGGACTTAAGTTATCGACAAGTACAGTATACTGGAAACCAGCAGCATTAATTTTTTCAATATCACTGCTATGAAAATCGTGTACCAGTTTCTTTTCATCATTGAGGTAAGCATGATCCATGGCAATACCCAGTGCACCAATCTCTAGTATATCTTGTTTAGATTCAATTTCAATTGCAATCCTTTTATAGGAAATGGTCTGTGCAAAAGCAGCTGCACTAATACAAAAGCATAAGAGGGATGTTAGAATCTTTATCATTATTTATTTTTTCTAAAATGTACAATTTTAAAGTTGGCCATTTAAATGATTACCTTTTTTTTAAACCAATTTGTCTAAAAATAGAAAAGGATTGAATGAAACCATTCAACCCTTTTAATACTAACACTATATTTTTATTAAACAAGAAGCTTACGTTCTGCAACATACTCCTTGTAATCAACCATGCTCTGTTCAATTACCTCTTTAGCAACTTGTGCATTTTGAAAATCTTCTACCAATACTTTTTTGTTCTCCAATTTTTTGTAATCCTCAAAGAAATTTTTCAATTCCTTGAAAAAATGACCTGGAAGTTGGGAGATATCATTGATATGATTGACACTCATATCTTCTGAAGCAACCGCGATAATCTTATCATCAAGTTCACCTCCATCTAACATGCGCATAACGCCAATCACCTTTGCATCTACAAGACACATAGGAACGATATTTGCCTGAGAAAGAACAAGTATGTCTAATGGATCCTTATCGTCACAGTAGGTCTGCGGTATAAAACCATAATTAGCTGGATAGTACATCGCAGAATATAAAACGCGATCCATTTTCAAAAGACCTGTCTCCTTATCGAGCTCATACTTAGCTCTTGTATTCTTTGGAATTTCAATGATTCCATTAACTATATCCGGTGCATTTTTTCCTACGCTAACTTTGTGCCAAGGATTGTTCATATCAACACTCATAGTGAACAAAATTTTAAACAAGGATAAGCTTATTCAGCCAACCTTTATTATGTAAATACTCTACTAATTACAATTAGATTTTAAAGCTATAATCAATTTGTAAAACAAAGTGATTCAAGACTTTTTAAGCTCTAATTATTTTGGGCGGGCAAAGTTAGAATAATTAATTAAAACCCAAAAATAAAGCCAAAAAATTTAAGGTAAAGGTTATGTTCATGTACTGTTAAAAAGGAATTAGTAGCAGCATTGGACATTTACTACATAAACGGGAGCATTAACTACTAATGCTGCTTAAACACCTCGGAGAGGGCATTGTACAGTTTTGGGTGTTTGCGCTTTAATAAATCTGGACGCTCAAAGAAGTATTCGGATACCACGGCAAAGAATTCAACCTTACTAGTCTGGGCATAACTATCTATACCTGATCCTCCTTTCCGAAGTTCTTGCATCTTTTCAGCAATCATATCCAACCAAGGAATGATGTATTGTTTCTCCATCAGTACACTCGGAACACCATCTACCCAACCGTCCATTTTATCAATCAAATGGACAAATTCGTGAATAGCCGTATTCTGTTTGTCCGTCTCATTTAAAAAGCCTTGCAGGAGCGCTTGTTTAGACAGAATCATCTTTCCTTCCATGTATCCCGTTCCAACCATTCCAAGAATCTGTCTATCCTTTTGCTTCTTATCGAATTGAAAATCTTCATTGAAACTTCTCGGATATAACAAGACCTCCTCTAAGTTTGTGTAGTTCCATTCGGGATAACGAAAGACAGGTATAACAGCACTTGAGGCGATAAGCAAACGATCTATATCATCCACGTCCACCTCTACACCTGTAATTGTATGATTGAGCAAAAATTCTTGGACTTTAAACTCAAATTGCTTACGATCTTTTTCATTTAAATGCGCATAAAAGGAGACCTTTTTTAACAAAAGTGTTTTCCAATGCTTAGGAAATGGATTATTGGGTTTAAGCCATTTTTTCTTAGGCTTAAAAATAAAATAGAATGCGACAGCTATTCCAAAGGCAAGCAATCCGAGGGCTATTGATTGAGTATTCATGAATTTGTATATAAGACAGCAATCGGGACAGAGCGCTGTTGTTTATTTGTTCTGCTGATCAAGATATAAACTATCTCCCTATTTAAATAAAAAAGCCCACTTGAAACACAAGTGGGCTTTTTTATCAATAACTGTCTTCATGAACACCTCCTACTGCTCGACCAGAAGGATCATTCATATTCTTGAAGGCCTCATCCCATTCCAAAGCCACTGGGCTAGAACAAGCAACGGAAGGCACCGAAGGCACGCAAGCTGCTGCTGTATCCGAAGGGAAATGCTCTTCAAAAATTGATCTATAGTAAAACTCCTCTTTATTCATTGGAGCTTGTATTGGAAATCTAAAATGTGCATTTGCCATCTGTTCATCGCTAACCAAGGTATTTACAAGTTCTTTCAATGTATCGATCCAACTATAGCCTACACCATCAGAAAATTGTTCCTTTTGACGCCATGCAACGGAGTCTGGTAAATATTTCTCAAAGGCCTTGCGAAGCACCCATTTTTCTATTC
>JAQXAY010000032.1 GCA_029252685.1 Saprospiraceae bacterium | reverse complement strand
AAGGCCGACTTGGTGTCGGCCTTCAATGCTATTAAACAAATTATAATCTCATGAAAAATGTTTTTTATATAACTCTATTTCTAGAGTTATAGTTTCTTTTGTGTTTTTTTAAGAGTTTGTTAAAAAAGTCGCACCACTCAGGTGCGACTGACTATCAACAAATTATAATCTCATGAAAAAAACTATATCTTTTCGCGCAAATTTGGAATGGACTCCTTCATCATTATGAAGGAGCATTCCACAAAATCTACTGTCGGTTTTTGAGTCACGTACCTCATCCAGAATTAGATCTTTGTGGTTTATCGTTAAGGGGATGATTAAAAATTGTAAGTGCTAATTATTTTTCTTATTAGTAACACAAATCAACTTAAAGATTTTTGCGCGTATTAAATTTCAATTTTATAGAAACCGCTAAAGGTGAGGTCGGAGCTAATCCCGACCTCTGTGTTTTAGTGTAATCGGTTTTTGAGACTTAATTTATAATCTCATGAAAAAAGCGGTTTACTATATCTTGACAGCTCGTTTGCTGTACTTTTTATTTTGCTTCCAGTTTCAAGTCTTGTAGCCTTTACTCCCGTTGACAATACAAATATGCAACCAGATTTATGCCTTCGCAATGACAAATATTAAATTTTGTTGAAAAAAAATTACCGATTTTAAGGGCTTATTTTAAGTTTTTTTATGAAAAACCCTTTGTATAGTTGGGTTTTCGATTGGGATAAGATTTATTAAATGTTGATTTTAAAAAAAATGAATTTTATAAAAAAAACTAAAAAAAGGTGTTTTAATCTATTGTTTGTAGCGTAAAACCTCCTTTTCGTAAGCTCTTAATTGTCAGCTGGCTAACACAAAAACAACTTTTTGGCTATCATTTGAGGTAAAAAACAAAGAGCAATCCATTTTTATGGATTGCTCTTTGTAGGTATGAAACGCAAACTATGCTCGCACTTTTAATGCACAACCAGTTTTGCAGTTTTAACGATTTGATTATCAGCAAGTACTTTTACAATGTATATGCCACTGTCTAGTCCTGCTTTGCTTAGCGTTAGTGTCTCACTGCTGGAGTTATGCGTTTGAACAAGTTTCCCAGAAAGTGTATATAACTCCATAGACCAGAAGTAAACATCTAATCCTTTTAATTCTATAGTACATTCTGTTTGGAATGGATTCGGATAGATTGATAGATCCAGTTCTGGAACATTTGGTGCCAGTGGTGTATCTACAATTTCTACAAACTCTGCATAATCACCGCATAGCTCATTATATAATGCCTCTGTTAAGATCGGAACTTGATCTTCGAAGATGATAAGTGCCGCATTACTAATAGGCTCACAGCCCTCAGAACTATTCTGTTCAACGAATAATTTGAATTCTACATATCCTCTTTCTCCTGGAGCTAATGGAGACTCATCAAAGGTAAATCTTGCAACCGTATTCTCATAAACATCAAATGCGTATGGATGGCTACTGTTTCCTTCTTGAATAAGTACCGTCTGCTCTGGAAGCGTATCTCGGATTGTCATTGTGTATGAGGTGTCCGCAGATTCATTTTCAAAGTAGATTCTGTATTTCAATCCAGACTCACTTGCAATTGCATTATTACTTGGAAGCCCTCTTGGAGTCACCTCCATATAATTACCATTAGGCAAAGCCTTGTTCTCCTGAACATCAATAGCTGTAAAGCCATCTCCGTCATCTTCTAAGAAATTCAAAACATAACCGGTATTAAAGTCATCTCCATTATCCACACAACCTTCAAGGAAGTCTGTTGGAATACTTCTGCCCGGGAAGTTGTCAGATTGGGGCACAATTATACGTCCTGTGGATACTATGTCTTGTAAAGCGATGGTGTCTTTTATATCTCCACCTGGGTTTATTGTAATGGGCCAATCACTTGGCTCTTGTTTTCCTATAATAACATCTTCTATGATTATATATCCTGCTAATTCAGCAATTTCGGGACCCTTATTAATTATGGTTACTTCAAGAAGACCTTCTTCAATACAGCTGGCCTCAACAGCGTAGTTTGCAAAGTCATAAGATCCATCGGGATCGCATAGCTCAGTGTCTACAATACTTGCTTTGAATTCGTAAGCTTGAAGATCAAGTGCCAAAGAACAATCTGTTGATACAGTTACGGTGAAAGTCTGGTTTTCGTTAGTCCCCAGATCATCGATATTGAAGGAGATTGTATTTCCATTTGCTGTAGCAGGAATAGACGATGTAAGGTATTCGTATTTGTCATCTAAAATAACCTCAACTTCCGTCTCAGTATTGGCAAATGCACCATAGTTTGTAATCAGTACGGCATAGGTCACTTCACCTTCATTGCAGTCTACGCCTATCGTGGATGTATTGATTTCCAGGTAAGGAAAGGCGCAGTTTAAGTTAGGTGCTACACCAAAATCAAATACTTCTTCTTGGTTGGATGTATTAAAAGCGACTTCATTCGTAGAGGTACATACTTCAATATCCCAATTATCGTTTTTGTTGAGGATAGAAATCTGATAGTTACCAGTGTCTACCACCATATTGTATTCCCCTAAGTCATTCGTGCTGCTGGTATACGAATATCCATCACTTGCTCTAACTGCTTTTACAATCCAATTCTTCAACAGTGTTTCTCCATTGTCAAATCCACAGTCGGCATTTAGGTCGTTGTATACGAGTCCCTTTAAAGTGTTGGAGTAAGTGATACCTAATTGGCCTGTTCGAAATAGAAAAATATTTGAGCCTATATCAGCTGTATTAGACTGTGTTCCTGTTACAGCAAATCCTTGCTGATTTGGTCTTTCTACCAAATCGCTAATAAAATAATTCTTTGCTAAAATGGGATCGGATTCAGGATCGAAATATGTTTTTGTCCATTCTGTGCCTGTGCCTGAAGCATCGAGCTCTAAAATGGTGAAACCGATTTTAGATGCTGTGATTTCTTCAAATCCAGTAAGAACAAATTTCCCATCCGTTGTCTGAATGATCTTTTCTGCACCATCTCCAAGGTTAGCTGCACCATCATAGAGTGCATAAGGTTCTTGCCATAGGTACTCTAATGTTCCAGGGTTGTCTGCACTGATTTTAACTTTCGTCCAGATCATGTTGCTACTGGCAGCATCTACATCTTGTTGTCCTGCAATAACATAAGACGAATCGTCAGCATCCCATAAAAAGCTTTTAGCTTCTTCTTCTGTTTCAGCTGTGTTGATAAGATTGAAGACTCCCTGCAGTGAGCCAGTTTCTTTATCAAGTTCTGCTAGAAATATATCGTAGGATTCTGTTTGTGGGTTTTTAGACTTCCCAGTAAATGCATAGAAATTCTCTTGCTCGAGAATGTCATTGGCAATATCATCAAGGTTGTAGCCTAGGGTTTGTTCCCAAACTAAGTCACCGTCGAGTGTGAACTTGGCTACATAGGCGTCAAGTCCGCCATTACCAGAGCCGATATTAGATTCCTTAGACCCAGCAATAATCAAATGACCATCAGATGTGATTTCTATTGCGTTAGCTCTTTCGTTTGTATCTGCATCTCCAATAACTTCATCCCAGATGATCTCTCCTCTGGAATTCAATTTTACAAGATAAATATCGAATGATGGATTGGTGAAATAATCTAGTTCTCCGACAATGTAGATATTGCTTTCATCGTCAATTACAACGTCTAGACCACGTTCTGTCTTTGAAATTTGAGGGTCGATTTTGGTTTTCCAAATCAAGCGTCCGTCTACATCTGTTCTGTAGACCGCAACATCTTTATCTCCATCTCCACCAGTGGAAGAGGGATCTTCAAGTCGACCAACCAAGAGGTAACCCTGGTCTTTGAGTTGAAGCATGGAATAGGATTTATCTTCTGCCGCTTCTCCGAAAGTGATAAAGTTTTCCCAGAGTTGTGCGTGTAGGTTACCACAAGCACCAAAAGCTAAAATGGTTAGTACCAATTTTAGCCAGAGCATATTTGTTCTGATAGTTAAAAGATTCATTCTGCAGGTTTCTTTCTTTTGATACTTCTAAAATCATACTTTTTTGTGGTTCAAACAATGACAAGAAACATAAAAAGTTGATTAAAAATGGCTTGTTTTATGTTGTTTAACTAAATATGTGTTGCATTATTGTTTGTTTTCCATACTTTATTGGTGTTTTAGTCGTTATTTGTGTTGAAAAAAAATAGAATTTATTTATGAAAAAAACCCGTCTGGTGGAGGTCCTGCGCAGCTTTGATAAAAAAGAATTGCGTGAACTAAAAAAGTGGTTGCATTCTCCTATACACAATCAGCGGGAGGATGTCCGGCAACTGTTCATTTACCTGATTGATGGCAAGCGTCTGCATAAGGATCATCTGATTGAAAAGGAAAAGATTTTCAGTGTTTTATTCCCGGAGGAGACTTTTGATGATGCTAAGATGCGGCAGGTGGCTTATTTTTTTATGAAGGCTATGGAATCTTATCTGATTTATGCTTCTGCTGTGAAGGATGAGGTAGAGAGTAAGATTCGTTTGGCTCGGATCTATCATGAGAGGCAATTGAAGCGTGAATTTGAAGCTAATCTAACGGGGCTGAATAAGATATTAGATAATGCGCAGTATATAGATAGTATCTATCACAAATTTGATTATCAAAAAAACTTGGAAGAATCTAGGTATCTGTCTACTCAGAAACGACAAGTCGCTTTTGAAAAACTACAGGAAGTTTCCAAGAAGCTAGACACCTATTTTTTATCTGAAAAATTACAGACTTCTTTGGATATGTTGACTGCTCAGTCTATTTATAAGACGGAATTTGATTTTGGAATCTTAGATGATATTTTGAAGTATATAGAGGATAAGAAATTGTATGATATACCCAGTATTGGTGTATACTATTATACCTTTCGATCCTTGGCTTTCAGGGATCAGGAGGAGTATTATTGGAAGCTAAAAGATCTTTTGATGTCCAATTTGGATACTTTTCGGATACAAAACTTGAAGGAGTTTTTTGTGAA
Source organism: Saprospiraceae bacterium (assembly GCA_029252685.1). Classification (GTDB taxonomy): domain Bacteria; phylum Bacteroidota; class Bacteroidia; order Chitinophagales; family Saprospiraceae; genus AM-2324. The sequence continues at coordinate 22,506 of JAQXAY010000032.1, read as the reverse complement.
TTTGATCAATTATTGTGTAGGAAAGATGAACCTTGGCCGAAAGGAATTTATAAGAGAATCTTTTGATCTCTATAAAACAGGGATGGAACAAAACATTTTGACATTTGGAGGCCGAATCACAAAAGTTATGTTTATTAATATTGTCAATAATGGCTCAATGTTGAAGGAATTTAATTGGGTAGGTTCTTTTATAAGAGACTTTCAGGATGAATTAGATTTGTCAGATAAGGTCCCAGTAGTAAATTTAAGTCAAGGAATTTTAAATTACTACAGAAAGGATTTTAATGAGGCTCAAGCGTATCTTTTAAGTTCTACTCACCAAGATGTACTACTTAATCTTTTAACGAGAAACTATTTACTTAGAACCTATTACAAGCTAGGTAAAGAAGATGAATTAGAATTATTGATTGAGAGTATGAGTAAGTATTTAATGCGGAAAGAAATTGTAGGTTATGCCCGGGAGATTTACAAGAATATTTTAAGTCTTATGAAAAAACTTGTGAATCTAAATGTCTACGATAGTGATGAGCGTAAAAAGTTTCAGACCAGTGTGCACGAGATAAATCCGATGACAAATTCCATGCGCGAGTGGTTCTTAGAACAGGTAGTATAAAAATAGGAGTTGCAATATTGCAACTCCTTTTTTTATTTAGATCCTCCTCGAATTAGTTCAGGATCACTTTTTGTGTACCTGCAAATCCGTTGGAGATTACTTTTACGATATAAACACCTTTTGCTAGCTCAGCAGTTGGTATAGTCGTAATTGAGTTTCCATAATTTGCTTTGCTGATAGACTGAATCAACTTACCGGTAGCATCGAATAATTCGATACTGATGGTAGAAGCATCCTGGTCATTAAGCTGGATATTGATTGCATCAGATGCAGGATTCGGGAATACATTGAATGTAAGTCCGTTCTTAGCATCTTTGGTATTTGTCGAGATATCTGAATCGACGATTGTACCTTCACCTTCTGCACTTGCACAAGCTGTCTCACTTTGATCAGAAGAAACACATGCCTCTCCGTTATAAGTAATAAGGTCCATTAGCTCGATATCATCAACAACCCAACCAACTGGTGAAGGACTACCTGCAGCAGCGCCATATCTGAATCTTAGGCTGATTGTCTCACCGATGTAATCAGTAAGGTCTAAATAAGATCCAATAAAGTTAGTACTGTTACCAGAGAACCCTTCAAGGAAAGGAACTGTAAAGGTAGTATATGATAGACCTGTGTTATATCCATTTTTGATCCAACTATCTTGGACACGTTGCCAAGTATTACCTTGGTTAGTTGATAGTTCTATATAGCCACCATTGACTGCTGTTACCGTATTGAAATAGTGGTACATTCTTAGTACCGGTCTGTCTCCTTGGATTTCATGTTGTACAAGGCTAGTAAGCTCTGATTTCAATTCAACGGTTCCATCATCTGCAGCTTTGAATGATTGTGCACCTGAGTAGGCAAGTTCTGTTGTAAGCTCCCATCCACCTGTTAGACCTTCAGAATTACTTGCAGTCCATTCATTGAAGACTGTAGAATTGTCTTCTAAGTCTTCTAAGTAGAATCTTTGAGAGAATACCTCTGGATCAGACTTAAGTTTATATGTTATTACAACTTCGTCTAAGTATGCCATATCACCGATCTCAAAAGATACTGTATTTCCAGAAACTGTTGCTGGGATTGAAGCTGAAGCCTCATCGATTGTTAATCCATCTGGCAATTCATCTGTTACAGCTACACTTGTAAGATCTTCAGGTCTGTGATTTGTAATAGTCAAAGTTACATCTACATCATCTCCTGGTTGGATCAATTCAGTAACTTCTTTTTTGATTTTAAGTTCGGCAACACAAGTAGGGATAGACTCATAGTTTGGTTCACCATCCGAACGACTATCTGAAGACCCTTGGCTTGAGTTTATACCCATACCTCTTCTTGCAAATACATCCCAAATTAGACACTGGTTATCTCCATTGTATAATTCCTGATCAGCTGCAAGGATAGCATCTCTACCATCTGCGAAGCCAGGATTACAAGGTTGGAATTTCATACCATCCATTACTAATTGAATAGCCATATTGTTACCAGCTGTAGCATTGCTCACATCTTCATCGTAGCCATATTCATCTACAAATGACCAGTACATATCCCAGAGCATAGAACACCAAACTGCTCCAACACCGTGAGGTATAGAGAATGTTGTGATGTTATCATAAACCATTGGGTTGATTGTCATGTCTGTCGAGTATGGGTAAGGTCTGATACCATTACCATCTACAGGCTCAGAAGTTGCAAATGTTCCGATACCTCTCTTGTCACCACCTGTATCGCCTGGCTCTACAGTTGTTATTAAGGAGAAGAAATCTGACCATCCTTCACCCATTTGCTCTTCATTACCCAAGCAACCTGCTGCAGAAGGACCACCAGTAAGACGGTTGGAAATACCATGTCCATATTCGTGTGCCATTACACCATTATCGTATGACCCTGGAAGGAAGTTCAAGCCACCTTGAGGCTGCTCAAGTTTCACTGTTACAGGACCTGAAGAAAGCGCAGCTTTTATTAGGTTACAATCTGTAGACGAAAGAGAAACTGTTGGTATAGATGGATTAGGAATGTCTGGTGTACCAGTCATACCCATTGCGCTATCTTCAAAGTTACAGATGATAACTGCAATAGCTCCTGCTTCTTCTGCGTTTGCTGTCTTTTGTTCAAAGAAGCAAAGTCCTCTGTCAATCATTGCAATTTTACCTGCAACTTCAGAGGCATTTATGATGGTTTCACAACCATCAACACCGATATCGAAACCATCATCAACGAGAGTAACTTCACCTGTCGCTGGATTATCCTGTACGGAAGGACCGAAATCTGCTGTCCCTACAGAGTAATATGCCGAAATAGAAGATGGAGAAGTTACTTGGAAGATTCCAGATCCAGAATTCCAAAGGAACATTCTCATTTGACCACTTCCGCCATCTCCAGGTGTTGCAAAGGTTGCGTTATTTACTGTACCTGCTTGTCCATCTCCATATTGTGAAAATGCAACTACATAGTCACCTTGTTGTCCACCATTTCCGTAGTTGTTTGCTTGGAAATTACCCGCTTCTTCTGTAAATCCGAAGTTGTAAGCGATATCGTGCATCATATTATTCATGTAGAATAATTGAGTCACTGTATTGTTGATCTGAGCAGTTGGTTCCTGATCAGAGAAATAATCAAAATCAAAAACAAGGTCAGCACCTCCATCTACTTCATTTGTAGGTGGTACTTCATCTGCTTCAGGATCGTAAAATGCATGAACGTTATTACCTCTTGTGATCGTAAACTCAGGTCCTTCTTGACCATTTGTATCGTGCCATCCCAATGGAGAAGCAATCGGATCAGCTGGATTCGTCAATATTGATCGTGAACCGTGGTTCGGGCTTTCTAGAGGTAGCGGAAATACATGGTATACTGAATTATCTACATCGATACTTTCATTTACCTCCTCCGCTACAGTTTCTAGTGCGTGATTCACACAAGAACTAGAGTGGTTGTGGTACATGTCCTTATGAAATGCACAGGTTACATCCAAAGAGGCTTCCTTTAACAATTCACCAGTATTTGCATCGATATATACAGCAACACTTTTCGATCCATAGATCTGTGTGCGCCATGCAAGTTTTAATGATTCACCAATTCTTGCGTAAAGTAATTGCGTGTTTATTGGCAAATTAGCAATACTTCCTTTTTCATATACAAAAAGGGAAAAGTCTTTTTCTTCTGTTAATCTTGGTAGATCAGCATTGATATTTAATACTTGAAGTGCAGCTTGTAGTGCTGTTTCAGCATTTAAGTTTGCAGTAGTTTCTGTTATTTTAGAATCAATGTCTGCTATAAATCTGCTTGATCCAAGTAGAAGATTTCCTTCCTTGTTGAAATTCAATCCGATGATTGCATTTTCAACTAAAATGTCATTTGCTACTTGATTCATGTAAATATGTGTCACTTGATTATGGCGTGATACATAATTATCCGACATGTAATAGTTTGCCAGATCCTTTTCGTTTAGTCCCCATTTTTCAGCATTTTCTGAAATGGCAACATCCGAAAGTCTGAGAACATCAGTTACTTGTGCATTTAAATTCAATGTAAAAAACATTGTCGCACAGAAAGTAATGTTCTTAAGTAAAGTAAATTTAAGTCCCATATTAAGTACTAACTGGTTTGAAATTAGAATAATATTTTGATCTGTAAGTAATCGACAAAATACTTTGTATTTGCAATAAAATTCAATCTAAACAGTCATATTTTGATTACTTAGACATTTTCGGTCAAATAAATATATATTTGGGTTCAAAATAGAGCATAATGAAGAACAAGAATTTGATATATGGCAGACATCCTGTGTTGGATGCTATAAACAGTGGGAAAACGATTGAGAAGGTTTTTCTTATGCAAGGCACAACGGGCCCTTTGGAAAAGGAGTTGCGCAAATTGAGTCAGATGCATGGTTTTCCAATGTCAATGGTTCCTAAGGAAAAACTGCAGCGTATGGTGCCGCAAAACCATCAGGGCGTTGCTGCTCAAATCGGATTAATTGAGTATAAGCGTATTGAAGATGTTCTTCCTTTTGTATTTGAAAAAGGAGAAATGCCATTATTCCTAATTTTAGATGGTGTTACCGACGTAAGAAATTTAGGAGCAATCGCAAGATCAGCATTACTTTGTGGCGTTCATGCAATTATTGTTCCCTCAAAAGGCACTGCACTTGTTAATGCAGATGCTGTTAAATCTTCGGCTGGAGCTATTCAAAATATTGATATCTGCAGAGTTAAAAGTCTTGTAACTACTATACGTTACCTCAGAGATTCTGGGGTTCAGGTTTTTGCTTCAAATATTCCTTCTGAAAAGGGCTTGCATGAGCTTGATCTCACAGGTCCCACAGCCATTGTAATGGGCGATGAAGGTGAGGGTGTAGGCAACGGCATACTAAAAGAGGTTGAACAAGAGTTTTGGATTCCTCAAATTGGTGATACTAATTCGTTCAATGTAAGTGTAGCTTCAGGTATTGTGCTTTATGAAAGTATGCGACAAAGGCATTTAAAGTCCTAACATTCCGAAGCCTAAAAGTATGATAAAGAAGAGTACGGTGATACCAAAACCAATTAAGAAAAAGTTATAGCTTGCTGCTAAGAGCTTGTATTTTTTATCCAATACCTTTCCAAGGTAGTAGAGGTCTGTGCTAAGGTTTGAATATAAGAGGTTCGTGTCTTTGAACATGTTGTCCATTGCAGATTCATATTCCTCTTCTGTCAATTTTACAAAGTTTCCGAAAAAGATGAGATTCTTAGAGGTTCCTTGTTTTACCGCATCTGTATCGAGGTGGTTGGTAACTTTCGGTCTAGATGCTAGTACTGCCATGGTAAGACTGGCGAGTCCAAAGCACAGGAAAATAACAGAAGGGAAAAATATGCCTGGTTCTATCTCTGATAAGTTTTTGTAGCTCAATATGGATATGACAACGGTGATTAGTACAGCATTTACGCTGATCATAATATTTGCCTTATTATCTGCTATAGCACTAAGATTAATATGATTTCGGTAATTAGTTCTGAAAAATGTTTGTATTCCGCTGGTTGGTATCTTTTTTTCTATTTGTGCAAATGCTTTACTGTCTGTAAGCAGCATTATTTTTCGTTGCAACTTTTGTATTTGTTCATTTTGTTCACTAATTCCAAACGAGAGTCTTTCTTGGTAAATTTTATTACTGCCTTCAAGATAGAAGCTAAGATCTAGAAGATCTCGGAGTATGAGTTCTTCCCAGTCCAAATCTTCAAAGTATTCCCCTGACCTAAGTTGCCTTTCTGTACGTGATATCTTTCTAAATAGCTCTAGATTTTCAATCCACTTAAAGCTAAAAATAGCATCTATAAATAGTCTAGCTTCTATTGCTATGGGATCTCCATTTTTATTCATGGAGAATATAGTATAGATGATTTTTTCTTTGAGGCCTTCATCAATCTCATTAATAGTGCAAAAATCCTTAACGTAGGGTATAGCTGTTTCCCAAGGTGAGATATAATTTTCCTGATAACCTAAGACAAGCATGTAGGCTGCAATCTGAGGCGCTAGGATCTCATTTTCTTCAATCTGATTGAGTACACCGAGTTGATAGATATGGGTGCTTAGATTTTGGGCAAAAGAGAAATTGTGGAAGATGAGACCTTTGGATTTGAAATGATTTATCTTTTCCAAGCAGAACTGGCTTGCTTTAGTAAGCAAAACAGGAGGCACCGCTTGAATATTAGTAGATAATGCTTTATTCATCTCAAAAGGTTTATAAATGATAACGTATACCTTACAAATATTATAAAAAAAGGTAAGCATTTCAAGGCTTACCTTTTTATACTATTAAATATCTTGAACTACAGGTTCTTCTATTTCTTCCTGACTCCCTTTTTTAATTTTAAAGGTCAAACCTTCTTTATTGGTATCCACCATAATAAGGTCTCCTGGGTTAAAAGAGCCAGCAATCAGCTTTTTAGATAAGGGGTTAACGACTTCTTTCTGAAGTACTCGTTTCATAGGTCGAGCTCCAAACTGAGGTTCATAGCCTATATCTGCTAAGAGGTCTATTGCTGAATCACTCAGCTTTATTTTTAGATTTTGTTTGTCCAGCATTTTGCGGACATCTTTTAATAATAGTTTTAAAATCTGTTTTACCTCATCTTTTGTGAGTGGTAAGAACATGATTTTTTCATCTATTCGGTTTAAGAATTCAGGCCTAAGATTATCTTTTAGGTTCTCCATCAGCTCTATTCTTGTAGTTTCTAATATTTCGGTTCTATGTTTATCTCCCACTGCCTCAAGATCTTCAAAGTTCTCAAGTATAGTTTCAGAACCAAGATTAGAGGTCATGATAATGATGGAGTTTTTGAAATCAGCGACTCTACCTTTGTTATCTGTCAATCGGCCATCGTCCAATACTTGTAAAAGAATATTGAATACATCTGGGTGTGCTTTTTCAAACTCATCAAGTAATATGATCGAATATGGTTTTCTCCTAACAGCTTCTGTTAGTTGTCCTCCCTCGTCATATCCTACATACCCAGGAGGAGCACCTACCAATCTAGATACAGCATGCTTTTCTTGGAATTCACTCATGTCTATACGAACTATAGCACGCTCATCATCAAACATAAGGTCTGCTAATGCCTTAGCAAGTTCTGTCTTCCCCACTCCCGTAGGTCCCAGAAAAATGAAGGACCCAATAGGTTTATTCTCATCTTGAAGACCTGCCCTTGATCGTCTGACAGCGTCAGAAACAGCCTGAACAGCCTCGTGTTGACCAATGACGCGTTGCCCAAGTTCTTGCTCCAGTTCCATGAGTTTATCCTTTTCGGATTGTAACATCCTTGAAATAGGAATCCCAGTCCATTTGGAGATTATATCAGCGATATCATCAGCATTTACTTCTTCATTGGTAAATCTTTTTTCCTGCGGTAGTTGAGCTAGTTTTTCTTCTGCTGCAAGTAACATGGTCTCCTTTTCCTTGATAGATCCATATCTGATTTTGGCAACGGTTTCAAAATCACTCTTACGCTCAGCTTGATCCGCTTCGGTCTCCAGCTCCTCTATTTCTTTTTTAAGGTTTTGAATCGTATCAAGTATCTCTTTCTCGCTTTTCCAGGCTGCTTTTATCTCATCCCTTTTTTCTTTGGCATCAGCGATCTGCTTTTTGATAGATTTAAGTAATTTATCATTCTTTTCACGCTTAACAGCTTCTTTCTCTATTTCAAGTTGGCGTACTTTGCGTTCCCATTCATCCAAGATTTCTGGAATAGAATCCAGTTCTAGTCTTAATTTTGCTGCTGCTTCATCAATTAGGTCGATCGCCTTATCAGGAAGTTTCCGATCAGCTAGATATCGATGTGAAAGTTCTGTTGCTGCAATCAAGGCTTCGTCTAGGATCTCGATTTTATGGTATACTTCATAGCGTTCTTGAAGTCCACGTAGAATTGATATAGTGTCTTCGATACTTGGCTCATCAATTAATACGGTCTGGAATCTTCGAACAAGTGCCTTATCTTTTTCAAAATATTTTTGATACTCATCAAGCGTTGTTGCACCAATGGTCCTTAGTTCGCCACGTGCGAGTGCAGGTTTAAGGATATTAGCAGCATCCATTGCACCATTGCCACCACCTGCTCCGATAAGTGTATGAATTTCATCAATAAATAAGATGATATTCCCATCGGATTCTGATACTTCTTTAATTACGCCTTTTAATCGCTCTTCAAATTCTCCTTTGAATTTTGCACCCGCAATAAGTCCTGCTATGTCAAGTACAAAAATGGTTTTGGACTTTAGGTTTTCTGGGACGTCACCATTTACAATTCTCCAAGCTATACCTTCTACAATAGCAGTCTTACCAACACCAGGTTCACCTATTAGAATTGGATTGTTCTTTTTTCGTCTGGATAAAATGTGCAGTGTTCGTCTAATTTCCTCGTCCCTACCGACGATAGGGTCTAGTTTGCCTTCTTCTGCACGTTTGTTAAGATTGAGGGCATATTTATTAAGTGCATTATAATTGCTATCTGTATGTTGATCACTTACTGTAGAGCCTTTTCTAAGTTCATTTATTGCTGCTATCAAAGCTTTCTCTGATGCTCCATGATGCTTTAAAATCTTAGAGCCCTGATCAGAACCTTTTAGGATGCCAAGTATAATAAGTTCAAGAGAGATGAAATCATCTTTGAACTCTGCTAGGACTCTTTTTGCTTGGCTCAAAGCTCTGTTGGAGTCATTGGATAAGAATTGTCGATCTGACCCGCTGACCTTTGGGTATTTTTCTATTTCTTTACTTAATTCTTGAGTCAGCGTAATATGATTGATGTTCATTTTTGAGAACAGGAATTTAGGCAGATGTTCATCTGTCTTGAAAATACCCAGCAAGAGGTGTGGAGTCTCCACGGTTTGTTGGTCAAGTTCAGCCGCAATCTGCTGAGCTTTAAGAATTGCATCCTGTGCCTTGATAGTGAAATTATCGTATGTCATTCTTAATCTTATTGTCTGATTTATACTTGAAAGATATCAAAATATAAGCCAAGAACAGAAAAATGTCGATTATGGCAGTTATTATTCGACCAAGCTGACAATTTGACTTATAAAATTAATTGGGAATCCTTTTTTCAATAATAGCTTCTATTTGTACTTTTGTTATAAATATAGATTCATGAAATATTTGATAGTCGGTCTAGGGAATATTGGAGCTAAGTATAAAAACACTAGACACAATATAGGTTTCGAAGTGGTAGATCATCTTGCGGAAGCCTTTGGTGTTGAGTGGAAGACTGAAAAGCTTGGCGATCTTTGTGAGTTTAGACACAAGGGTAGGACATTTATTTTGCTAAAGCCGAGTACTTATATGAATCTTAGTGGTAAGTCTGTTCGCTACTGGATGCAACAGAAGAAAGTTGACAAGAAGAATTTACTTGTGGTATTAGATGATTTGCACCTTCCGTTTGGAAAACTTAGGATGAGGGGTAAAGGTTCTGATGCTGGGCATAATGGTCTTAAGGATATAGATAGTATGACAGAAGGTAATAATTATGCACGCTTGAAGTTCGGTATTGGAAATGAATTTTCTAAAGGCAGACAGGCCGATTTTGTATTGAGTGAATGGAATTCTGAAGAAACGGATGGCTTAAAGGCATTTAAGGAAACGGCATCAAAAGCTGTATTGTCTTTTGGTACTATAGGATTGCCAAGGACCATGAATACATTTAATACTAAGTAAAGACCTCTTAATTTATTTTGGCTATTAGTTTATCTATTTCCTTAGCATAATTAGTTGGGGGATAATTCATCTTGGGCAGGGCTGCATTCTCAAATGCTTCTTTTAAGTTGAAGTTTTGCTGAGCGCAGAATGGAACGCCCATCTTTTCAAACCAATGTTTTGCTAGATACTCTTGTTCATATTGCCCTGGAGTTGGCACAAAGTATAATGCTTTGGGGTTTAGCGCAAAGTCCATGATAGAAGTGTATCCAGATCTACATATGACTCTTTTTGCTCGTTGTATTAAGAGCGCTAATTTATTTCTATCCACGAGGTCTAGAATCTCTAGATGTTTGTTTGTTGAATCCAATGCTCTAGGTTTATTTGTACCTCGGACAAGGACGATAGGTTCATCTAATTGACTGGCTTGTTTGATTATTTTACTTTCGAGAACGCTTCTTTGGGGTTCTGGTCCAGACAAAACTATAAGTAAGGGTAGGTCTTCTCTGTTTGGAATTAGCTTTAAGGTAGTGAGTGGGCCAAGATATTGTTTTGGGGGAGACTTTCGATTGGAATAGCTTATGTCACCTGCTAGATTATTGGTGTCCTTGAAATCAGGAATCCAACAATAATCATATTTGTTTATGAAAAGATGATGTACAAAATTTGTGAATTTTCTGAAGGCTCGATTCCTTACAGGTATAGTAAGTTGGTGGCTTATAAACACTGAAGGCTTTTCATTGTGAAAGCAAGCAAGACGATTGTCGTTAATTATTAGGTCGATCTGATTAGCTTTTACAATCTGTTTTGTAGCTCTGTGTTCATTGAATAATGTTTTGATTAGGCTGGGTCCTTTCTCGATTATATTCAAGGGCATAAAGGTGTACTTGTATTTAATGCCATAGGATGGCAGTTCATGGAATACAAGATCTGGATATGTTTCTTTCAAAAAGTCTAAGGCAATTCCATCTGAAGCAATATGAATGTTATGCCCGTTATTTTTAAGATAATCTATGATTGTTATACATCTTACTGCATGGCCCAGTCCCCAGTTTAAAATTGTAAATACTATATTCACAGCACCAAATGTTGATATAAAATTAAATATGGATCAAAATATGAGTAAAGTAAAAGTTTATGGCCTTAAAATATGTTTAATTCTAATTGTATTGTCGCTTATGGCTTGTAAGGCTAGTAATTGCGGATGCCCATAAAAAAATCCCACCTGGTATTAGCAGATGGGATTTTTTTTAGTTCAGCTTGATTTCATCTTCGTGATTATCGAAGAATGCATACTGATTGATGTGGAAGTTAGAATCTTCTTCTATCCTTATCCACTTGTAATTTTTGAACAACCATTTATGCTGCATATTCGGCAGACCTTTTTTCAAAAAGGCATAAATAAATGGATGTACCTTCAGAGTTAGTTTTGTATCTGGATGTGATTGTCTTATAAATCTGATATCACGTTCTATGTCGTCTGTCAATAGGATTGAAGCATTGATCTTACCAGTTCCATTACAAGTTGGACACACTTCAGCAGTGTTGATCTTCACTTCCGGTCTTACCCGTTGGCGTGTGATCTGCATCAGTCCAAATTTGCTTAATGGCAAGATGGTGTGTTGGGCTCTATCCATCGCCATACACTTGCGCATTTCTTTTAACAAAAGAGCTTTGTGATCTTTGTTTCTCATGTCAATAAAATCGACAATGATAATACCTCCAATATCTCTTAGCCTAAGTTGACGCGCAATTTCTTTTGCGGACTCCATGTTGACCTTCAAAGATGCATCTTCTTGATTATTAGTTGACATCTTATGTCCGGAGTTCACGTCAACGACATGCAAAGCTTCCGTATGCTCTATCACTAGATATGCACCACTGGACATGGTAGCCGTTTTGCCAAACGAAGACTTGATCTGTTTGGTTACGTTATGGCTTTCAAATACAGGTGCTCTTCCTTTGTAATGACTTACAATATTTAGTTTTTCAGGAGCAAAATTGTGTAAGTATGCTTTTATGTTTAGGAAAAGCTGCGGATCATTAACGACAATTTTATTAAAATCATCGTTCAATATATCCCTCAATATACTTGAGGCTTTATCCAGTTCGTCAAGTAGCTTAGTCGGTGGTTTAGCAGCTTTAAGCTTCTTTGAAATTTCTTCCCATTTTGCTTCCATCAGCTTGAGCTCTTCGTAGAGATCAGCGACCTTTTTACCTTCTGCAGCTGTACGTACGATAATACCAAAGTTTTTACGTTTGATACTTTCTATTAACTTCTTTAAGCGTTTACGTTCGTCAGAATTTGAGATCTTTTTGGAAATGGCTATAACGTCATTGAATGGCGTGAGTACCATATACCTTCCAGGAATAGTTATCTCACAACTTAGTCTTGGGCCTTTTGTACCGATAGGTTCTTTAAGGATTTGGACTAAAACATTCTGTCTCTTTTGTAAGACCTGATCAATCTTTCCATTCTTATGAATCTCAGGAAGTATTTCGAAGTTGTCAAGCAAGTGTGTTTTTTGCCTGCCTTCTAAGGTATCAGAAGCAAATTTCTGAAGTGTGTTCAATCTCGGACCAAGGTCTGTATAATGCAGAAAAGCGTCTTTACTATGACCAATGTCAACGAAAGCCGCATTTAATCCTGGCATTAGTCTTTTGACTTTTCCAAGAAATATATCGCCTACTGAGAAGTTGGTGTTTGTTTTCTGATTGTGTAGTTCCACTAATCTAGAATCTTCTAAAAGGGCTATCTCAACTTCTGTAGGCGTGGAATTAATTATTAGTTCTTTTTCCACATAATAAGATTTAAACGCTGTAAAATGGAAATCGCGTAGAAGGAGGAAGGATTTGCGGGAGTCTTGAAGTCTGTAAAATATTGAATGTCTTTATAGAAACAGACTGAAGCGTTTGTTTATATAAAGTAGAAAAAGACTTCCTGATCTCCAATAAGTAATACTGTGATTTCCTATAGGTAGAGCGCTAAAAGTTAAACACAAAAACCCGACGAGTCGGGTTTTTGTTATTTTGAATTATTTCTTCTTCTTATGACGGTTCTTGCGTAAACGCTTTTTTCTTTTGTGCGTTGCAATCTTATGTCTTTTCCTTTTCTTTCCACAAGGCATAACAAAATCTTTTATATTCTAAATAATTACCCCGAAGGATATTGTTCTTTCTTAAATGAATGCAAATATATAAAATCTCTTGGATTAATCAGTGCATTTTTTTGCAAATTCCTCATATTTAGACGAATTGCCTAATTTTTGGTAAGTATCTGCAAGCAAACATACGATTCTTTTGTCCTCAGGATTAATTGTATGTGCACTTTCCAATCGCTCAACTGCTTTGTCGAGCTGGTTCGTCATCACAGCAAGTCTTCCAAGCTGATATTTTACGGAGGCACTTTCTGGATAATTTTCTGAGAGTTCTCTTAGCATAAGAATTCCTCTCATTGGATTATCCTTTTGTGGTTCCTCAACATAACATAAAGCCAAGTTGATACGGTGTGACACATTATTTGGGTCTTCGGAGATTGCATTTTCAAACGCTGATACAGCATTTACACTACAAAAATCACGGATTTTTTGATCCCTTTGTTTTTGTAGACATAATACAAATGTTGTTCCTGCCATTTCCCAACTACCAGCATCTTCTTGAATGCTAGCAATTTCTTTTGCGTAATGACCTGCAATTTCTGGATGTCCAAATTGAAACCAGTTTGCTGAAAGTTTTTCTAAGTTAGAAATCATGGCCAGTGTATCCTCGCTGGAACTTCTGACCATGGATTCTAACAAAGCAATCTCTCCCTTGTTTGATTCTGACATCTCGTCTTTGGCATTATTCAAAAGATTCTGAATGTCAGTAGCTACTAGGGAGCTTTTACGGGTTTGATTTATTCTTTTTTGTGATTGGGATAGATTGTCACAGCCTAAATAAAAAAGTATTATTGCTGTTATTGCGACACCTAATGTTATTACTTGATTCTTGCCCATAAAATGATTGGATTAAACTTTAAGCTTGTGATTATGCTCCAACTTCCTCTTCAACAGGTACATTTTCCTTAACCTGGTCTACAAACGTTTTTGCAGGTTTGAAAGAAGGAATATAGTGCGCTGGTATCACTATAGCTTCGTTTTTCTTAATGTGACGTCCGATTTTTTGAGCTCTCTTTTTAATTATAAAGCTTCCAAAGCCACGGATATAAACATTTTCCCCTTCCGATAGGGAGTTCTTTACTTCTTTGAAAAAGGCTTCTAAGGTAACTAATACGTCTACCTTTTGTACACCTGTTTTCTCAGAGATTGCGGTAACCAAGTCTGCTTTTCTCATTGGTATTTAATTGATTTGTAGATAGTTGTAAATAATGTTTGCTTTTCTAAAAAGCGGATGCAAATTTCGTATTTTTTTTAACAAAAGAAAACTATTGCATCCAATTTAATTTAAAAAATGCTGTTTATCAGATTTGTAAGCAACAAAGTACGAAAAAATACTTTTCTAAGTATCTGAAATGTAGTGCTTTGTTGGTATTGTTCCTGTTTGTTGTGTTTTTGTATTTTTTGATGGACTTACTCTAATTGCTATTGCCTGAGGCCTAGCTTCATTTATAATTTAGTATTTGTATATTTGTCCCTTTCGGACGTTAATTTGTATTAACTGCTTTCAATAATAGATCCAATAATATGATACATTCAATGACCGGTTACGGTCGCTTAAACGAAACAAATGAAAAGTTTGATGTGAACATTGAACTGAAGTCATTGAACAGTAAGTTTCTTGATTTGCGTATGCGGTTACCTAACAACCTAAAGTCAAAGGAACACGCGATTAAGAAATTGATCACAGATCGTTGTTTTCGTGGAAAATTTGAACTGACCATTGATATGGTTTATTTGCAAAATGATGAGGATTCAGTTATTAATGATCGTCTTTTTTCTCGGTATATAAAAGAGTTGAAAAGATTGTCTGCGGAGGCAGATTATGAAGGTGGTGATTTGATACAGGCTGTTCTTCGGGTGCCAAATGTATTAAAGGCAGGTAGCAATGATCTAGATGAGCAGGAGTGGAATGAAATCAAGAGTTTAATAGCACGTACTGCAGATCAGTTGAACAACTTCAGACAGACTGAGGGCGCTGCTTTAGAAGATGACCTTAAGTCAAGAATTGAATCTATTCAGGAAGCTTTGCCAAAAGTTGAGATTTTTGAGGCTGAACGAAAAACAAAAGTTATTGCTCGTCTTGAGGGAGCTTTTGCGGAATACGTTAACAATGAGTCAGTTGATAAGAATCGATTTGAGCAGGAGATTTTGTATTATCTGGAGAAGATAGATATTAATGAAGAAAAGGTTCGCCTTGGTCAGCATTGTACTTATTTTTTAGAGATCATGGCAAAAAAGGATGTTCAAAAAGGTAGGAAGTTAGGTTTTGTGGCTCAGGAGATTGGGCGAGAGATTAATACTCTTGGTGCAAAAGCTTATTCTGCTGACATACAACGATTGGTAGTTAGTATGAAAGATGATTTAGAAAAGATTAAGGAACAAGTTTCAAATGTGCTGTAAGTATTTGTGATGGAAAAACTTTTAATATTTGCTGCTCCTTCTGGAGCTGGAAAGACTACACTTGTAAAACATCTATTAAAAAATAGGTCTGATCTGGCTTTTTCGGTTTCTGCGACAAGCAGAGAAAAACGATCCAAGGAAACAGATGGAAAGGATTATTACTTTATAGGAGTTGATGGCTTTAAGTCCAAAATTAAAGAGGAGGCTTTTGCAGAATGGGAAGAGGTTTACAGCGATCAATTCTATGGTACGCTTAAGTCAGAAATCGAGAGGATTTGGAGCTTAGGCAAGTGTATTATCTTTGATATTGATGTGATTGGAGCTATGAATTTGAAGAAAATTTATGGAGATAAAGCCTTGACAGTCTTTGTTATGGCACCTTCGAAGGAGGTTCTTTTCCAAAGATTAAGGGATCGAAATACAGAAAGCGCGTCGAGTTTACAGAAAAGAATAGAAAAGGCCGACCAGGAATTACAATATTCTCGAGATTTTGATGTAGTTTTAATCAACGACGAATTGGACATCGCAAAACAAGATGCTATTGAAATAGCATCCTCATTTTTAGATTATTAAATGTCTATATATGAATTTGCTTACAACACAAGGTATAACTGTGCGTATTGATGCTTTCTATCAATTTGGTGAATCAAGGCCTGTTGAGGAAAACTATATTTTTGCATACAGAGTGAAAATTACAAACAATAGCCCGTTTACAGTTAAATTGTTGACTCGTTTTTGGGAAATCAAAAACAGCCTAGGTGATGTTCGTGTGGTAGAAGGCGATGGTGTTATAGGCCAACAGCCCACTTTGCGACCTGGAGAAGAACATATTTATGTTTCTTGGTCTCCTATAGAAACTCCAATTGGACGTATGAAGGGGCACTATGTAATGGAAACCCAAGAAGAATTTAGGCGCTTCAAAGTCAGAATACCTGAATTCCATCTTCTAGCGCCTTTTATCTTAAATTAGTCTTCAATTACAGCAATACATTTTAGTTCTATACAAATAGGTGTTGGCAAACTGTCAATACCTAAAGTCGTTCTGCAGGGTTGATTGTCTTTGAAATACTCTGCATACACTTTATTGTAGGTTGAAAAGTCCCGCTTCATATCTGTCAAGAAAACGGTGACATCGACAAGGTCGCCCCACTTTGCTCCACATGCTTCCAATACCTTTTGCACGTTTTGAAAAACAGCATGACATTGTGCTTCAAAATCAAAACTAGCGTAATTTCCACCTTTAGTTAGTTCAAGCCCTGGAACTCCATTCGTTTCGGGATCTCTTGGGCCAATACCCGATAAGAATAAAAGATTACCAACTTTCCTTGCGTGTGGGTATAGACCAACTGGTTTTGGTGCTTTATCTGCATCGAATTTTATGCTATTACTCACTATATAAAGTTTTTATTTTAAAAAATAGGCTTCTTTTCTTAACCAACAACTCGTCTAAATCGTTGAGTTGTGGATGAAGATAAGTCTCTTTATCGATTATAATTCGCATTAGTCGAAAATTAGTTTTGCAGAAATTAACTTTTGTTAATTTTTCGGCGGAACACAAGAGCTAACTTTTAGAATTTATTATTACGAAGACACCCAAATGTTTTACTATGAAAAAAAATTTTTTCGCCATTCTTTTTTCTTTCTTCACAGTAGTGACTTATGCACAAATATCCATGACTCTGAGTGGAGTAGTTAAGGATGGAGGGAATGGAGAGACGCTTATAGGTGCTACTGTTTTTGTCCCTGAATTTAATACCGGGACTGTTACTAATGAATATGGATTTTACTCGATAACATTAAATGCAGTAGCTTCAGATACTATTTCTGTAGAAATGAGCTATGTCGGTTTTCAAAATCAAATCAATCGTGTAAAGGTCCAATCTGAGGCTCGCTTAGATGTTGAGTTGGGTACAGGTGTTGCACTTCAAGAGGTTGTGATTAAAGCGAACTCCTACAATGAAGTACTAAAGTCAACAGAGATGAGTGTTGAGACCTTGAATCCCAAGGAGGCAAAATTGATTCCCGTTTTATTGGGTGAAAGTGATATTTTAAAAACAATACAGTTGAAACCGGGAATACCATCTGGTTCTGAAGGGTCAACAGGTTTATATGTAAGAGGTGGGCGTAGTGATCAGAATCTGATTGTTCTAGACGAAGCTGTTATCTATAACGCTTCACATTTGTTTGGATTCTTTTCAACCTTTAACACAGATGCAGTTAAGGATCTTAAGCTTTACAAGGGCGGTTTCCCCTCTCAGTATGGTGGACGTCTATCTTCTGTAATCGATGTAAAACTGAAAGAGGGAAATAAGAAAAAGTTCGAAGGAGCAGGTGGTATAGGACTGATATCTTCTAAGCTTACACTTGAGGGACCTATAAAAAAGGACAAGTCCTCATTTATAGTGTCTGGAAGGAGAACTTATTTTGATCTTATTACAAACGCTATCAATGAATCGAATGCTGATGATGCAGATGCTGCTCAGATTCCCGGGTATTATTTTTATGATTTGAATACTAAAATCAATTTTGATTTAAGTGACAAAGATAGACTTTACCTAAGTGGTTATTTTGGACGTGATGTGTTTAATTTCAGTTCAGATTTCTTCAACTTCAATTTTGGTTGGGGAAATGCAACAGGAACAGCTCGTTGGAATCATCAATTCAATCCTAAGTTATTTTCAAACACCACGGTTACGTTTTCTGATTACCAATATGAAATTACGAATGAAGTTACTGGCTTCTCTTTCGAGGTTGGGTCAAGAATTAAAGATCTGAATTTAAAATCAGATTTCTATTGGGCTTTGAATAGTAAGCATACACTTCGCTATGGAGTTGGTGCAACTTACCATCAATTTGAAGTCGGTCGCTTGCAGGCTGGATCTGACGATGTGAGCATAAGTTTTAATTCAGGTAGTGATTTTGATGCTATGGAATTCGGAGCCTACATAGGTGATGAATGGGATGTGAGTGATCGCTTAAGAGTAAATGGTGGACTTCGTCTAAGTGCATTCTCAAATGACAACACCCTATATTCCGGACTAGAGCCTAGACTTGCAGCTAGATATTTGTTGACAGATAATATTTCTCTGAAAGCTTCTTATGCTAGAATGAAACAATATTTGCACTTAGTTGCTTCTTCTGGGGTTTCTCTTCCTACAGATATATGGTATCCGTCTACCGCTCAAATAGAGCCGCAACGGTCAGACCAGGTTGCTGTTGGTGCAACTTTTAAGTTGTGGGATAAATTCTTGTTTACGAATGAATACTATTATAAATGGTTAGATAATCAGGTGGACTTTGTAGATTGGGCAGAGCTGTTTGCCAATCAAAATTTGGAACAGGAATTTGCCATTGGAAAAGGGTACAGTTATGGTACGGAACTGGGATTGGAAAAACGTGAGGGTAAATTGACTGGCTGGATTGGGTATACACTAGCTTGGACTAAGCGAGGAGATTTTGTTCCAGTTGATCCAAACGGATACTTTGGGGAGGGTACTAAATATTTTGCCCCAAGGTACGACAGGAGACATGATATTTCAGTAGTGGCAATGTGGGAAATAACTAAACGCCTTACCTTCTCATCATCCTGGGTTTATGGATCAGGAGATCTAGCTTGGCTGCCAACTGGGCGCCTTACTTTTCAAGACGTGCAGGGTGGTACTTCACAGGTTGTTCTTCCTGTCTACCGCGAGCGAAACAATTTTAGGTTAGCTGCATTCCATAGATTAGATCTCGGATTGATTTGGAAGTTCTACCCTAAATGGGGAGAAAGTGATTTGAGTTTAAATGTCATCAATGCTTATGACAGAAGAAATGCTTTCTTTTTGTTTTTGGAACCGGAATTCGCAGAAGATGCTACCCCTGGAGGAGAAGTATTTGAGATTCCAGAACGCATAAAGGCAACACAGGTTTCTTTGTTTCCAATCCTTCCTTCACTTACGTGGAATTTTAAATTTTAACTTATGAAAAAGAAATTTAATTATATATATCTATTTGCTATTTTGACCGTGCTAGTTTCTTGTGATCTAAATCAAGAAATTGAAATTGAGTTGCCGGAGTATACCCCCCAAATAACGGTGGAGTGTTATGTGCAAAATGGTAAGCCATTCAATCTATTATTAACTAAAAGTATTGGTTATTTTGATCCTTTAGTGCTAGACCCTCAGGAGTATTTAGAGCAGATTTTAGTAGATGACGCTCAAATAAGTATTGTAGCAGAAAATGTGACCTATGAATTGGTGAATGGAGCTTTTTTAGATCCTACATCCTTTACCATAAGTAATTATGCTGGTTCGGATCCAGTTAGCTTCGATCCTGGTACGAATCTTGCCCTTGAGATTACCCTTGCAGATGGAACTATACTAAATGCAAATACTTCGGTTGTAGAGCCTATAGAAATTGATAGTATATCTATCGAATTTAGCGAAGTACAACAAGATATGGCTCGCTGCCTTATTTTTGGTGACGATAATGATCCTGAAGTGAATTATGTTCGCCGTATGCTACACGATGGAAGCTTGGATAGTTTAGTTATCGACTTTGTTGCAACGGATGAATTCACAGAAGGTGATCGATTTATTTTTGGAAGTGATTATAGTTTTGAACGTGGAGACACGGTTATAAATACTCTAATTCACATCAATAAAGAATACTATGATTTTTATCAGAGTGTGCAAGGTGCAGCTTTTGTAAATGGAAATCCTTTTGGACAGCCTGGACAGCTTATTTCGAATATTGAAGGGGAAGGAAATCCAATTGGGATATTTACAAGTATAAGTGTTGATACCACATTTACTATCATTCCTGAATGATTTACCTTTAAGTAATTTATATAGTGAACCCATAAGCCGCTGGTTTATGGGTTTTTCTATGTGTTTACCTTTTGGAATTAAAAGAAATATAATTACCTTTGTGCCGCTAAAATATTTATTAACCAGATAGGTGAAAAGACTATCGTAAAATGTTTCTTTCAACATGGAAGAAAACAAAGAACAGCAAGAAACTCCTCAAGAGGAGCAGGCGGCAACTCCTCAAGAGGAGCAAGCGACACCAGATGTACCTCAGGTTGAGGACAAAGGTGCACATGATGATTATGATTGGAGTGGAGGTGCTAACCAAAAGCTTTCTTACACTGAAGACGAAATTGCGAAGTATTTGAAGGAGTACGAATCAACGCTAAATGCAGTTGAGGAAAGTGCTCTAGTGAAAGCGAAAGTTACACATATTACTTCTGGAGATTTCGTTTTGGACATTGGTTCTAAATCAGATGGTTTAGTTTCTTTGTCAGAGTTCCGTGATACTCCTGACCTTAAGGAAGGAGACTTCATCGAAGTTTACGTAGAGAATTTAGAGGATGATAGAGGGCAATTAGTTCTTTCTCGTCGTAAAGCTAAGTTACTTCGTGCTTGGGAAGATATTAAGGACTCATTCACAAATGGTACAGTTATTAAAGGTACAGTTGTTTCAAAAACTAAAGGTGGTCTTATTGTAGACTGTAGTGGTTTGGAAACATTCTTACCTGGATCTCAGATTGACATCAAACCAATTATTGATTATGATCAGTATGTTGGTAAGACGATGGAATTCAAAGTTGTTAAGATCAACGAGCAGATTAAAAATGCAGTTGTATCTCACAAAGCACTTATTGAAAGTGATCTTGCGATTCAACGTGAAGAGATTATTGCAGGTCTTGAAAAAGGTCAAGTACTTGAAGGTATTGTTAAGAACATTACTGACTTTGGTGCTTTCCTTGATCTTGGTGGTGTTGATGGTCTATTGTATATCACAGATATTTCTTGGGGACGTATTGATGATCCAAGAAAAGTACTTGAGCTTAATCAAAAGATCAACGTTGTTGTTCTTGACTTTGATGAGAACAAGAAGCGTATTTCACTGGGTCTTAAGCAGCTTCAGCCGCACCCATGGGAAGTATTGGCAGCAGATGTACAAGAAGGATCTACTGTTAAAGGTCGCATAGTTAATATTGAGGATTACGGAGCATTCCTAGAAATTCAGCCTGGTGTTGAAGGTCTTATCCACGTATCGGAAGTTACATGGAGTAATCAGCCAATTAACGCTCGTGAATTCTTCAAGCTTGATCAAGAATTGGAAGCAAAGGTTGTTACTATAGACAGAGAAGATCGTAAGATGTCTCTATCTATCAAGCAGCTTAGCAAGGATCCTTGGAGTGAAATCTCTGAGAAATTCCCAATCGATAGTCGTCACAAATCAATCGTTAAGAACCTTACACCTTATGGTGTGTTCGTTGAGTTGGAAGAAGGCATCGGTGGTATGATCCACATTTCTGATCTTTCTTGGACTAAGCGTTACTCTCACCCATCTGAATTCACAAAAGTGGGTGAAGAAATCGAGGTTGTAATTCTTGAGATCGATACAGATAGCCGTAAACTATCTCTTGGACATAAGCAGATCGAGGAAAACCCATGGGACACATTCCAGAATGTATTCCCTGTAGGTTCATTCCACTCAGGTACCATCATCAGAAAAGATGATAGAGGTGCTATCGTTCAGCTTCAATATGGATTGGAAGCATTTGCTCCGATTAAGCATATTAAGAAAGAGGATGGTGTAATGGCAGAAGTTGAAGAGGAATTAACTGTAAAAGTTATTGAATTCAACAGAGATGATAAGCGTATTATGGTTTCTCACCTTCGTTACCTGGAGGATATATCTAAAGAAGCGGATGATCAAGTTAAAGCTGAGCGTAAAGCACAGCGAACTGAAACTTCTAAGGCTGTTAAGAAACAAAATAGTGCTATCGAGAAGTCTACACTTGGAGATCTAGAGATCTTCGATAAACTGAAAGATCAGTTGAGTGGAGGCGAAGACGAGACTAAAGAGGAAGGTAAATAAGTTTATCTGACTTTATAGATATGTAAAAAGCTGTACGCGTTAGCGTGCAGCTTTTTTTTATTGACTTTTCTGAGTTGCTGCCAACAAAAATGACAAATATTATAAAAAATTTAATTTCGCCAACGTGCCTATTTACCTAATAATTTAGCTTTGTTTGACGCTCTAGTTTTATATCTTTCGCAGAGTCAGGATTAGGCAACTTATCTGCAATAAGTGTCTTTGAGTACATATTTTTTAAAGTGTAAAAAGGCTTTGATTTTATAGATGTACTCCCTATTTTTGCGACCGCTTCGAAAGCGAAGTGTACGGGT
>JAQXAY010000012.1 GCA_029252685.1 Saprospiraceae bacterium | reverse complement strand
TGCTCTATATTCTTTTATAATTTTAAAATCTTTGTAGTCATTTGACGACCTTTATCTGTCTCTAATCGAACTAGATAGGCCCCAGCTAAAAGATCAGACACATCATAGCTAAATTGATGTGCACCTTTGCCAAGTCGACGATCAAATATTGTTCGAACTTGTCGGCCACTCATATCTAAAATCCGCGCACTGATCTGCTCATCCAAGGAATCAAAGCTGATCTGCATAGGTCCTTTTGTTGGATTTGGGAAACAATGCAGATTTAAGCCATTTTTTGTATCTGGCAATATATCCACAGACGTAGGCGTACAAGGATTAAGAATGGGCATGTAGGTAAAATCACTGTATAACAAGGATTGTACTTCAGACTCATCCACTTCAAACCAATCCATAAGGATAGACCCATAAACATCTCTAAAGTCAAATTGATACGGAACACCTTCCTTTGGCTCTACGTCAGGACCTATTGGTGTGACCTCTCCCATAAATCCTGGATTTACACAATTTCCAAAAACAATCAAAGGAGCTGCATTTCCGTGGTCCGTGCCAAATGAATCATTTGAGATAACCTGACGACCAAATTCCGAAAAAGTCATACCCACTACTCGATCTGACAGTCCTAAAGCATCAATATCATCTTGAAATGCTTTCATAGCATCTCCAACCTGCTGCATCAAATTGGCATGATTACCTGTAGTAGTATCTCCTTCTTGTACTTGATCCGCATGCGTATCAAAACCACCCAAATTAGCGATATACACCTTTGTTTGGAGTCCTCCAGAGATCAACCGAGCGATATGCTTCATTTGCACGCCTAACCTTGATTCAGGATAATCAACCATATTAGCCCCACTATTTGCTGCATCTACTATGATTTCAGAATACTGATTCGTCTGCTGAACAGATGTCCTTAAAAACTGAAGTTCATCGCCGTAATAGTTATCTGGCACAAAGGTATCTCCCCCACTTGATAGATCACTCAATTCAAAAGGATCGTTGACCACTAAACTAAAATTAGTAATTGCTCCTTGGCAGGTATTTGAAACCGTAGAACCTAAGGTTATAGCGATAGGATCTGGAAAATCAGTATTTGGATAACCCTCCGGAAAGCCAGGGACTTTTTGATCGAAGAATCTACCCAACCAGCCCGAAGTCCAATTTTCGTTTGACGGTGAACCAGAAGTCCAAATATCTGAAGATCTGAAGTGCGATCGATTTTGGTCTGGATAACCTACATCCTGAACTACATTGACCTTTGCATCATCGTACATACTCTTCAAGCCTGTAAGAGATGGATGCAGTGCCATATTGTCACCAAGGTCAATCAAGGAATTCTCTGGCAAATAAATATTGGGACGATAATTGGCAAGTTGATCAAATGAATCCATAGGAATCAAAGTCGATAAACCATCATTACCCCCTACAAGATTGATTAATACTAAGACCCTATCGTTCTCAAAGTTTATAGTGTTGAATAATTTTGATTTCGTTATTGTGCTAAGCCCTACCCCATTAAGCATCATCGGAACACCTAAAGAGAGCGAAGAGGACTGCAAAAATTTTCTTCTTTTCATTGTCTTTAATTTTTACATTATTAATAAATGAGCCTCTTAGCTCAGGTAAAACTCAGATAATTTCATCATAGTAGCCAACAGATTTTTGATTTTAGTACTTACTGCATTCGCAAGTTCTTCATCATCCGGATCAGCAATATAATTGGCATATTCAGTCGTCCATTCAAAGTCTGGTAAACCAAAAATCAATGCATCTTTAAGGAAATCTACTTGATTCTCTGTTACACCATTCGGGAATAATATAAGACCAAGGTCTTCAATTACTTTATTTGGATCATATGGATCCGGCAGTTCATCCACTAATGCTAATGGATCTATAGCATTCAAAAAGCCTGCAACATTGAAACCAGCCCAAGCAATACCATCTGTAATATTCTGTTGATATGGAAGTGTCACTGAGTTGATCCAAATCCTGTAATAAGTCGGTTCTTGATAGTAAGCCGGCCATCCAGCAACAGTTGGCATTGAAAATGGGGTCATCTGCAAAGGTGTAAGTGCATTACCCACCAAAAGCATAAAGGAATGTCTTTCAAAAGGATTTGATGAAAAATTCATTTTCAATCCTTTCATGCCACTATATATAAAATCCATTGGATTTTTGATCATAACGCCCTTATTCAAATCATCGAAGAAATGCTCAGATTGGAGCAAAGCTCTTAAAGCAGGAGCTATATCATAATCATTATCTCTAAGAATCTGAGCCATCGGCTCGATTACATTCTGTTCAATATCTGTATTGATCACATAGTAGACAAAGTAACGATAGAGCTTTCTACAGATGAATTTAGATACCTCCTCCTGCTCAAATATCACATCTATCAAATTGGAATACTCTTCAGCTCCAGCATTACTAATACTTTCATTATTGAATTTAGAAGAGAGTGTCTTCGTTGAAGTGTCATGCCTTGAAGCCTGAAAATAGCTTTCTACAGCTTGATCTGGATCGGTAGTATAGAAGCCTCGATCACGCCATCCAGTTAATATTTTTGCAATCTCACTGATATCATATTCCGTATAGTTTGTATAATCCCCAGGCGCGATTAAAGGACCTTTACCAATAGTAAACAGCTCTAAAAGTTCTCGGGCATAGTTCTCATTGGGCGCATTCTTGGTGCTTTGGTTCCCATTTAAGTAACGAAGCATTGCAGGGTCTATAGTTATAGCTTTTGTAAACTCTCTGAAATTACCTAAAGCATTTTCGTGAAGGGTTCTTACATATTTATAGACAAACTTAGGATCAGCTATTTCTGAAATAACAAAATGATTGTGCCAAAAAACAATCAACTTTTGAAACACAGAAACGCCTTCTGCTGCACCCGCATTGATAAACCAAGACGCTAGCGTTTTTTCCCTGTAATCTAAAATATCTGGATTGTTAATATAAGGTGCATCCACCCAGGTCGAACCAATAGGTACATTGGGGTCTTCCTCCATATAGATATTCAGCGGAGGATCGGGAATACCTGGATCTGCAAGTATTTTGTCCAAGGACATTTCAAGTCCATCTGTCACCGCCTGGTTGATCTGCTCAAGGTTAGGCCCAAACATAGTCCTACGAAGTAGATGGGCTGCATGTTCTTTTGTCCAAGGACCCGTAAAAGGTGCTAAACCAACATTTATCGGTCTTGGAGCAGAAACTGGTTCCGATAATCCTTTGTTAAGTCCCATCAAAGATTGAAGTGCGTGTCTTCTATTCATTGGCTGATGATTTGTTATGATGATTAAATACGTACCATTGACTAACAAACCCTTAGAAGGTTTAATGTATCTACAAAAAAAAAGCTAGGCAACTTATGCCTAGCTTTTAATTATATCTTAGTAAAGATCCTCGAGCTTTGTCTTAGACCAGAACAGACTACCCGGATGAAGTAATTACCACTTGGATAAGAACCTATATCAAAGCGCATTTCATGCTTGCCAGCTGAAAGCGATCGATCCAGCATAGTATCCATAAGAATCCCTTCTGCATTGAATAAGGTCACAGAAACCCGTTCCCGCTCACTTTCAAAATGTACATTGACGTAACTATGTGCAGGATTTGGAAATAGATTCACTACAAGCGATTCTTCTGCAATCTTGCTTGTATCGGATATAGGATCCAAGCAAGGATTCAATATATTTATACGTTGATAATCGGCATGTAGAAACCCTTTCACCAAGTCCTTATCTACTTCAAACCAATCTTCTAGTATCGACCCATAGATATCTCTAAAATCAAATTGCATGGCAACACCATCTTGGGTTCCCACCTCGTCACCAATCTCTGCATTAGCTCCAAAAACACCAGGATTCACACAAGAACCAAACACCATCAAAGGTGCAGCAGAACCGTGATCTGTACCATTACTATCGTTGGATTTTATGCGGCGTCCGAACTCTGAAAAGGTCATTCCAATTACTCGATCCGACAAACCTAAGCCTTCAATATCAGCTTGAAAAGCACTGATAGCTCCAGATAGCTTTTGAAGTAATTCAGTATGCTCCCCTTGTAATGGATCACCATTTTGAACCTGATTGGCATGTGTATCAAAACCACCAATACTTGCTATAAATATTTTAGTCTTTGAACCTCCCGCCAACAATAAAGCTATTGTTTTTAATTGCTGAGCCAATCCTGTATCTGGATAAGTCTGTGTATTCGAACCTAGATTTGCAATCTCTGTAATACGCTCAGAATAAGCATTCGTTTGCTCTATGGTCAATCGAACATACTCCAGTTGATCCCCATATAAATTATCTGGCACAAAATCATCACCGCCTGAGGCAAGCTGACCTAGATTAAATGGATCAGTGAGTGGAAGACTAAAATTCCCCACACTACCCTGACAAGTCAAAGAGATTGAATTACCAATGACTACCGCTAGTGGATCTGGGAATTCTGTATTCGGATAATTTGTTGGAAACTCCTGATGATTATCCGACAAATAACGACCTAGCCAACCCGTTGGCCAATCCTCCTCAGCTGGTGATCCACTGGTCCAGATATCTGTTGATCTAAAGTGAGATCTATTTTGGTTGGGGTACCCTACCCCCTGAATAACTTTTAATTTAGCATCATCAAACATACCCCGTATTCCCTTCATACTTGGATGAAATGCGAGATTGTTATCAAAATGGTCCAAACTTGATTCTGGCAGCATTACATTCTGACGGACATTATACAACTTATCATAATAATCCAAAGGAATGATCATATTCAAACCATCATTACCTCCAATCATCTGAACAAGCACTAATACACGATCAGAATCAGGATTCAAGGCATTCAACAGAGCTGATTGACGGATCGGAGAAAGTGATAAGCCATTCAAAGCTGCTGGCAAACCAATTAAGGCTGCTGACGTATTTCTTATAAATTTTCTTCTTTTCATTTTTATAGACTTTGAAGGCTTAGAATAAATAGAATTCAGACAAACTCATCATACTGCTTATAAGATCTCTTAACTTGCTATCTACAGAATTCATTAGATTCTGATCATCTGGATCAGCAATATGATTTGCATATTCCTCCGTCCATTCAAAGTCAGGTAAACCAGGGATTAGAATTGACTTAAGGAAATCAACCTGATTTTCAGTAATTGAATTTGGATAGAATAATTCGGCAAGATCCTCAATCAGAATATTGGGATCATAAGGATTACTCAATTCAGCAATCAAGGCCAATACATCTATTCTAAAGGAATTTCCTCCAGTATTGTACGAATAGCTCGTAAACCTATCCGACAAATACATACGATGAGGCATAGAAACAGCGCTCAACCACATCCTAGAAAGTCCAGGGGCCTGGTAGTATGCCGGCCAACCAGCGACTGAATCATGCCGATGCATTTCCATCTGCATATCCCTCAACCGATAATATAAAGACTGTCCAACATTATAATTTGCTTGCAAATCATCCGCCATTAGATCAACCTTTGTGCTCTTGACAATAGAAGCCATAAACTCTAAAGGATTCTTGACAAGTACTCCTCGATTGGATTCCTGCATAAATTCGTTACTCATAAACAGCGCCTTCAGCGTTGGCTTGATCTCATAATTATTATCAACCATTATCTGTGCAAGCGGCGTAATAAGATTTTGCTCTACAGAAGCATCAATTTGGTCTGAAACAAAATATCTGTAGAATTTTCGGCAAATAAACCGAGCAACCTCCTCCTTTTGAAAAATAACATCTATTAGTGTTTTGTATTCCTCCGCATCCTCATTTTCAATAACGGCATTATCAAACCTATAGGATAATTGTTTGGAATCAGTATCATGGCGATTCTGATCAAACCCAACGGCTAATGGAGTTGTAGCCGAATTAAAACCGTAGGTTCTCCAACCAGTTAAGACCCTTGCTATCGATATAATATCATCCTCTGTATAATTCGTGTAATCCCCTGCTGCAACTAATGGTCCCTTCCCTATCGTGAATAATTCCAACAGCTCCCGCGCATAATTCTCATTCGGAGCTGTTTTAGTATTATCCCTTCCATTTAGATACCTAAGCATGGAATGATCAACGGTCATATCTTTCACAAACTGCTTGAAATTACCAAAGGCATGTCCTCGAATCAAATCCAAATAATCATAGACCAATCGTCTGTCATTTATATTTGAAGTAACAAAGTGGTTGTGCCAAAAAATAACCATTCGCTCTCGCAGGGAAATGCCTTCTGTCAATGGGACAAGAACACTCCAAGCTCGCATTGAGCGGGACCGATAATTTTGGTTTACACCTGCTGGAGGCATAGTATCAACCCAAGTTTCTCCAATAGAAACACTAGGATCTTCATCTTCATCATAATTTACAGGAGGGCTAGGCATAGCCCCATCGGCCAGGACGAGATCTACTGCAGATTCTAGATCCATACCCAACAACTCTGAAACATTATTGTAAGTATGCCCAAGAGTAGTACGGCGTAGAAAATGAGATACTGCTGCACGATCCCAAGGACCAGCATAGTTCTCAATATTTAAAACTGCAGCCATCGAAGCAGTATGCCGCGATGATGATTCCTCACTGGATGTATGAATCTTTGAACTAGAATATTGTACTTTATCCATGCGCTTATTTTTCAAACAGTTATATGTTCATTTTAAAATAAGACATATTTTGGAAATTCTATAATTTAAATCCAATGCTTGTATGAAATAAGCGAGGAGCGGCAGTCATAATACCTGGACCTGGATAAGAAACTGCGCGCTGCGTAAAATAAATTCTATTCAAAATATTATTCACTCCAGCACTTATATCAAGTCGACCAAATTTCTTACTTAAGGATACATCTACGATCTCATAAGAGGGAATTACACCTCTTGTAGCATCTGCAACAAACGTTGCATTCGTTGCATCTGTGTATTGTTGAGCAATATGCGAAAACAGAACATTGAATTTAAAACCTTCTATATCAACATTGAATCCTGCACGTACAGAAAAGGGTGGAATCTTTTCTAATCTATTACCTACAATTGCTGACTCCGCACGAATATATGTACCCTTTTGATAGGCAAAATTCAAAAAGGTATATGCCTTCACTTCTTTATCACCTAAACGAAGTGGCTTGAAGTTCAGCTGCTGAAAAGATTCAACACCTAAAACCTGTGCATCTCCTATATTCGTTCGGTAAGCAGCTATCCTATTCTCGGGCTGCAACACTATGGACGTAAGACCAATTCTATTTTGATAGGATAGATAGAATACGTTTATATCAAAAGAATAATTTCCCTCAAAAGATTGCCCCCGAAGCCCCATCTCAAAGTTATACCCACGTTCATCTGTTAAATCTTGGTCTACGATTAAGTTCGGGTTACTTACACTTATATCTGTGAAGTTTATGGATCTAAAATTCTGCGAACCATTCAAATAAATTTCCTTTCGGAGATCATCCCCTACTTTATATGCTATGCCCATACCAAACAAAGGGAAGGTCCTGGGACTAGAAAGTTCTCGTTCTCGTCGTTCCTCAAATATTAGTTGACTACCTGCATAAACCCTATTGTAATAGTAGCCATTTGCACGCGTTATTATCTGCTCTAATCTGAAGCCTGGGCTGATATACAATTTATCCGAAAAGTTAAATACATGCTCTGCGAAAAGAGCAAGATTGGAACCCGGAAAACGATACGAAGAAATCTGAGGCTCAGCTGGATTCAAAAACTCAAAACTAGCATCTTCACTAGCATTTGCAAAACCCTGCTTATTTCTTGTATCACCACTATACCATCTAAAACCGACAAGTATAGTATTCAGTGATTCCTCCATTTTGTACTGATGTAAAAAACGAAGTTCCGAACCTATGTTACTATACCTACCAATGATCAAATCTCGCAAACTTAATGGGTCTGGTCTGTTAATAGGTCCTAACTCTCCAACAGACTTTCGGCTGGCATTGAGCATAAAAGTTCTATTCTGCAATCTTGTCCTTGGAGTAATAGCATAATCAACCTGAAGACCTGTAAGATTCCAATTAACAGAAAACCAATTTCGAGACCGTTTGGATATAAATGGATCTGTCTCAAATTCAAAGTCAACGAGTCCACCAGGCAGCCTGGCTAAATAATCCATCGCCGTGTGCTCTAATCTTACCTTTAGTCGTTTTTTATTATAGGCAATCCGCCCAAAACCAAGTCTTTGCTCAAAGGCAGAATTGGGTCTGTATCCATCTCCTTTCTTGAAAAAGCCATAGGCATAATACTTCCATGCACCTTTAGTACCACCAATAGCATTATAGCTTGATAACTGAGCATTGGAACTTATACTGTTGATCGTTTCAAATGAAAATGGCTTTTTACTTTCATCTTTCAGGACAAAGTTGAGCATACCTCCAAACTGTGGCCCAAACTGAAGAGAAGCTGCTCCACGAACAATTTCAATTTGCTTAAGGGCTTGAACTGGCGGTGTATAATAGGTCTCTGGATATCCAAGTGCATCGGCACTAATATCATATCCATTCTGTCTTGTATTAAAGTGTGCCGTTCGATTTGGATCCAAACCTCTTGCTCCTATATTAAGTTGTAATCCTGATGCATCATTTTCCCATATATTTAAACCTGGGATAGACGCAAAGATTTCTCTTGCATTGTTTGAAGCATTATTGCCTTTAAAATTTCGCATGAGCAGAAGTTCTGACTTCTTACCTGCATAGACCCCCATACCTCTTACATTATTCAACTTTTGAACCAACTGACTTTGACCTTCAGAAACAATAACAAAATCCTCCAACTCTACTAGTAGAGGGTTCATAAAGACTATAAAAGTATCCTTGGTTACTGGAACAAAAAGAGTTTGACTTGCATAGGTCTCGCAAAAGATAGTAAGACTAAGGCTGTCTTTGCTTACTGATGGAATAACACAATTACCAAATTTATCAGCTTCGTAATAGTTGGAATTAATCTCATCCCACACTGAAGCATTAATTGCAGCATTACTTTTTGCATCTACAACTTTTACTACACACTGCACACTTTGAGCTCGACCTATTACAGCACAAAGAAGGAATGTAATTAAAAGGTAGCTTATATTCGGTCTCATATTTTATTTATCCTTTAATTGGACGATCCATGATTTTGCAGACCAACTATCTATCTGCTTACTTAGATCTATATCCGGATCTACTAATCGCTGAGAAGCTCTTCCATTCAAAGCTGCGAAGCAATCACACTTTATTTTTATGTTTTTGATCTTATATTCTTCCTCCAATTGTTCTTTAAGATACTTGGCATATTGCATTATAAAGTCTGGCTGTATGGCCATTTGTTTTTCTTTATAAGGACTTAAATATTTACTATTATCTACCTCACCTAGAAAGACATCATCCTTATCATAGACCTTAAAAGTTGCAACTCCCGTCTTTTCAATAAGCATTACCCTCCACGAAAACCTGTAACCCTGTTCATGCCACAAAACACTACCAGGATAAGCCAAACTCCTCAGCGGTAAAATCAATTGAACAAATAGAAACAAACTAAGAGCAGCATATAAAGGTGCCACTCTATTGACAATAAAGGTACTACCCTTATTTGGATTAAATCCAATTTTACTTAAAATCTTTGCGTGTAATTCATCTGAAAAAAAGATTGTAGTTGAAAGAATCATGATATATGGAAAAAGACCAATATTGAACAGCAGGCCAACCATTAAATGGAAAGCTAAAACAAATAGGTAGGCCACAAATCTGGTTCTTTTGAAGAAAAGGAAAAAAGCAATACTCAGATCATAAAATGCTCCTCCATAAGAAAAAATTGCAGCAGTGATTGGTTTGGCGAGTATAGGCCCTATCAACGGCAGATCTCCCTTGGCAGGTAACCATACAGCCATTGGCATAAAATTCACCATCCAATCCGTATTCAGCTTTGCCAAGCCAGCGAAAAAATAAACCATCGCAAGTTGCACCTGAATTAGGAGAATCATGTAACGTGGAATTCTTGAATAGGACTTTATTTTCCAAAATCGAACATCCAAGCTAAAAGCCCTGTTTGCCGGTGAAAATATGAGAAGAAAAAGGAGAAGGAGAACTAGATAGTAATGGTTCAGATAATTTGTAGCATCCGTAAACTCATAAAAAAAGAAAGCTATAAATGTAACTATCGAGCTTGCTCTGTAAAAAAGACCTAGCATACAAAACAGGGAAGAAACAATCATAATTAGGTAGATAAAGGTCATTGCTTTACTACCTATATTAGGAACCCACTCTAAGCCATAGAATTTGAAATAGAATTCATTGTCGAGATACAATTCGTATATCCACCCAGAATCCAAAAACCTACAAGCACCAAATAAAAAAAGCCCATAAAACAGAATACGAAAGCTTACAAGAGGTGCTATAGACACATCTGATCTTAAGTAAGAACTTAGCTTTTGTATTCTGCTCATGAACTAATAATAATCTTAATATGCGCTTCTAATCTGAATCACTTGGATTATCAACGTAAGTTATCGAAATACATAATGCCGTAGGCATATCCGTCTTTGCTAAGACAACATAACTACTCATCGATTGGTAAAGTTCACTTACGGCAGCTTCTTCGTTGATTACTGCTGCATCAAGCGAGCTGTTTAGATCATTTAGCAACTGTGAAAAATCAACTATAGTAGCATCCATCTTATTTGCTAATGATTCATTTCCTACTTGGATATTCAGATCATTTAACAAATTGTAAATACCGCGTTGAGAATCTGTGCCACTTCCACCATAAAAATAATTGGAAGAGGACTCCACTGCTGCTTTTGCAAGGTCAAGTGAAAGACCAGAATAAAAACCTTCTACAACCGATGGATTTTTGAATCCAAGTGTAAGCACACCTGAAGCAAGTCCAATACGATTTCGTTTAATCGTCTCAAAATGTCTGTTGTAGGTATTAATAATTTGACTCAATGATGCACCGTCTACTTTTCCTATATTAGAAACAAATGATGAACCGAAGCTCCCATTCCATTCCTCAACTACCTGACTAAGCCTATTGACCATATTGTCCATATTGGCTAAAAGATAAGACCTAACATCACTGTTAGTGATATACTCTAGTATTTCATCTTCAGAACCAAAGTAAAACAGATAATCCATTGCAGGAAAACCCCTGTCGTACCTTTCAGTAAGGTCTGAGTCAAAGCCTTCATCAATAGAAAACTGAAGACTATCTCTGTTTAAAGGAAAATAATTGACGTGATCCTCAATGAGCTGATCCTCTGCAGGACCAAAGTAGTATGGCTCCGCATATTCCCACGACAAGTAAGCCGATCTAAAAGCAACTCTAGCCTCAGATAGATTCTCAGCTGTAGGTTCGTTCAATAAAT
Source organism: Saprospiraceae bacterium (assembly GCA_029252685.1). Lineage (GTDB taxonomy): Bacteria > Bacteroidota > Bacteroidia > Chitinophagales > Saprospiraceae > AM-2324. The sequence goes on along the minus strand of JAQXAY010000012.1, from coordinate 9,653 downwards.
CATCAAGACTTGTATTCAATACTCCTAAATCAGACAATGCCTGCTCGTAAGCAGGTATTATAAGTTGATCTTTATAGAATTGAAACAAAGCAGTTTGCTCAGATTCTTCAATTTCAGGACACAATGATGTTACTGAAGTATCATCCGAGGAGCAGGAGGAAAAAAATCCTATGCACAAGCAAATTGCTAATACAGAAAATATTCTCATGATAATATAGATTATGGGTAAACGGAAATGAGACTAATCTCATTTCCGTTATGCTTTATTTTAAAGATTTTCTTTTACAGAATCAAGACCGTAATCAGAAGCAAGTGCATCTCTTACAGATAGAATAGTTTCTGAAGTAATTCCTGTAAGATCAAATGCAGTGATATCTGAAGTAGTTGCAAGATTTGTTAGATGTGCATTAATTTCATCGTTTGTTCTTGTCTTACCTTCGTTGAATTGAAGACTGTAGATAAAAGCAAGTGCCTCTGACAATGTGTGAAGACGAACAGCAACATCATCAAAGCCTTCAGCAGCATCGTTTAGGTAATGAATTGCAGCAGCTGCACTTACATTTTCCCATACATTTCTTACAGTAACAATTGCATCATCTCTAGTTGTTAGATCGTCGTTAGAGATTGCTGCTCTTCCAAGAAGGAAAGCATCCATTAACTCTTTGTTGTTATCTGTATACTCATTACAAGTATTTGAGTATTTTGCCCAGAAGAATAGACCATCAGTATTAGTTGGGAAGTCAATCGGTGCACCTAAGTATCCGAAACCTTCATCCCAGTGGTGCTCCATATCTGTTCCTTCACCAGCTTCCACGATTGTATTGTCCACATCCATCTTAGCTGATCCTAGATATACAGATGTACCTTGGTAGTAGAAACATGCACCCATCAAACCTTTTTCAATAAGTTGAACTGGCTCAACACCTTTCTCATTTACTAAATAGGATTTTGATCCATTAGATTTAGTAACTACACCCGCTGTTCCAGCAGCATACTCACCTGACTCAGATGAAATAGCAGCCATCTCATTTAGCAGTGCTTCAAAATCACCTTGTACAGGCTCAAATGTTTTATTTTTTAATTGCTTTGTATACGTACCTGTCCAACCTGCATTATCTGAATCATTTGAATACATTGCAAGAAGTTGATTAACATCTAGAGTAATATCAGCTGAAACTGCTGATTTCATAAGTGAACTCATTTCAGACATCATAGCAAGACGCTGAGTTTGTCCTGAGTATGATACATTATCGAAATTGTATAAAGTAGGAACAGTATAAAATTCATCGTCTATCGGATGTATTATCTCATCATCTGATGAACAAGAAGCGAACATAAACATTACTCCTAGCACTAAAATAATTACACTGTTTAACTTAAACATGTCGAATAATTTATTGTTATTTTTATTTAGATTTAGTCTAATTAAGACTTTGCAAAGGTAAAATTATTATCGAAAGTTCAAAAAAAAAGATTGTCAATTTTATATAAAATCAAAAACCAGCCTTCAACTGCATGGGTTTTAAGGATTTAGTAACGAACTGCATTGTTTTTGGCATTCGCTCTTCGGCAAGTATCAGTTTATCTGACTTCAGAGAGGAGATAATTGATTCATTGTAATGACGTACAGAATATAAATCCAACTCTCTTTCAACAGAGACATTAAATTCCTCCGAAATAAGAGCAGTAAATCGATCGACTTTGTCATTTGAATCATTCACGCATACAACAAAAGAGATTGCAGAATTTTGCATTAGATTGACCTGTATTCTAAGTGCAGCTATTTGTGTAAAAAGAAAACTCATATGATGCGCTGCTACAAAGGAGAAATCTTTCGTAGAAATTCTAATCAATGCCTGATCTCTTTCTACGCTGACTATAGGTGGGTAATTTTCTTCAACGTCTGAAGTGATAAGTGTACCAGACCCCTCGGGGTTGATAAAAGATCTTACGTGAAGTTGAATATTTTTATTCTGTAGTGGTTTTATTGTTTTTTGATGAATAACTTTTGCTCCATAATAAGTCATCTCTATAGCTTCGCGGTAAGAGATGTGTTCAAGCTTGGTCACTTGATCAAAGTAACGAGGATCACCAGTCAGCACACCGGGTACATCTTTCCAAATAACCAATTCTCCTGCATCTAAGCAATAGGCAAAAATAGCAGCGGAATAATCAGATCCTTCCCGGCCTAGGGTTGTAGTGAAATTTTCTGAGGTCGATCCTATGAAACCTTGCGTTATCACCTTTCTGCCCGAATCAAGGATTGGTTGCAGCCTCTTTTTAGTTCTGTTTGTGGTCTCATCCCATTGAACCCAACCTTCTCTATATATATTATCTGTAAGAATAAGATCTCTGGCATCTACCCATTCAGTATCTAGATTATTGGCTTTAAAATAAGCTGCCACAATTTGAGTGGATAAAAGCTCTCCTACAGAAACAATCTGATCGTATACATAATCATAGGTATCTTCCATTGGCTCTTCAAGCAACCATTCGATTTCAACAAATGTATCATTCAGACTTGTTTGTAATTCCAATGGGTTTTCAAACAGTTCAGCAGCAATTCGGTAATGAAATTGCTTGATCTTTTCAAGTTCCTCAAATGCATCAGTTCCACTTGTGTAAAGGTCAACGACCTTTTCCAAATTATTCGTGGTTTTAGCCATAGCAGAAACTACGATAACTAATTGCTCCTCTTTGAATGTATTTGTGATGTCCAAAACATTCTTGATTGATGCTGCATCTTTAACCGATGCTCCTCCGAATTTGAAAACCTTAAGATTCTTATTCACTGCTTACAATTTTATTCCCGCAAATATACCAATTCCGTATCCAAAAAATCTATATCTGACTTAATTTTGAAAGAGGAACATTTCACACTATCATAATGTTATGGGAAAAGCTATTTTTGCACAAAAAGAGACCTGTACATGCAAGATTCAAATCCTTACAGAGATCCCAAACAAAAGAGAGTACTTATCATTGGTGGTGGTGCTGCTGGCTTTTTTACTGCAATCAAGATTGTCGAAGAAGACCCTAGCATCGCAGTCACTATATTAGAACAAGGCAAAGATGTGCTTGGAAAAGTTAAGATCTCAGGTGGAGGTCGATGCAATCTAGCACATGCAGAATTTATTCCCAGAGAACTAAGTAAGAATTATCCCCGCGGCCAGCGCGAGCTTCTAGGCCCGTTCAACTCCTTTTCAAGTGGAGATACTATGGCTTGGTTTGAAGAACGTGGAGTAGCTGTCAAAATCGAGGACGATGGAAGGATTTTCCCTATGAGTAATTCTTCCCAAAGTGTTGTTGATTGTTTCCTCAACGCCTGTAAAAAATATGGTGTTAAAATAATGACTACGCGGAAAGTACTTAACGTATACCCTCCAGAAGAATCAAATCAATGTTGGAAGGCAATCTGCGGAAATAGAGAACAATACTTTGCAGACCACCTAGTCATTGCCACCGGTTCCTCTAAATTCATGTGGGAACAGATTTCACACCTAGGACATACCATCGTCCCACCTGTACCCTCCTTGTTCACATTTAATATAAAAGATCCGCGCATTAAAGATCTTATGGGGTTGTCTGTACCTAATGCAGAGGTTCAAATAAAAGCATTAAAAGCAAAGAATCATGGTCCACTGCTGATTACACATTGGGGTATGAGCGGCCCAGGTATTCTTAAAATATCTGCAGTTAAAGCAAGGGAGCTGTATGCATTAAATTACCAATTTGAAATAAAGGTTAATTGGATCTTGGAAAAAGAACAAGACGTCATAGATGCCTTAACTACTCAAAAGCAGAACGATTCTAAGAAAAAAATTCATAACACGCCCCTTTTTGACTTACCCAAAAGACTCTGGCATTCCTTATGCAGCTATTGCGGAATAAAAGCGGATCTCAGATGGGCTGATATGAATAAAAAAATGCTTTTCAAGTTGGCGCAAGAACTTTGTGCAGGAACTTACCAGGTCAAGGGGAAAAGTACATTCAAAGAAGAATTTGTAACCGCAGGTGGTGTACAACTTAAAGAAATAGACTTCAAAACCTACGAGAGTAAAATACTCTATAGATTATATTTCACAGGAGAAGCCCTAGATATAGACGCCGTTACCGGTGGATTCAACTTCCAAGCCGCTTGGACAAGCGGATTCTTGGCAGGTCAATCCATAGTAAAAGAGTTTTCAAAGTAATAAAAAGGCATCAGTACTGATGCCTTTTTATTCCACTAGACAAGATCAGAGTCAAGTGCTCCACCGCTAGAACTGGCTGTACCATCTAAGTATTGATCTTCACCAAATGCAAGCAATGGCAGGAAAATAAAGCTCAAGAATATCATTCCTATTCCAAAACCAGCAGATTTTCCAAAAGCCTTAGCCAGCTCCACATAAACAATAATTGCAATAACTATATTCACGAAAGGAATCACCATAAGTACAATCCACCAAACTGGCTTATTTACTATCTCAAGTAATACTATCATATTATAGATAGGAACAATAGCAGCCCATCCCGGCTTACCTGCTTTTTCAAATATTTTCCAAATTGAAACAATTAATAGAACAATAACTCCTAGATATGCTAATACACCTAACGTCCCCATCGATTCCATATTTAATTAATTTTAGTTAGTAATACCTATAAATTAAACAATAGAATATCCAAGTCAAAATAATAAGAACTATAAAACTAAAACCCGCGCTGTCGAATGGTTTGAATGGCCGCATCTATATCAAGAAATCCATGCAGCATTCCTTGTTTCCGATCTTTACTGTAACCTATAAGATATCCACAGCCTAGACCAACGATCAAGCCAACAAGGATATTTATATCTGTATAAGCATGAAACATTAAACCTAGAGGTATACCGATGGCAAGAATGCTCAGAATCATCCAGTGAGACTTATAATAATTTTTCAAGCGTATATTATCCGAAACTCGAACCTGCCGAAGGATGGCATTTTGCAAACTACTAAGATCACTTATTGCAGTTCTTATAGTATGGCTTGATGCATTGAAACCCTTGATCTGTGTATTAATAAAGAGCAGGCTGTCAGCAGATAAATTCTGATGCTGATTTAAAGCGTAAAGCAGCGCTTCAGCATATATCCACTCTTCTTTTAAACGCCTATGGCGATCAAGCCCTTCAAAGGATTTTAGTTTTTCAAAGCTCATAAATTTTACTCGAAAAATGAGTCATACTGATTTGCCCGTCCCGATTTCTCCGGCTTTCGTATAGGTTGGTTGAGATCTAGTATATTTTCTTCATCCCTAGCTTCAATCAAAAGATTATCTTTCTCATCTCCAAGTATCTTTGAAACACCACCAGTTTCCCACTCTTCCAACATTTTTAGCCCTTTCTCTTCAAAAACACCACTTTGAAGATCAACTGAATCCATAAAATTCGAAGAAAGATCCATAAATCGTTCCATTTCTCCCACCTTGGAGCCAACATCTTCGGCAATAGCTTCAAGTGCTTCCTCAAATACCATTCGTTTATCATTCGATCCAGACATGATATTCATAGCTGACTTCATAGCACCATGAGAGGCGTGAATAGCTTTACGTTCCTGAACTTTTATATCTACCTGATCTTCTATGTCTTCTTTTAAGATTTCTGAGTTCTCAAACATCTTACTAAGCACTCGATACATCACCTCCATCTTACTGTGAAGGTTTTGAAGCTTCATATTTGATTCTTTAAGTCTTCCTGCTTTTCGAGACTTCAGAATCATAGTCTTCTCCTTTTGCTTGTCCTTCGCTTCTGAGGCCAACTGCAAATTCGTATGGATTTCTTGGTTATTCTTATATATGGTTTCATTCAACTTATGCATCTGAGCACGAAGTTGATTGATCTGTTTACCCATCTTCTTTAAGTTATCACCCAATGACTCAGCATAACTTTTAAGAATATTTATTGGATCAACAGTCACAAAGAAGCTGGTAATCTTTCGCATTGTGGATTTATACATGTACCAGATAAGCGATCTCATTTTGGGATCTACAAACATGTATAGCAATGCTGCCACAACAACAATTGCAATAACTAAATTTAGTGTACTGCTCAGTGATGCAATAAGCACCTCTCCAAACCTTGCAATCAGAAATGCAGCAGAGAAACCTATCAAACCAAGAAACACGCCACCTGCAAAACCTTCTTTTCTTTTCCAGAATGATCTAGAATTACCCTTATCCATTAATCCTTAATTTATTTTCATTCGACCCATAAAACTCAAAAATATTAAATCTGCAAACACTTTAGAGTATTTACTTCTTAAACTAAATAAAAATATCCATATAAGGTTTAAATTCAATCCTCCTATTCGATGAAGCCTGTTAAATATTAGACGCATATATTGATAGGTCTAAAAATATAACATAAAGTCTTTTTCACATCCTATCTGTATTGTCCGGCAAATTCAATATTTTAACAGCAGGAAAATTATGTATATGACCTTTGACATTACCATCCCTGTACTCAACGAAGAAGAAACCTTAGACCAGCAGGTTCGTTTGCTACATGCCTATATCAAAAAACAATATCAGGATATTAGCAAATGGAATATTGTAATTGCAGATAATGGCTCAACAGACAAAACTGAAGAGCTAGCAAAAAATCTTTCAAATACCTATGCCAATATTCAACTGGTAAAGGTTCCAAGACGCGGTGTAGGTTTAGCACTCAAGACATCTTGGACTCAATCTAATGCAGATATTGTAGGCTATATGGACCTTGATCTAGCAACCGATTTATCCCATTTCAAAGCAGCTATGGATGCCCTTACAGTTCAAGATTTCGACCTCGTATATGCAAGCCGTTTGCACAGGCATTCAAAAGTTGTAAATCGAACGTTTAAACGAGAACTCTCCTCTCGAGTATTCAACGGATTGCTAAAAACTTACCTCGGTGTAAAGTTTTCAGATGGGATGTGCGGATTCAAGTGGCTAAAGCGAGATAAACTGCAAGCACTTATGGAAACAGGTGCGCAAAATGACGGCTGGTTTTTCTCAACGGAATTATTGACCACTGCAGAATGGTTAAACTATAAGATCTTCGAGCTTCCGGTTAAATGGACAGATGATGCAGGTAGTAGTAAGGTGAAAATACTGCCTCTTGCCAAAAAATACATTCTTTCCATGATAGCCCTTAAACAGTTAAAGCCAAAAGCTTAATGAAAGAGCCTTATCAATTATGCTTGGGAACTGCCATGTGGGCCTGGACCATTTCAAAAAAAATGGCCTTCGATTTACTGGACCAATGGTACCAAGCTGGAGAGCGCTGTATAGATACAGCAACGAACTACCCTATCAATAAAAATTCAGCCGATTTTCGAAAAGCAGAACAGTGGCTTAAGGAATGGCTCGACGATTCAGGTGTAACTGATTTAAAGATAATGGTCAAGATTGGTGCATTAAGCAATGATGGTTCTTCAAAGAATAACCTAAAACCTTCTTTCCTATCTATAAATCATCAACATTATTCAGATCTATTTGGCGAGCAGTTTGATTGCATGATGATTCATTGGGACAATCGAGAAGATGCAGCAGCTATTGATGCATCTGTGCAGTGTATGGAGTCCTTATGTTCTACAAATCAAGCTTTGGGTTTCTCAGGAATAAAGCATCCAACAGCTTATCTCCAAAGTATAAAATCCTTGGGTAAAAAGCCCTACTTACAGGCAAAACAGAATGCCATTCAAAGTCATCTTGATTACTACAACGAATTAATACCTTTTACAAAGACCATAGCCTATGGACTAAGCGGTGGAGGTATTAAACTACATTCCGACTATAGTAATTCAAGCTCTATAAAACAAAGAGGACTTGACCTAGATCCATTTAAAAACAGAATAGACCACATCAGAGCGTCAGTCAATAACTTCAATCAAAATAATCCGGATACACCAATAGAAAATATGCATCAGCTGGGCATGACCCTAGCTCAGTTGGACCCTAGGATATATGGTATGCTTATTGGCCCTTCAAAACCTGAACATGTTGCAGATACTATCTCGTTCAGTAAAAGATTAAAGACCCATCTGTCTAATTATGAATCCTTAAAGAAAGAATTGGATGGATAACACAGAAATATATGATTTTGTAGTCATTGGAGGAGGGCTTTTTGGCTCTTATGCTGCTTTGCATTGTGCGAAACTGGGACACAAAGTATGCTTGATCGAAAGAGAAGATGCACTGTTCAAAAAAGCTTCTGTGGTTAACCAAGCTCGACTACATGCTGGATATCACTATCCTAGATCCGTAGCTACTGCACGCATGAGTGATGATAATAAAGCTCGTTTCACGGCAGAACACAAAGAAATGGTCTTTGCTGACTTTGACAAATATTATGCGATTGATAAACACAGCTCTTTCACAGACAATCGACAGTTTCAGCGCTTCTGTGAATTCCTTGATATTCAATGTGAACCCGTAAATAATCATCCCTTATTTAATTATGACCGCCTAGAAGCTGTATATAAAACCGTCGAGCATACCTTTGACCCTTTCTTGATAAAAAATAGATATAAGAAAAAGTTGGAGGAGGAAAAGAAAATTACATTAAAGCTATCTGCTGAAATCACACGAGTTGAACGAGGTAGCAGTGAAAATTGGATCTTACATGTAAGCCAGGGGGATAAATCCAGTAAAATTAATTGCAGTGCAGCAATCAATGCTACCTATGCAGGCACCAATTCAATACTAGGCTTATTCGGGTTTGAAGAATGGAATCTACAACATGAAATCTCAGAGATCGGACTAATCGAAGCTCCAGAGATAGCACATCTTGGACTCACAGTAATGGATGGTCCATTCGGATCTATAATGCCTTATGGTAAAAGTGGACTTCTGAGTATTTCCTCAGTTGCTTATACGCACCATAAGATATCTTATGCGAATAAACCCGAATTCGACTGTATGCAAAAGACAGCAGATTGTGCACCAAGCCAATTGGCTGATTGCAACTCCTGCCCTGCTCAACCGGCATCCAACATAAAAAAAATGACTGCTCAAATGAGTCAATATTTTTCAAAACCCATTGACTGGAAGCACTTTAAATCATTGTTCACCATCAAATCAAAATTAAAATCCAGCCATATAGACGATGGAAGACCTACTGAGATTAGGCAATTTAGTGAGAAGCCCTATTTTTATGGGATATTTGCTGGAAAGATCAACTCAATCTATGAGATAGAGAAGGTTGTAAAAATTTAAAAAAATGTACAGTTTCGATTATAAAAAGCGGGTAAGATATGGAGAGACCGATCAGATGGGTTACCTCTACTATGGTAATTATGCGCAATATTATGAGATTGGCCGAGTAGAACTTATCCGGTCATTAGGAATTACATACAAACAGATGGAGGAAGATTGGAAGATCATGATGCCTGTAGCCTCTATGGAAGTAAAATACTTGAGGCCCGTATTCTATGATGAGGAGATCACCATTCGAACAATTATCAACGAGCTTCCCGAAAAATTCGTAAATTTTAATTGCGAATTGTACAATGAGGCTGGTAAATTAGTAAATGCAGCTAAAGTGCGTTTGTGTTTTGTAGACATGGAAAAGGGGAAGACCTGTCCCAAAGCACCCACTCAATTGATTGAAAAGCTGCAGTCTGTATTTGAGCAAAAGAAGGATAAAAAATATGTCT
>JAQXAY010000279.1 GCA_029252685.1 Saprospiraceae bacterium | reverse complement strand
AAAAAGGAGGTCACAAGACCTCCTTTTTTAGTATCGGATATATTTTTTATTAACGAAGGATTTTAGTCCTTCTTCGCCCATTTCTCTGCCATAGCCGCTTTTCTTTATGCCTCCGAAAGCTATTCTAGGGTCTGATTTGACAAACTCATTTAGGAATACAGCTCCGGCATCCAAGGATTCAATAATTAATCTTTTACCCTTTTTTATGTCTTGAGTAAACAGGGCAGCGCCTAAGCCAAAAGCACTATCGTTGGCAACTAGTATTGCTTCTTCATCATCTTTGACTTTAATGAGCACGCAAATAGGTCCAAATAATTCTTCTCGGTAGGCAATATTTGAAGAATCTATTTTTTCAAGTAGAGTAGGAGGGTAGTATGCACCATTAGATTCAGGAATAGAAGCACCTAATAAGATCGAAGCTCCTTCCTCAATACTTTGCATGACCAAGGCATGTAATCTATCCCTTTCAGCTACTGATACCAAAGGTCCTAGAACAGTTTTACTGTCCATTGGATCACCAAATTGAATAGCTTTCATTTCTTGGTGAAGCTTTTCTTTGAAAGAATCATATACCTGCTCTGTAACCACAAAGCGCTTAGCACCAATACAACTTTGTCCTGCATTTTTCATCCTAGAAGCGAGTCCTTCTCGGACAGCAAGATCAAGGTCTGCATCATCTAGGATGATGTAGGCATCATTGCCACCTAGTTCTAGTAAACTCGGTTTTACTTCTTCTCCAGCAATCTTTGCAACGCTAGAGCCAGCATTAAATGAGCCTGTAAGGCTTACTCCGTGTATCTTTGGATTCCGTATAACAGCTTCCATTTGTTCTGAATTGGCAAGAATGGCAATATATACGTGATCTGGAAAACCTGCTAGCTTAAAATACTTTTCCAATTGCAGTGCTGAGGCACTCACATTAGACGCGTGTTTTAGTAGGATTGTATTTCCTGCCGCTATAGCAGGGACTGCGAAGCGAATAACCTGCCAGTAAGGAAAATTCCAGGGCATAATACCTAGAAGGGCCCCAAGAGGGCAATAAACAATACTGCTATTTTTATTTCCTTCAAGTATTTTATCTTCCCTTAAATATTCTTCAAGATTGTTGGCATAAAATCTACACAAGCTTGCACACTTTAATATCTCACCTTTTGCAGACTCTATTGGTTTGCCCATCTCTTCAGTGATCAGTTTTGCATCCTCTATATTGTTTTCAAGTACTTCTGCAAGTTTGAATAGAAGTCTTGATCGTTCATTAAGTGTTGTTTTTTTCCAATTGGAAAAAGTCTTATCTGCTGAATCGACAAACGTATTAAGTTGACTATCAGAATGCATTTTATATCTTCCGATGATCTTGTTATTAGCTGGATTTGTCGAGATCAATTCTAAAGCCATAAAGCTTAGTTAAATTTTAATGAATTGGTAAAATTAGGTTATTTTGAAGTGTATTTTATCATGCTAAAAGCCAAAAAAATGAAAGCACTACTCCTCAACATCCTCTCCTTCCTGTTTTTTTTTCAAATAGTGGCGCAAGATAGCGATCCTTATTTGGACTATTTTCATCAGAATGTCGAAAAAAGCATAGATCAGAGGCGCTTTAACTACGATGACATCGTAAATACTATCAATACATTGAGTAATAGCCCGGGGTTTAAAGTTGAACAGGTGGGCTCTTCAGTAAAAGGAGAACCATTGAATTTAATATGCTGGGGAAATGGTAATGAGTCTATTTTACTTTGGTCTCAAATGCATGGTGATGAACCTACGGCCACAATGGCCCTGATGGATCTTTTTAATTTTTTAGCAAATAAGCAGAATCCAGCAGGCGAACAATTAAAAGCTCGACTAAGGGATTCTTTGAGTTTGTATTTTCTTCCCATGTTGAATCCAGATGGTGCACGAAGCCACAGCAGGCACAATGCAATGGGTATAGATATTAATAGAGATGCTGTAAGACAGAATACACCAGAAGGAATAGTTCTCAAACAAACGCAAGAAAGACTTAGGCCAGATTGGGGTTTTAATCTTCACGATCAAAGCAGGTATTACCAAGCGGGCTATAGCGAGCAACCGGCGACATTTTCTTTTTTAGCTCCGGCATTCAACAAGGAAAAAGATATAAATGGCATTCGATTAGCTGCTATGCAATTGATTGTAGAATTGAATCAATTAATGCAGGGATATATTCCGGATCAGGTTGGTAGATACAGCGATACATTTGAGCCTAGAGCTTTTGGGGATAATATGCAAAAGTGGGGTGTTAAGACTATACTAGTCGAATGTGGAGGTAATCCAGATGATCTCGAAAAGCAAGTCATTAGAAAGTATCATTTTGCTTTGTTTTTGAGAGCATTTGAAACGATAATGAACAAAGACTATACGTCTTATTCTGTTAGCGATTATGAAAAGATTCCATTCAATAGGAGGCGTATGATGGAGTTGGTGCTAAGACAGGCTAAATTCGATTTTGATGGTTTTGAGACGAATCTTGACCTAGGTTTTCAAGCTATTGAATATAATAGTAAGGATTACAGTGATTTTTATAAGCGTGGCTCTATAAGTGAGATTGGAGATTTGACAGGATATCAAGGCTATCAGGATATTGATGCCAGTGGCCTTGAATTAAAGAAAGGTAGACTTTATCCGGAGGTGATTTCAACGGTATCTCTCTTAGATAAAGCTTTTGTTGCAAAATTGCATAAGCAAGGTTATACAGATGTACGCATCAAAAACCTTCCTGTAAAGCTCAATCGGTATGATTTGCCCTTGATGTTACATAGCTCAAAGAAGAATTTTGTAAACAACGCTGTTCGCCTTTATGGAAATCCTTCGTTTTACTTGGAAGACGATGCAGGTAATGTCTCAGCAGTTATTGTGAATGGCGTTTATTATTCTGTTTATTAGTAGGTGTGTGGTTTTTTATTTTGATTTTAAAATAATAATCAAAATAAAATTGTAATATCCTACAAAATTTAGTATATTTATTTAAACGGCGGTGCTGATATTCATTTCCCTTCTAAAACCGCTGTGGGCCAAAAAGGAATAAGTCCTAAGATTTTCTTAGGACTTATTTTTTATTGACCCTTGAATCGCTCAAAAAATTCATTCATTTCTTCTACGATAGCTGGAGATCCAATTGCAATACTGGTTTTTTGATGGAGCTCTGTGATTTCTTGCTCCATGATTCGTTTTCCGTGGCAGTCTATTGCGACACCACCCGCTTGCTCTACTATAAAGGCCATTGGGTTACATTCATAGAGTAATCTTAGTTTTCCTCCGGGTTGATCCGATGTGTAAGGATAGGTGAAGATACCTCCTTTGAACAAGGTTCTATGAACATCTGCAACCATAGAGCCAATGTATCTTAGGGTTCTTTTCTTTTCGAAACAGTGAGACAAGAAGCGTCTAACTCCAGTCGGGAATTTTAGATAATATCCTTGATTTACCGAATAGAAATTACCAGTTTCAGGAATTTTTATATTTGGATGTGATAGACAGAATTCTCCGATTGAGGGATCTAGTGTAAATCCATTGACGCCAAAGCCTGTAGTAAATACAAGCATAGTAGAAGTCCCATAAAGTACATATCCTGCTGCAACTAGTTCGGTGCCCTTTTGTAAAAAATCATCAACATTACATGGGCCATCTGTATCAGAAAGTCTTCTGTAGATGCCAAAAATAGTACCCACAGATACGTTTACATCAATGTTTGAGGAACCGTCTAGTGGGTCGGTTACCATTACATACTTTGATGAAACATTGTGAACACCTGATATAGGAATAATTCCTTCATTTTCTTCTGAGGCTATCCCAGCACATTGACCACTACTCTTCATGCATTCAATCAGTAAATCATTGGAATAAATGTCCAGTTTTTGAACATCATCTCCTGAGGTGTTGGATTGATCTGCAGCTCCAAGTATATTTAAAAGTCCAGCTTTATTGATGGCATTGTTGATGATCTTAGTGGCCACACCTATATCTCGCAGCAGTGCGGTAAGTTCTCCCGATGCATGCTTAAAGTCCTTTTGACGTCGTAATATAAACTCGTCGAGTGTTAATATTCGCTTCATTAAATTTGGTTTGAGAATGGTTATCGCTTTTGTTGAGCAAGCAAACGTATTCTTTGAGCGTAAAGGTATACAAATAATCTTTGAATGGAAAAGTATAGCTGTAGCTCATTGATTGTGTAAAGTTATTATCCTTAAATGTATGGTAGAATGATAGCTAGATTCCTTAACTTCCAAAAATAAATTTACAGTGCAGTAAACAGAGAAGTGTAATTTGTAGTTTCTTTGTTATCTATTTTATTTGGTCTAAACAGTGGTGAGTGAAAGAGCTTCAATATTTGAACAGATATTTTCTTAAGTATAAGAATAAATTGATTGCAGGAATCCTTTTTGTTCTTGCTTCCAACTATTTCAGAATTTTACAGCCTCAGATGATTCGAGAAGCCTTGGATCTTGTAATGGATAATATTCAAATATACCAGCTGCTCGGAGCGGGGAGTATAAGAGATAAGATGGTGAGTCAACTTGGCGCACTTTTGCTGGAATTCGGAGGACTTGTTTTGGTCTTAGCATTGATTATGGGCTTTTTTATGTATCTCATGCGCCAGACAATCATCGTGATGTCAAGGCTTATTGAATATGATCTTAGAAAAGTGGTTTATGAAAAATTTCAGGAATTAAGTGTAGAATTCTACAAAAGAAATAATACGGGTGATTTGATGGCGAGGATATCCGAAGATGTATCTAAGGTGCGCATGTATTTAGGACCTGCAATTCTTTATGGTATCAATCTAACAGCACTTTTTGTACTCGCCATAACATCTATGGTCAATGTATCCTTAGAATTGACCCTATACTCTTTAGCACCTTTGCCAATTTTATCTATTTCTATTTATTATATATCCTCACTAATAAATAAAAAGTCTACAAAGATTCAGGAACAGTTAGGCTATCTGAATACAGTGGTACAGGAGGCATTTTCTGGAATACGAGTAGTTAAATCCTATGCTCAAGAGGAGAGTGTTGGTAATAATTTTGCTGCACAAAGCCAGGATTATAAGTTAAAATCTATGGAGCTTGCACGTGTCAATGCATTCTTCTATCCGCTGATGCTACTTTTGGTAGGAGCGAGTACTATAGTGACTGTTTTTGTAGGAGGTAAAATGGTCTTGGCAGGAAAGATAAGTCCAGGTAATATTGCTGAGTTTGTTATTTATGTAAACATGCTTACTTGGCCGGTAACAGCGATAGGCTGGGTTGCTTCAATCATACAACAAGCTTCTGTATCTCAGAAACGAATAAATACTGTTCTACGGGAGGTCGTGCAAGTGCAAAATTCGGATCAACCCGTAGTTGGAAAGTTAAAAGGATCAATTCAATTTAAAGATGTTTCTTTTGTCTATCCAGACTCTGGTATTGAAGCTCTAAAGAACATAAGTTTTAATCTCAATCCTGGAGATAAGATGGCAATAATTGGAAGGACTGGAGGCGGAAAAACTACAATTGCAGAGTTGTTGCTTAGGAATTACGATGTCAATCAGGGAGAGATTCTCATTGATGGAGCGGATATCAGAAATCATGAACTTCATAATTTAAGGTCAAGGTTGGGCTATGTACCACAGGATTCATTCCTTTTCTCAGACACGATTTCAAAGAATGTATCCTTTGGTAATCCAGATGTAAATCAAGCCGAGATTGAAAAGTATTGTGCTTATGCATCCATTGACAGTGATATCAAAGAATTGCCCGAAGGATATGGTACCGTAGTCGGAGAAAGAGGTGTCACACTCTCTGGAGGCCAAAAGCAGCGTATCTCAATTGCGAGAGCACTTATCAAGCGACCTGACATGATTATCTTGGATGATTGTTTATCTGCAGTAGATACAAAAACAGAGCAAACGATATTGTCTTTCTTTGAAACGGAATTTGCTGATCGGACGACCATAATAATCACACATAGAATATATAGTCTTTTAGAGTTTGACCAAATTATAGTATTGGATGAAGGGCGTATTGTAGAGATGGGTAATCATCAGCAATTACTAGAAAGAAATGGTTATTACGCTGACTTGCACCATAAACAATCTTTGGAAAAGGAGTCTAATTAGTAAATTAATTTTGTGAGAATCGATAAAAATGAAACAAAAACATCGATTGATTTTACTTAAATAATATTTCTTTTTGATTTTATGTTTAATGTTTTACATTTGTAATAGGCATTCATTTTTTTAAACTAAATTTTTAAGAGTGGAATCAGATAGAAATCAAAGAAGATTTGAGAGCGTCTATTCGAAGAAGGTACGTGCAGGAAAGAGAAGAACATATTTCTTCGATGTTAGACGGACTAAAGGGGATGATTTCTACCTTACACTTACAGAGAGCACTAAGCGATTTAATGGTGAGGGGTACGAAAGACACAAGATATTCTTGTACAAAGAGGATTTTAATCGCTTTATCGGTAGTCTTGAGGAGGCAATTTCTTACGTAAAAACGGAGTTGATGCCAGATTATGATTACGATGAGTTTACTCGCCGTCAAGAGGAGTGGGAGTCCAAAAGAGAGAGTGAGGAAAGAAGCGAAGGAAAGGCAGTAGATTCTTCTTCAAATTCAACAAGTGAAGAAGCTTCAGAAGATGATCTTTCGTGGTAATTTTACCACAATCAGATAATAAAAAAGGCGACTAATTTTAGTCGCCTTTTTTATTTAATAGCTGCCTTTGAATCTCCTCAGGAACCACTCTATTCCAAGAAGGGTAAATACTAAGGCAAACAACCATCGATAGTCAATCAAGGGGGCTGTCCTACTGTCACTATATATCATTGGTTTCTGACTCTCATCAGCCATTAATAAGTTTTCTAAAGCCTTCAACTCGGAGGCTTGGTTCATCGTTCCATTGCTTTTTGAGCTTATGAGATTCATTAGATTATAATCAGCTGTAAGCTCTAAATTTTCAAGATTCAAATCGGTAACAGAGATAGTGCCCATTTGTTCGAAATTCTCTCCATTGAATGTTGTGCTTGCTTTGAAGCTGTAATTTCCTTCACTCAATTTTCTCAGATTAAGCGTATAAGCATCACCTCTTCGCGAAAAGATATAATCGAAGTCATTTCCCTCGTTGTCAGTCAATGTGAAGGATACTTCGGGATCATTGATTCGCTCATAATTGGCATTGAAGAGTTCTGCGTCGAAGAGCACCTCTTCATTTGTCATGAATTTATTTTTGGTTGGTCGAACCCTGAATTTTCTTTTATCCTCCTTACTTCCAAGGTAGAGGGTTAGTTTTTGAATGAGTTTATCAAATGCCTCATGATTGCCATTTTGCATGTAATGAAAAACCCGCCATTTCCAGATGCCTGTACCTAATAATACAGCTGTTTTTTGACCCTTATTGTCCTTAAAGCTTAGTAACGGATAATCCGTGTCTACTGCTCCTATCTTTTGCTTGAATAGCACTGATCCTCCTTTATTGTTAATGGTGCCAAAAGGCACGATCAATGGAGGGTACTGTGGCAATTCATTGCTGATTTCTTTATCAAGTTTGAATAGATTAAAGGTAGAACTCGTAATTCCAAAACTTTCATTGTATTCCCCTATGTAATCTTTGATAGATACGAGATCCTGAGCGCTGTTGAAAGTTGCTATGTCTGTATCCAATCCTACAATATACCAGATAGGAGTCTCCTTTTGTCTCAAGGGGTCTACAATCCTATTAAGCTTTGCTTTATTCTCATTGGGTAATTGATGTAGTATTAAAAGATCGGGGCTAGCATTGAATTTGCTAAGCTCGATATCATTGAGATACTGTACGTTGAACTCTATATTTCCTTGGGCTTCTAAGGCTGAGCGTATAGCGAAGATGTCAGGGTGGGGGGCAGCTGCAAGCAGCAGAACCTTTTGTTTGGCATCTATAATTTCAATATTGAAGCTTCTTTGGTTGTTGTTTTTGTTTTGCTCTTTTGGAAGTGCAGAGAGTTCAATGCTGTACTTTTGATTTCCGACTGTATTGGCTTCAATGAAAAATTCTGTTGTCATAAAGAAATTTGAACGGGTAATTTCAATTTCCTTTTGTTCAATCAAAGTTTTCTTCTTTCCTTCAAGCCTGAAAATGCTAAGTTTTGATGCGCCGAGTTGTATGTTTTTCGCTGCTATGTCAACTAATACATTGAATTTGTCATTCAGGTAAGCGATATCATTATGGAAAACTCTTTTTATGAGTAGGTCCTTTTTGTTTGTTGTATCACCCAAAAGAATGCTATGTACTTTTAAACCGGTCTGATTGGCATATACTGGATTATTTCCCATGTTGTAAATACCATCACTAGCAATAATTATGCCTGCTTTGTTTGCATCCTTATATTGTTCTTTTACAAGCTTGAATATAGCTGACAAATTAGTGGACTCATCAATAAAACTGGTGTCAAAACCAGGCCTAATCTGATCACCTAAGCTATACTTTTTTACCTCATATTTTTTTTCTAAACGTTCAGCCATAGCATCTAGCTCGAGCTGAAATTCAAGCAGAGTTTCTTTTGAGAGCTCACTTTTAACAGATGCAGATACATCTTGGGCTAGAAACAAAATTGGCTTTTGACTTTTGTTGACAATCTTCTTAATAAATGGTTGTAATAATAGAAGAACAACAATTGCTGTAGCAAGGCCACGGATAGTAGCAAGAATTAGTTTGAGTGTTTTACTGAATTCCTTTTCTTTGTTGTTTCTAAAGTATAAGATACCACTTATCCCAAAAGCGACAAGAAAGCAGAAGAATAAGTAATACTGAGGAGTACTAAGATAAAATTCAGTCATTATAGGTCGGTAAATTATATTATTGTGTTAAATAAACACGTAAGTCTAACAGATTTGTCAAATTACTTGTTTTTAGAAACAAACAAAAATAAGGACTAATTTTATAAATAGCCTTTTTTATTTTTGATTGATATTAAGGAATCGTATAATAAGATTTTTAAGGAGTATGAATAGATTAATTTGCATTTTACTTTTCTTAGGGTTTACAGCACCGTTAAAAGCTTCTTACTTGCTTTTGCCGATGGATGCAGATACCCAGAAAGACCATTTAAAGGCCTATGGGATTACCTATTGGGTTCTGGATAATCAAGTTGAATCTTGGTGGTTACTTAATTATCGTGGAGGAAGTTTTGCTTTTCCTTACAACAAGGTTTTTGAAAAAGAATGTCTCACTAGAGGAGTTACCTATGAGGTGATTTCCGATGGAGCATTTAATAACTTGCTAGAGGAGATTAGTAATCCCGAAGCAAATATGGAGGCGGTGAAGCTTGAAGTTGCTCCAAAGGTGGCAGTTTACACACCGGACTTTAATGCAAAAGGCGAGAAAATTCAACCCTGGGATGATGCTGTGACTTTGGTTTTAACCTATGCAGAAATTCCCTATGAGACTATATATGATACAGACGTATTACAAGATAAACTTGCAGAATACGATTGGCTGCATTTACATCACGAGGATTTTACAGGACAATACGGAAAATTCTATGCTGCATTTCATAATTATGAATGGTATAAGGAGAATGTACGAAAGATGGAGTCTTTGGCTACTGAAAATGGGTTTGCAAAGGTCTCTCAACTGAAACTCGCGGTAGCAAAGAAAATACAGGAAGATATTGTAGGCGGTGGAGTTATGTTTGCCATGTGTTCGGCTACAGATACCTATGATATTGCACTTGCAGCTCAAGGACAAGATATCTGCGCAAAGTATTATGATGGAGATGGAGTAGATGCAGATATCACCTTGGATTATAGTAAAACCCTTGCATTTACAAATTTTGAATTGACTAAGAATCCATTGGAATATGAATATTCTACCATAGATCATCAGCGAGGAAGAAAGGTTAGAGCGGATCAGGATTATTTCACCTTGTTTGATTTTTCAGCAAAGTGGGATCCTGTACCAACTATGCTCACACAGAATCATACCCGCACGGTTAAAGGATTTATGGGGCAAACAACTGCTTTTAAAAAGCAGTATGTAAAGTCTGGAGTGCTTATACTCGGGGAGAATAAACCAGCTAATGAGGTTCGGTACATGCATGGCAAATTATTGGAGGGTACTTGGACCTTTTATGGCGGTCATGATCCTGAGGATTACAAGCACCGAGTAAATGATCCTGAGACTGATCTTAGTTTACACCCCAAATCACCAGGATATAGGCTTATTTTAAATAATGTTTTATTTCCTGCTGCCAAGAAAAAGAAACGCAAAACTTAAGCAGCAGCCTATTTTTTGTAAATTACGCCTACAAACTTTGCTAGTATGAAAAAGATAACAGCCATTGTTCCTATGCGTCACAACAGTGAACGCGTCCCAGGAAAAAATTATAGAGATTTTGCTGGCAAGCCCCTCTATCATAGGGTGATAGAAAGTCTTCTTGCATGTGAAAAAATTGCTGAGGTCGTTATTGATACGGACAGTCCAATTATTCTTGAAGATGCTGCGAAGCAGTTTCCTAGTGTTCGTCTTTTTGAGCGTCCTGAACATCTAAGGGCTGGTGAGGTGCCAATGAATGATGTTCTTTTGAACACGATAGCTCAACTTGATTCAGATTTTTACTTACAAACGCATAGTACAAATCCACTTTTATCTGCTGATACAGTAGCAAAAGGTGTTGATGCTTTTTTAAATAATTTTCCGATCTACGATTCCTTGTTTTCTGTGACTCGTTTGCAGACGAGACTGTGGGATTCACTTTCTAGAGCGATTAATCACAATCCGAATATATTACTTAGAACACAGGATTTACCGCCTGTCTATGAGGAGAATTCGTGTATGTACATCTTTTCAGAAGAGATTCTTAGAGATAAGCACAATCGCATAGGTGACCGGCCGTATATGATGGAGATGCCTGCGTTGGAGGCACAGGATATTGATGTAGAATTGGATTTTGTTCTGGCAGAATTATTGTATAAAGAAATAAATAAATAATAGTAGATATTAGCATGGAATATACAAATCTATTGGTAGAGGAGCAGGACGGTATATTTGTCCTGACCATTAACAGGGAGCGTGCTTTGAATGCTTTGAATAAGCAGACAATGTCTGAGCTTGAGCACTTTTTTAGAGGAGATGCAGCAAGAGGGAATGAGGTTAAAGGTGTAATAATAAAGGGCGCTGGTGATAAGGCTTTTGTTGCAGGAGCCGATATTAAAGAGTTTTTGGCAATAGATGCTGCTGCTGGAGCAGATATGGCTCGTAAAGGTCAAGAAGTATTCTTTTTGATAGAACAGTTTGATAAACCAGTAATAGCAGCCATCAATGGATTTGCTCTTGGAGGTGGATGTGAGCTAGCGATGGCCTGCCATATGCGATTAGCAACACCTGCTGCAAAGTTTGGGCAACCAGAGGTGAATCTTGGTCTTATTCCAGGATATGGTGGAACCCAAAGACTTATTCAGTACATAGGAAAAACTAAAGCAGTCGAACTTTTAATGACTGGAGGTATGCTTTCAGCAGATGAGGCGCTTCAATTAGGTTTAGTAAACTATGTAGTTCCTGCTGAGGAACTCATGGATAAAGCAAATGCTCTTATTGGAAAGGTCGCTAGGAAAGGACCCGTAGCTATATCTAAGGTCATAGAAGCTGTCAATGCATATTTTGATAATACCAAGGAAGGTTTTGATGCTGAGGTATCCTATTTTGAAGATGTCTGTGGGACAGAGGACTTTAAAATTGGTGCGAATGCTTTTATTAATAAGGAAAAACCTCGATTTACTGGAAAGTAAATCTTAAATAATTGTAAAAATTTAAATGGATGTGATGCTTGTCACATCCATTTGTATTTGTATTTGTTAGGTGTTTCAGTTTTTTCTTGCAATACCTCTTATTAATCTGTTGGATTCAT
Organism: Saprospiraceae bacterium; assembly: GCA_029252685.1. Classification (GTDB taxonomy): domain Bacteria; phylum Bacteroidota; class Bacteroidia; order Chitinophagales; family Saprospiraceae; genus AM-2324. The sequence continues at coordinate 4,685 of JAQXAY010000279.1, read as the reverse complement.
ATTCACAAAATTGAAGATAAAGATGTAAATTTGCAGCGTTTTTTAGTTGACAATGCTAAAGAGTGTATAAATGAAGTTTAAAAATGATTGAAACAAATATATTGATAATCGGTGCTGGACCTGTTGGTCTTTTCACTGTTTTCGAAGCGGGCTTGTTGAAATTAAAATGCCACCTTATTGACGCTCTTCCAGAGGCGGGTGGACAGCTAAAGGAAATTTATCCTAAGAAACCAATTTATGATATTCCTGGCTATCCCTCTGTGCTTGCGGGAGACCTCGTGGACAATTTAATGGAACAAATCGAACCGTTCAAACCGACATTTACTTTCGGTGAGCGTGCAGAAATTATAGAGAAGCAAGAGGATGGTACCTTTCTTGTTACCTCAAATAAAGGAACTTTAATCAAGACAAATGTCATTGCAATCGCAGCTGGATTGGGTTGCTTTGAGCCACGTAAACCACCTTTGTCAAATATTGTTGATTTTGAGGACAAAGGGGTTGAGTATATAATAAAAGATCCTAATTTCTATAAAGGTAAGAAGGTTGTTGTTGCTGGTGGAGGAGATTCTGCACTGGATTGGACGATACTCTTAGCTGAGATAGCAGAGGAGGTAACTTTAGTACATCGTAGAGAATCATTCCGTGGTGCTCTAGACTCTGTAGACAAAGTTGTTGAATTAGATAAGCAAGGAAAAGTAAAGCTTGTTACCAATGCTCAGATCATTGCTTTAAATGGAACTGACAAGTTGGAGCAGGTAGTAATCAAACATAAAGAGCTTGGTGAGATAAGTAAAGATGTAGATCACTTTATACCACTATTTGGTTTATCTCCGAAATTAGGACCAATAGCAGATTGGGAATTGAATGTAACTAAGAATGCTATTGAAGTAGACACATTGGATTACAGTACAAATGTGGAAGGTATCTATGCTATTGGTGACATCAATACTTATCCGGGTAAACTTAAACTTATTCTTTGTGGGTTTCATGAAGGAACAATTATGGTTCAGTCTGCATTCAAGTATATTTATCCGGATAAAAAATTATCTTTCAAGTATACTACCGTTACAGGTATCGATGGTTTATAAACACAAGAAATGGACGGTATAGTAAATATAAAAGTTACTGATAGGGAAGGCGTAACGCATGAGATTGAAGCTCCTACAGATATGAATATGAATCTGATGGAGATTTGTAAGAGTTATGAGTTACCCGTAGAAGGTACATGTGGCGGTATGGCATTATGCGCATCCTGCCACATGTATATACTTTCTGAACACAACTTGAGTAAACCTTCTGATGACGAGGAGGATATGCTTGATCAGGCATTCTTTGTCGAAGATAATTCAAGGTTAGGTTGTCAAATACCTATAACAGAGGATCTTGAAGGTTTAGAGGTTAAATTAGCAGACGTAGAGTAAGCTTATTCGAATAGACCTATCAAGTTCTTGTAATCGTCATACCTTTCATACGGGGTCTTTAATTCTAACATTGGAAGTAGATTCAGTGCCATTTCTTCATAATGAGCTTCAATCTGTTCTTTCGTTGAATCTAAATACATCTCTAGTTCACCATTTAAAAGTTGTTTAGTCCTCCAATCAAAGGTGGCTAACATACGTTCCTCAACTTCTTTACGTATTGCATCCTCGTCTGCCAAACTATTATCCTTGTTTCTTACTACCGTAATACCTTGCAAGGCATTTTCATTTCTGGCAATGAATTCAGCAGTTTTGAAAAGGAAATAGCCAGTATGGACTTTCTTTGCACTCAGCTTTTCTTCTACCAGTGCATATAATATCAATTGGAGATCCTCCTTAGAACTAAGTTCGCTTGTTTTTTTTGCGGACTGGTACCATTTTAGATCCAGGATAAGGACTTCATCACCTCTGGTTAGGACCATATCCATGATTCCAAAGAAGCGCAAATCATCAAGAACACTGCCATTTGTTTCCCTTTCGCAGGAATCTTGATTTATTTTCCAATCGTTAGCAATTATTTTTAGGCGGAAACTTTTTGCTGCTTCAAACAAAGTTCTTTTCAGGCTTTGTCTTTCAGACTCTTTTCCATATAGTAAGAAGATTGCACCTTTTTTAGCAAGTGCATTCGCGTATATGGTATCGAAATGAGCTTTTAATGCTTGTTCATCCAGGTTTAGTATATCAGGTATACTGAATAGGAGTTCAAAGACATAATGCCCAACTACTCCTTTTATTCTGTTTTCGTTTTTAATGCTTTCAATAGAACTTCTTCTTAGTTTAAGCAAATAACTGAATGCGAACTGATACGGATGATAAAAGAGTTTGTTTAAAGAAGAATAACTCCATTTCTTTTCCGCTGAAAACTTTTTCAAAAGCTTATTCAACTGATTTATTTGTGTGAAGCCCTTGTTGCTCTCAATGTTTATCGGTTCTATTGTCTTAAGTGCTGCTTCCTCGAAGCCTGGTGCTTTGAAATCTGCTGCAACTTTGTGTTGAGCAATCTCTAGGTTTTCAAGCCTTTCTTCTAGATCTGTAATTATATTTGAAGCTTCTTTTTGCTCTCCTTTTATCTTTTGTGGTACAACTAGGATGAGTTGTTCTTCAGCCTGAAGTAATGGCCATAATCGTCTCCAGAGTTTTTGTTTGGTTTCAAGGGAAGGCGCGTCTGGAAAACAATTGTTTTCATTTAAGAATTTCAACTCCTTACTGGACCAAGTTGAGAATTGATATTGATCATTTTCTTGCACACAATTCCACCAGATAATTTGTCTGCAGGGTTGTAGAATAGCAGTAGCTTTACTTACGTAAGCAGGAGCTTCAATCATACGATCTTTCAGTAGGAACGGAGCTGCTTGGAATATGGAGTTGATAATCTGTTCTAGTTGCAATTGAGTGATTTTCTCGGACTCAAAAGACTCTAGTAGGTCAATTAATTGCTTACAGAGTTTGTGGAGCAGATTTATGTGCTGATTTTCCAAATCCTTTGATGAGATATGCTTAGCAAGATGTTTATAAATTTTTAATACTTCAGTTTTTGGGCAACCTGTATTGGCATCGAAACGATCTCTGTTGAACCAAAAGCTGTATTCATCTAATATTTTTTGTTCTCTTTCACTGCTATAACTATCTTTTTCATTGAGGTATTTGCGCACAACATCTTCGAACTCTTCATGGTCAAATCCAGGAGCATCGGAGAATTTTTGAATTAGTTTTCTCGCAAGACCTTTATCGAATGGGCTCGCGGGCAACTTAAGGAAGTCAACAACTTTAAATAGGTCTAAAGGGCCCCAAAGGAATACGGAAATAGATTTTAGTAACATTAGGCCCGGCCTTACTGGAGCAGATGATGGAACTCCCATAGCAGGGTATCCATAATTGCTTAGGCTTCTATCTAAGGCATTGGATTGATCTGGGATGTATAGTAATCTTTCTTTATTATCTAATACTTGTGCTATGTATTGACTAGCATCACTTTCTGTTTCGAATTTCCAGATTTGAAAAGAACCATCTCCTTTGAGTGTGCAATTCATTCTATTGTTGATGAACAGATCTTGTACATTGCTAAGATCAGAGTCTGTCTTGTTTGCAGATCCTTCTTGATTGACGTCTATGAGCTTTATGTGCGGATTTTCGCGAATAATATCTTCTATAAGATTCTTGAAATGGCCAGGAAGCAAGCTTTTGGGTTCTGCAAGTATTATTTCTTGCACAGGAAGTTGAACGGTATTTATTTTTTTTCGTACAAAATCAAATCGATCTGCAAATCCTTTAGGCCAATCGCTGCCTAGTTTTTTTATAGCTTTTTCGAGCAGGTGTAAAACATGAAGACGATTTAGATTAGTTGCCTTACAAAAGTTATGACCTGCTAATAAAAGATCGTCTCTAAGTTCGAGTATTTTTTTGGAGCTTCCATAAGGATCTGCAACAAAGGAGTCTTTGAAAAAGGCATCATCCCAATCAGTCAGGATGTCTTGAAGGAGTTTTCTTGTGAATTCAAGCCGAATATGAGCATAAGCTTCAGTTGTCTCATGATACGGACTCAGACAAATTTCTTCTAGGTAGGTCAATAATTTTGTAGGACCTGCTATTAGTGAACCTTGGTTTTGACTAGTGGAGTGGGGGTATGCTCTATTATCTAGAGCAGTACCAAAGTGTAATTTCATTTAGCTAAATTTAGCCGCCGGTTTCTTGTTTAAGTTGTTTCATTTGTGATTCCCAAAGTTGTCTTTGATCATCAATTTCATCATCGTCACAATAGTCTGTTAGAATCAGAATTGTTTCATTCGTGACTGGTGATTTTTCAAACTTGAATTCGAGATACTCATCGGCACTATCTGCGTCTTCCCATTTAAAACGGATACGCTCATTTTCTTTATCCTCAGCGAGTTCTGCTATTTCGTCTGCACCTTCCCAAGTGAATGTATAAACCTCACCTGTAATATCAACCTCATCACAGAACCAACGTATTAGACAGTTTGGTGTAGTGAAAAATTGGTATAAAATAGATGGAGAAGCTCTAAATAGGAACTCCATTTTGAATGATACTCTTTTCATCTTCGTTCTCTTCTTTATCGATTTTGACGCTTTAGATGGACGCGTAGGCCCAAGGCATTCATTTACTTGTCAAATCGCAATAAATAATAAATAGTTCATATTTCCAAAAAATAAATGCTATTACTAGATAGAAAATTGATTTTAAAATTGCAA
>JAQXAY010000268.1 GCA_029252685.1 Saprospiraceae bacterium | reverse complement strand
TATTGTCTGGATATTATACCATAGATAAGTTATTAGCTTCGGACTAATATAATTGTAGTTTATAATTTATTCCATAAAGTATATATGAACGTAAATTAGTGTAAATAAGATTTGATGGGTATATAGAATATCAAATATATCTATAAATTTGTGGAATGAATTTAAGTGTGATAAGGGAGCTGGTTTTTGTTTTGCTACTGCTTTTTATGGGGACTTTAGCTAATGCTCAGACAGCAGAGAAGGAGAAACGGATTGCAGTTTCTATGCGGAAGATAGGACATCAGTTTCTTTTGAAATCTGGGGATAATACCTCGCGTGTTTTGCCGATTGAAAAACAAGATGACTCCTATAGGATTTCCTTCGATACTATCTTTGAATTTTGGCCTGATGATTTAGTTGAAATTGTTGATCGTGTTTTAAGCGAAAGCAATCTTACTAAGAATTATATCATTGAAATTGAAAATTGTATAAGCAAAGAAATCGTTTATGCTTATCAAGTTTTAGAATCAGACGACCTTGATTTAATTCCATGTCGAACAAGAAAGCAAGCTGAGGGGTGTTATTCTGTGTTGTTTACAGACTTGAGTCCAGATGAGGTTTTGACAGATGAGCAGGGATTCAGTAAGGAAACCAATTTTGGTCTTAAAATCACATTAAGTGCCTTTGTTATATTTTTCGGCTTTCTATTTATTAGAAAGACATTCAAAGCGGATAATGTTGAAGAAGGTATTGATTCTAAGAATATTTTTATTGGGAGTCATAGGTTTGATACTGTGAATTTAGAGTTGGAATTGGGCGAAACTAAGGAGCAATTGACGAGTAAAGAATCTGATCTGCTGCTGTTACTGCATAGGCATGTAAACGAAATAGTTAAACGAGAGGAAATATTAAAATCAGTTTGGGGAGATGAGGGCGATTACGTTGGGCGGACCCTTGACGTTTTTATTTCGAAATTAAGAAAGCGTTTTCAGGAAGATCAAAATATTAAGATTGTTAATGTAAGAGGTGTCGGTTACAAATTAATAATCAACACCCCTTAATGACTACAGGCAGTTCCTCAATAGACTGAGTCTACCAGATTTGTTAGAGATTGTCACAGGTATTATCTCCATAGTACATTTCGGTTCTATGACAAACTGAACGGTTCCCTTGATATTGAAATCATCCTTAGATTTCAATTTGTAGCCGAGAGAATGCCTAGTGTTTTTACGGATTACATTTATAGTACCTTCACCCCATTGATTTTCTTCTAGAGTTGGTTTTGGTTTACTGCTAAATTTCCCGACTAATTCAATATGCTCATTTGTGGGGATGTCTACTTTTAGTAGGCCTTTGAATGTTCCTGCTGAGTTTGGGCCTAGATAATAAGAACCTTCTTCTAAATCAATTTTAATCAGTAATTCATTCGTTTTGTTATCCACATCAAAGGTGATCTGATAAGGGTCCTTGGATTTAACTATTGCTTCTAGACCTTGGCATGGGATTTGCTTAGGATTGATTGGAGTGCACGGAATAGTTTTAGAATCAGTAGTATTCACAAATACTATTGAAGCTAATAAGCTCATCATAAAAAGTAATTTCATCATCTTTTAAATTTTATAGTTACTGTTGACTTCAATTTAAGAGGCTTGGATGTGCTTACATGTAAATGAATGTAAAACAGCGTAAATGACTAGTAAAAACTTAGGTTTAGCTACTATTTGTGTGATTTATGGTAGGGGGATTTTGATTGGAAGATGCAGTTTACATGGAGAACGAAGGCTTATGTGACTTAAAAAGTCTTCTGTATTTTTTATTCAAAGCTTCAATTTACAAGTTGTAAATAAGTTTATTGAGTCTTAATTGTCAGGTATTGGTTTTCAGCCAAAGCTTAGTATAATTTGTTTTATGTTTCTTTTCGAAGAACATATAAATGTTTGCTAAATTAATTTGTATGTATATCTTATATTTATATAGATTAGTGAAAAGTTCAATCTGATTCTAAGATCGGGTGGTCTGCATTTTCGGAGTAAAAAAAACTGATATGGAGATGAATCAATCTTATAATACCAACTCTTTGAAATCATAATTTAATATGAATGAATCTCTAATGGAAAAGGAATCTGATACCAGAGCAACTTTGGATAGAATAGATAGCACCTATCTATGGAATGAGGTTCGCAGCATTCTAAACTTTGATAAGGGATTGTTCTACACGATTAGAGAAATACTCTTAAGACCTGGTCTTACAGTAAAGCATTTTTTGCATCGGGATAGAAGTCAATTAGTTCGACCTTTGGTATTTATAATTCTCTGTTCTTTGGTTTATACTTTATGTCAACAGACATTCAATTTTGAGGATGGCTATGTAGGCATATCTTTTGAGCAAGAACCTTTTGTTGAGGCAGTTTTTGAATGGATATCAAGGCACTATGGTTATTCGAATATTCTGATCAGTATTTTTATGGGTATTTGGCTTAGACTCTTCTTTTCTAAGGAGGGCTTTAACTTTTATGAGATCCTAATCCTTTTATGCTATGTTGTTGGTGTTGGTATGCTGTTTTTCGCTGTGATCGGTATAATGAATAGTCATATTGATTTGAAAATAATTGATAAAGTATTCTTCTTGGGGGTGATCTACATAATCTGGGCCATAGCAAACTTTTTTGGTCAAAGGCGGATAATGAATTACTTGAAAGCCGTATTCGCTTATTTTCTGGCTTATATGACATTTTCTTTTGCTGCAATACTAGTGGGCTTTATTTTGAAGTTTATACAATAATGCTGTTTTCTAACCCTTTTTATGAAAATAAAAGAACTCAAAATATATACGCAAAATTTGTCTCAGATGATTGCCTTTTATGGGGATCTAATGGGGCTTGATTTGGTCAAGCGCAGCACTGATTCAGCAGCGTTTAAAATTGGTAAGTCAATATTAAAGCTGGTTGAGCGTAAACAGTTTACTCCTTATCATTTTGCCTTTGAGATTCCATGTAATCAAGAAGTAGAAGCCTTAGAATGGTTAAAAGATAGAGTAGATATTCTGAAGGATGGAGGAGAGGAGATTCAGGATTTTGATTTTTGGAATGCCCGGGCAATCTATTTTTATGATTCGGATAACAACATAGTCGAGTTTATTGCAAGGAAAAACCTTAATAATGAGCGTCAGGGGGATTTTAATACAAAGTCTATTTTGGGGATTTGTGAAATAGGAATGCCAGTACAAGATATTCAACAGACTTTTAATACCCTGACTGAAATTTCAAATCTGAGACAATTCTCAGGTGGGATGGATAGTTTTTGTGCTATCGGGGATGAACATGGTCTCTTTATCTGTATCAATAAGAATGTTAAAGATTGGTTTCCGACAGGAGATGAGGCATATGCATCTGATTTCGAAATAGTATTTGAGCATCAGCAGGAGCAATTTAATTTAGCGTTTATTAATCAGCAACTAAGGCCAGTGGTTGAAAGTTTATAATTTGAATCCTTTAAGGTTTTAGATATATTTGATAAAATGAGATCAATGAAAAATATGTCTTCACCTTTTACTTTGCCAAATGGTTCTATTTTAAAAAATAGAATTGCAAAGTCTGCTATGAGTGAAAACTTTGGAACACGCAATCATGCACCAAGTAAGGGCTTGATTAATGCTTATCGTGTTTGGGCAAAAGGGAATCCAGGATTGCTGATTACCGGGAATGTGATGGTGGATTCAAGGGCTTTGGGTGAGGCACGCAATGTTGTTGTTGAAGACTATAAAGATTTTGACTTATTGAAGGAGTGGGCAAGATCAGTGGATGGAACTGGTGTACATATTTGGCCACAGATAAATCATCCAGGTAGGCAGGCTTTTGCCGCCATTAATAGACAAACAGTTGCACCTTCTGCAATCCCCCTGAAAATGGGCGGTATCTCTAAGATGTTTAGAGTGCCTATAGCATTGACTGAGGATGCGATTTGGGACATCATAAAACGCTTTGGAACTACTGCAAGAATCTTAAAAGAGGCTGGATTTACAGGCTGTCAGATTCATGCAGCTCATGGATACCTAGTCAGTCAGTTTTTGTCTCCTAGGAGTAATGTTCGAACGGATCAATGGGGTGGCTCTACCGCTAATCGAGCGCGTTTTGTTTTAGAGATATATCGCGAAATTCGTCGGCAAGTAGGAGCGGACTATCCAATAGGAATCAAGATCAATTCGGCAGATTTTCAACGTGGTGGATTTACGGAAGAAGCGTCTATGGAAGTCATTCGACTTCTAGGTGATGAGGGGATTGATCTGATTGAGATTTCTGGTGGAACGTATGAGCAACCAGCAATGATCAAGGGAGATCGTAAAAAAAGCACCATAGCACGGGAAGCATACTTCTTAGACTATATAAAGAAAGCACGGAAACTGATAAAAACACCTTTGTTATTGACGGGAGGTTTTCGTTCTGTGTCCGTCATGGAGAATGCCTTGGAAGAAGGGCATTTAGATGTTGTTGGTTTGGCTAGGCCATTTTGCTTATACCCTAATTTAGCGAATCAAATTTTTGATGGATCTGTAGAAAAATTTGAGGCTCCAGTTCCTAAAATTGGGATTAAGCTTTTTGATAAAATCGGAGGAGTAGAATTGCCTTGGTATGAACTTCAAATCCAACGAATTGGAAAAGGTAAGTCTCCAAAGGTCGAGCTGTTGGGAATTTTAGCATTTATATTCAGTCTTAAAAGTTTGTTCTTTAAGTCCTTTCGGAAAAACAGATAATTAGCGTCTGTGTCTAGGTGATGTTTAGAGCTTAAACAGCCATTGATTATTTACTTAATTTAGGATTTATCCTTAATTGCTTGGCCTTGTATAAGTTGTCTCCTCATTAGCTTTTTTTTCTTATTTTTAGATAAATAAACAGCTTTATATATGAATTTTATTAATCAATCACTCCTTGGTTTGTTATTGTTTTGTTTGTCTGCTTTTAACTCGCAGGCCCAAACTATTCATTTCAATGAAGCTGTTACTTCCAATTCTACTATTCAAGATGAAGACGGGGACTATCCAGATTGGTTTGAGTTGCATAATGCCTCAGGCAATGATGTTGATATTAGTAGTTGGACCTGTAGCGATGACCTTGAAGAGCCAGATATGTGGGCATTCCCAAATGTTACGCTAAGCCCTGATAGTTATCTTCAAGTGTGGGCTTCAGGGAAGGATAGAGGTAATCAAACATTTAGAACATTGGTTAACCAAGGGGATGAATTTCTGTACTTGGTTCCTACACAGGCAGTCAACAACCAATGGAAAAATGTGGGCTATGATGACAGTTCTTGGATCAATGGTTTCAGCGGCTTTGGCTATGGAGATGGAGATGATAACACGGTTCTGCCGTCTGGGGTCAGTTCGGTTTTTTTAAGAAAAACATTTACCCTAACAGATGCTGCTGCTATCGAAGCTTTGATTGTAGATATGGACTATGACGATGGCTTTGTGGCTTATGTCAATGGACAAGAAGTTGCGAGAGCGAATATTAGTGGTCTTTCTCCGGCATTTAATGCCCCGACACTTACAGATCATGAAGCTCAAATGTATAGTGGTGGATTACCTGATCGATTTACTATAGACAATATTGATGGCTTATTGCAGGATGGCGAAAATGTGTTCTGCGTGCAGGCACATAATATTTCTAATGGCTCTTCGGATTTTACGATTATTCCATTTTTATCTGCTGTTTATAATGTTCCAACAAATGATGGTATAAGTCCACCGGCTATTTTGGCATTAAATAATGTTACATCTTTTCATACTAATTTTAAAATTACATCAGAAGGGGAGAGCCTATATTTATTTAACGAGAATGGAGATTTTGTAGATAGTTTAGAAGTACCAAATCTACCAGCAAACGTTTCAATAGGATTTCCAGGGAATCAGTATACTGAACTTCGATATTTTGATCAACTTAGTCCTGCAGCTGTAAATCCTGCTGCTGGTTATTTGGGTGTTAGTAGTGCCGATATTTTGTTTTCTCATCCTGGAGGTCTTACAGATCCATTAAGCCTAAGTCTATCTGGGGTAGATGCTTCAGCAAGTATTCATTATACATTGGATGCAAGCCCTCCAAGTCAACTTTCGCCAGTGTATTCAGGTCCTATTGCGATCAATAGTAATACAGTCGTTCGAGCTAAAGTTTATCAAGAAGATTATCTGCCTTCGGCAGCACAAACACGCTCCTATATTCTAAATGCATCGCATGATCTACCCGTTTTGCTGCTCACTGCAAATCCGGCAGATTTCTTTGATGAAGATACTGGGATTTACGTTTTTGGTGATGATTACCAACCTGGTTATCCATACTTTGGCGCTAACTTTTGGCAAGATTGGGAACGACCTATTCATTTTGCATTATATCAGGAAGATGGAACATTGGAGGCGGACTATGATGCAGGAGCAAAGATATTCGGAGGTTGGAGTCGTGCACAGGATCAGCGCTCTTTATCTCTTTTTGCAAGGACCCAATATGGCTCTAGCGCATTTGATAATGCCTTTTTTGAGGATAGGCCCTATGATAGTTATCAGGCATTGGTTCTGCGAAATTCTGGAAATGACTGGAACAATGCTATGATGCGTGATGCTGCCTTGACAGGTTTGATGAAAGGGGCAGACCTGGAGTATCAAGCTTATCGTCCGACTGTCGTGTATTTCAATGGCGAGTATTGGGGGATTTATAATATGAGAGAAAAAGTCAATGAGCATTTTTTAGCAGCGAAATGGGATGTGAATCCTAAGGATATAGACTTACTTGAAGCTAGTGGAGGTGTGATCTATGGGGATAATTCAGACTATCTAAGTTTACTGGATTTTATTGCTACAGCTGATCTTTCTTCAGCAGCTAATTACGATTTTGTTAGCAGTCAAATTGACTTGGATAACTTTGCCCTTTATCAGGCGGCTCAAATATATTTTGACAATCAAGATTGGCCGGGAAATAACATTAAATATGCACGTCATGAGGGTGGAAAATGGCGTTGGATACTCTACGATACTGATTTTGGTTTTGGCACCTGGGATGACGGTAATTATTCAAATAATACCATGGGTTTTGCTTTAGAACCCAATGGTCCAAATTGGCCAAATCCATCTTGGTCAACCTTTTTGCTAAGAGAATTGACTCAGACAACCGAGTTTAGGAATATTTTTGTTAATCGATTTGCGGATGAACTTAATAGTCGATTTTTACCGGAGCGAGTTGGGGAGCATATTGATTCCTTGGCCATAAGAATTACAAGTGAAATTCCAGCTCATTTTGATCGTTGGGGTGCATGGCCTGGTAATTGGCAGAACAGGATTAATGCAATGATAAACTTTGCGGATGAACGCCAATTTTATATGAAACAGCATATAAGAAATGAGTTTAACCTACCTGCTTATCATCAATTGACCATAGAAATAACAGATTTAGCTGAGGGCTGGGTTCAAGTGAATAGTTTAAAGATTGAGGAAAACAATTGGGAAGGAGATTATTTTCAGAATGTACCCATTGCGGTAAGTGCCGTTGCTAAGCCGGGCTATGAGTTTTCACATTGGATTAGTACGGCTATAACTTCTGGTTCGCCTTCTTTAGAGATCAATATGCAATCGGATATTAGTGTAAAACCTGTTTTTCAGCTGATGAATACTCCAGCAATAGTTATCAATGAAATTAATTATAATGCTGCTGAGGATCAAGAGACTGGCGACTGGGTTGAATTGTACAATACTTCCGCAAGTAATTTGGACTTATCGGGTTGGATCATGAAAGACGATGATGATACCCACAGCTTTGTTTTTCCCCAAGGGACAGTTATTGATGCAAATGACTTCTTGATATTGACTAGGGATCAAACTAGCTTTCTATCCGTTTTCCCAGCTATTGAGTCCGTGGTCGGTGATTTTGATTTTGGCTTGTCAGGTACTGGTGATGCAGTTCGGATATATGATGCGGAGGAGACCTTGGTTGATGAGGTGTATTATTTACCAGATTCGCCATGGCCCACAACAGCAAATGGCGAGGGCTACACTCTGGAATTACTTGCACCGGAATTAGACAATAGTTTACCTGAAAGTTGGGCACCAATTAATTTGAATGGAAGTCCTGATCGAGCAAATGTATTGGTAAATACTGCTAATATTTTAGATGAAAATTTCCAGGTTTTTACTTACCCAAATCCTTTTGATGGACACCTGAATCTAGCATTAACCTTAGAAGAGTCTGCCGAGGTATATCTAAAGGTATATGACCAAAATGGAAGAGCTGTACATCAAATAGAGGGGGGCTACTTAAATGCAGGTAAGCATTTTGTTAAGACGGATTTAGAGTTTCTGAATAGGGGCGTTTATTATGCAAAAATAGTAGTGGGTGATTACGCACCTCGCACCTTAAAATGGGTGAAATTATAAGGTGCTTTAAAAATGAATTGTATATTCATATTTTGTATCAGTCATCATAGGGATTTCATTTGATTGCTGTGGTGTTTTTAATCCATAAATTATCTAAGTTAGGTATGGAAAAGGAAAAAGCCTCCGACAATGCAGGAGTGAAAATTGCACCTCCACTGGTCTTTAATTTAATTGCAGGGGCTGCACTAGCGCTTGATTATTTCCTGCTCGATACTATGGGAGGATGGCCAGGATGGCTACTCTATCCAGGTATTTTACTGGCAGCTTGGTCCTTTATTAGTTTTGGATATATGCAGCGTTTTTTCAATAATCACAATACTGCTTTTGAGCCTTGGGAGACGACCTCTTCCATTATAAAGACTGGACCGTTTAGCTACTCAAGAAATCCATCCTATTTGTTTTCTTGTGCTGGACCAATTGGCTTTGGTTTGATCTTTGGGAGTCTAATTACTTTATTGAGTTTTATACCTGCCTTGGTTATTGTTTATTACACTGCAGTAAAAAAAGAAGAAGCCTATTTAGAGACTAAGTTTGGACAAGAATATATTGACTATAAAAAAGCTGTTAGACGTTGGATTTAAGCTGATCAATGCTCAGCCTTAATCAGGTATAAGAAACTAAATTGACTTGCTTGATAAAGATGCTGTCATTAGCACCACAAGCCTATGTGTTCAAAATTGCTAAAGGGCTCGCTAGGTTTGTCAAGATAGACTAATTTGAAAAGTCAAATGCTAGACTGTATGCATCTACTTTTTAGTAATGTCCGTAGTCATTTGTAAATCTGTAAACTGTTTAGAAAGATGAAAAATTATTACTTCTACATACTTGTCATCATACTAGGGCTTTCGTCCTGCCAGACTATGGAAGACGAAGAAATCTTTACAATATATCTCGTTCGACATGCTGAAAAAGTCCTAAACTCTGGAGACTCTAATGATCCTGATTTGACCCTATGTGGAGCGCAAAGAGCGGAGGCGATTAGTGAATTCTTGAGCGATGTAAAGCTTGATATTATTTATAGCACCGATTATATTCGAACCCAGAATACCGCGGGCCCAACAGCCTTATCAAAAGAACTTGAGCCTGTAAAGTACGACCCCAATGAACTTGAAGCCTTTTCAAAAGTACTAATTGATAGAAAGCAGGATGCTCTTGTTGTAGGACATAGCAATACAACTGGAGTACTAGCTGGACTATTGGTTGGGGAGGAAATTGGAGAATTTGACACCTCAATTTATAACAGAATATATCAAGTGGTTCTTCATAAAGAAAGAGGCCGCCTTCATGTGTTACATACTGCTTTTAAATGTGTTGGTTCTAATGACAGAGCTGAGCGAATTCTTGATTAATAAAATATAACCTTCCTCAGAGGATCAGATTTTATTTGCATTTAAGGCCATGAAATTGATTGTAATACATTAAAAAACAGCGTCAAATGTAAATTTTTATCTTTGAGAACTTTTTTAGGGAGGCTTCTGTCGTTATTCATCTGATCATTTGTATTTTCAACTTATACATCAATCTAATAAAATCACTATGGTCAGCACTAGATACTTTTTACTATTTTTTAGCCTTCTGGCATCTCATTTTTCCTCCTTTGCACAAAATGTACCAATAGAAAATTATTCTGTTAATGCTTCGGGCCAAGTACAATTGTCCATTGAGGGTCAGGAAGGTAAATATTATGTGCTTCATGCACAGCATACACCTAGCTATAACTGGGCTGTCTCCATGACTATAGGAGTCGATGGGACAATGGTTATTTCTGAACCTGCAGGAGCATACCCTTTAGAAAAGTATACAATTACAGAGCATGACATTACTAACCCTGATGACTACGATGGTGATGGCATAGATGACATGACAGAGCTTAATAATATGCCTTTTGATGCACCAATTAATTATGCAGAAGCTATTGCATTTTCAGATGGCGCAACCTCTTTGCCAGATGCACAAACTTTCATGGATTTAGCGACTGTACAGAATGTAGGTTGGGCTCCATTTCTAGATGATCAGTTGTATGTTAAATTCGGTATTCTTGATAGAGACACTGATGAGCCTAAGGTCTACTTTATAAACAGTAACACTTATATTATTCATGCCAATTTTTGGGATGGGATCAATGCTAATGTTACTGGGGATGATGGTTCAGGAGAAATAGTTTTTAATCCTAATACAATTAGTGCTGGTGGTGTGATTGGAACCTATTCGTTCAATTTTTCATTTGGTGATGCATATGATTTTGAAGCTAGTCAAAGAACGTACGAGCTATTAATAGCGAACATGCCATTTCTTCAAAATAATATGAACCACTTTATTGGGGCAAGCTCTGAAAACAATCATATCAACAATTATTCGGAAGATTTTGAGGGGTCTAGAATTGAAGTTGCTTTGGAATCCGAAGTTTTTTCTGAGGTTAACTATATCCCGTTTCATGAAGCAGAGGGGTATGGATTCTTCAAACACATGACGGATTTGAATGAAACGCCTGGTAGTAGAGATATAGTGCTTTATGATGCCTTACCAAATTCACTACCTAGGGTTGGTGGGATTATTACATCTGTGATACAGACTCCATTGTCACATGTTAACTTAAGAGCTATTCAGGACGATGTGCCTAATGCGTATATCTATGATCCACTATCTATTGATTCTATAGGCAATCTTTTAGGAAGCTACATTTATTACAAGGTTGAAAATGAAACTTTTCAAATTCGAGAAGCTAGCTTGGATGAGGTAAATGCATGGTATGAGAACCTCAGACCAACAGAGCCTCAAATACCAATTCGTGATTTGAGTATAACAGATATCAAACCATTAGATGATATTACTTTCCCAATGTCGGCTTCCTTTGGAGCAAAATGTTCTAATGTTGCGACTATGCGGACATTTGGATTTCCGGAAGGCACGATACCTAATGGATTTGGAATTCCTTTCTATTATTATCACGAATTTATGCTCTTCAATAATTTTTATGAAGAGGCACAAGTCATGATCGATAATTCTGCATTCCAATATGATATCAACTTTAGGACTGAGCGCCTAGAGAGTTTTAGACAAGCTATCAAGGATGCTCCTATGCCTCAATGGATGATGGATAATCTGCAGGCAATGCACGATGATTTTCCAGAAGGAACAGCTGTACGATGCCGATCAAGTACGAATAATGAAGATTTGCCAGGTTTTAGTGGGGCAGGACTATATACCTCCAAAACTCAGAATTTGGATGAAGGGCATATTTCTAAGTCTATCAAACAAATTTATGCTAGTATGTGGAATTTTAGAGCATACGAAGAGAGAGACTTTTATCGCGTAGACCACTTTATGGCAGCTATGGGTATTCTTTGCCATCCCAATTTTAATGGAGAAAAATCTAATGGTGTTGGGATTAGTATTGACCCTATTTATGAAACTGAGGGAACATTTTATTTAAATACTCAGGTTGGAGAATCTTTGATTACCAACCCAGAGCCAAACTCAGTTCCTGAGGAAATTTTATTATATGAGGATCCAAGTCAAGGTGGCGGATATCTAGTCCTAAGGCTATCAAGTTTAACCAATCCTGGTGAGCTGGTTATGGATGCGGAGTATCTGAATCAGATGAGAACGTATCTTTCTGTTATCCATGATGAGTTTGAAATACTCTATGATGTTGTAGGTGCGGAAGGATTTGGCATGGATATTGAGTATAAAGTTTCTGCTGAGGATCAATTGATTATTAAACAGGCGAGGCCATGGGTTTCGTTTTGGGCAGATATCAAGGGGGATTTTGATTTAGGAGTTACAGCGATAAGTCCAATGGCTTCTTCTTCACTTGGAAGTAATGAATTGGTTACAGCGACTATAGCGAATCAGGGATTGAATGTAATGAGTGATTTTAGTGTCGAGCTTGTTGTAGATGGAGAGTCTGTAGAAACAATTTCTGTTCCGCAGACTATTGATCCTTTTTCTGAGAGTGAATTTCAATTTTCGGCACCACAAGACTTTTCAGATGTTGGGGACTATAATGTAAGTGCAATAGTAAGTCATCCTGCTGATGAATATGTCAATAACGATACACTTAAGGTTTTGTTGAGAAAAGTTCATGCCTTTGATGGCGCACTTTCTATAGAAGCACTCAATGTGATCTGTGATCAGGTGATTGAGGTAGAGGCAATGCTTACGAACCAAGGAGACGAAACCATAACGGAAGTTGATATAGAAGTGGTAGTAAATGGTACACTCGTAGATGTAGTAAGTGCTGCTGTAAATGTACCTTTCTTGGAGCAGAAGCCTTTGCTTATAACGATCAGTGATAATCTGCAACAGGATAATGTTGTTGAGCTAAATATAATAAGTGTCAATAGTCAATTAGATGGTGACCTTAGTAATAATCTAGCCACTGCTAGTACTAATTTAGATTCTGACTATGACATTATTACCCTCATTATTAATCCTGATGATTATCCTCAGGAGACATCTTGGGAATTTTTTGATGAACGTACCGGACAGCTTATATCTAGTGGGAATTTAGATGGCGATGATGAGGATCAATATATTGAAAATATTTGCGTGGATTATACCTCCTGTTTTTCCGTATATTTTTATGACTCTTATGGAGATGGCATCTGTTGTGGTTATGGAGAAGGTGATTTTGCAGTAATAAATTCTTCAGGAGAGCCTCTTGTAGCTAATGATGGTGAGTTTGGTTCTAAAGTGGTCGAAGTATTTTGTCCAGATGGTACAGGTTGCGTAATCACAGCTGATATAAATATCACACATGTAACCGATAATGGCGGTGCTATTACGATTTTTACCCGTTCTGGAGTAAGTCCATTCAATTATAGTATAGATGGTGGGCTTACATATCAGGATAGCAATACCTTCACCAACTTAGCTTCAGGAACATATGAAGTTGTAATAAATGGGGCTTTAGATAATTGTTCTTATTCAGAAACAATAATTATTGAAGATTGCTCAACGATTGCTGTAGAAGTAGAAGCTATGAATGCTTCGGATGCTGTAACTGCAGATGGTTCTATTGTTATCAACTCTATTTCTGGGCTTGGGCCTTTCCAATATAGTATTGATGGCGGGCAGTATTTTGTAGATGAAAATGAATTCTATGATTTACCGATAGGTAATTATAACGTAATAGTTCAAGATACCAATGAGGTTTGTTCCTACGATTTTATTGTGCCTGTAGAATCCGAGCCTATTGATCCAGTTACTGACGAGCTTGTTATTATCAATGAGATCAATTATAATTCTGCCGATGATTCTGACTCTGGCGACTGGGTCGAGTTATATAATAGGTCTCCGGATAATCTTGATCTTTCTGGGTGGATTATGAAGGACGATGATGATAGTCACAACTTAGTATTTCCGCAGGAAACAGTTATTGATGGGAACGGCTTTTTGATATTGACAAGAGATCAAGATCTCTTCTTTGCAGAATTCCCGGATATAGAAAGTGTAATCGGTGATTTTGATTTTGGGTTATCGAGCAATGGAGATGCTGTTAGATTATATAATGCCGATGGGGCATTAGTTGATGAAGTGTATTATTTGCCAGATTCGCCATGGCCTACCTCCGCAAATGGTGAAGGGTATACTTTGGAGTTATTAGATCCTGAATTAGATAATAGTGTACCTGACAACTGGGCTCCGGTCAATTTTAACGGTAGTCCAGATCTGCCTAATTTGTTGGTGAATACCAATGATCTTTCGGATGATAAGCTGCAAATAGTTTGCTTCCCGAATCCAACGGCTAATAATTTTACGGTTGAATTGGGATCATTTACTGAATGGACAGAAGATGTGAAAATTGAAGTCTATGATAATTTGGGTAATAAAATTACGACAGACTTGATATTGAAAAATGGCAGTAGTAAAACCAACATATCACTTGAAGGCAATGTTTCTGGAGCTTATTTGGTCAGATGCTACAATAGTACTTTTGAAAAATCTTTTGTGCTACTGAAGATTTAGGGGAATTTTGAGCACCTAATTATAGGATAATGTTCCTCAGGAAGTAGTTGAAGTTGTATTCCGATACAAAGATAGTCCATGCTAAGCGTGGACTATTTTTGTATATGCAAAGTGTTGATAAGCTGCTATGTTCGTTTTCTAGTTCTACATGAGGTTTATTTAGGGCAATATACTTTGTATCAAGAGCTTCAACTTAAATGTCGTTGTATAGCATAAGTAAAAAAATATAAGGATCCAATACATTGGATTCCTGCTATTATAGCCTTAGAAATTCAAAGTATTTTTATATTGTAAATCATAGAATTGCCCATAGGGTAATATCAATACTTTTTTAGGCAAACATCTCAAGCTAAATTAAAATTAGTATGCATAAAATCATCATCT
>JAQXAY010000159.1 GCA_029252685.1 Saprospiraceae bacterium | reverse complement strand
TGCAAATCAAAGGTAGTATTTTTTTCTTTCCAAAAAAAAATTTAAATAAATTTATTTGAGTTTTTTAAATAGATCACATTAACCCATTATTTGAAGTTTATTTAACCTATTTATATTGGCAAAAATTAAGAAAATATTCTTTTGTTCAAATTGTGGAGTATCATCTCCAAAATGGTTGGGACAATGCCATAGTTGTGGCGAATGGAATACATTTACAGAAGAAATTGTTCAATCTTCTGAAGAAAAAAGAACCTCTAAAAAGTCAATTTGGAATGAGCAGAATGGAAGTGCTTCCAAAGCCGTTCCTTTAGCTTCGATAGAGGCTTCAAGTACCAAGCGAAGTCTGACAGGTGATACGGAATTTGATAGAGTTCTTGGTGGAGGTATCGTTCCCGGAGCCCTGATTCTAATTGGGGGACAGCCAGGTATTGGGAAGTCAACTTTAATGCTTCAAATTGCAGTCCGACAATCTAAGAACATTTTATATGTATCTGGTGAAGAGTCTGCTGAGCAAATTAAAATGCGTGCGGATAGAGTAGAGGGATATTCTGGCGATTGTCTAATCCTTACAGAAACTAAAGTAGAGCAGATCCTTAATCAAGCAAAGAGTATCAAGCCAGATTTTCTAGTAATTGACTCCATCCAAACCTTGGTGTCTATGCATATTGACTCCATTGCTGGCAGTATCTCACAAATCAAAGAATGTGCTGCTTCTTTGCAGCGATTTGCTAAAGAGTCCAATATTCCTGTATTCATAATTGGGCATATCAATAAAGAAGGATCTATTGCTGGGCCAAAGATATTGGAGCATATAGTTGATACAGTGCTTCAATTTGAAGGAGATAGGAATTATACATATCGAATATTGAGGACCTTGAAGAATCGATTTGGGTCAACTGATGAACTTGGGATTTATCAAATGGAGACGAAGGGTTTAAAGCCAGTGCACAATCCGTCGGAATTATTACTTTCTCAAAAGGATGAAGATCTAAGTGGTTCGGCTGTAGCTGCAACTATAGAGGGCTTGCGTCCTATGCTTATTGAGACACAAGGTTTGGTATCCAAAGCTGTTTATGGGAATCCGCAGCGTTCTGCTACTGGTTTTGATCTAAGGAGATTGAACATGCTGCTAGCAGTCTTAGAAAAACGATGCGGTTTTCCACTTGGTAATTTTGATGTGTTTTTAAATATAGCTGGTGGGATTAGAGTTGTTGATCCAGCAATTGACTTGGCTATTATATCCTCAATCATTTCAAGTTTTCAGGATGTAGCTATTCCTGCTGATGTTTGTTTTGCAGGTGAAGTCGGGCTTTCCGGGGAGATCCGCGCCGTAAACCGAATTGAACAGCGTGTTCAAGAGGCTGATAGGCTTGGATTTAAGCAAATATTTGTTTCAAGTTTCAATACTAAGGGACTTGATCTTTCCAGGTTTAAAATTCGAGTTCGATCAATATCTAAGATCGAGGACTTGTATGAAGGGTTATTTGTTTAATTAGTTCAGTATGCGTCCTGACAGATCATTTTTTGAAAATAATGATGTAGTAAGTCTTGCAAAGAGATTACTTGGCTGTACACTTTTTACTAAGTTTGGTGAAACTATCACTGCTGGACGTATAGTAGAAACGGAGGCCTATAGAGGGCGTGATGATAAGGCATGCCATGCTTTTAACTATAAGCGAACCAAGCGCACAGAGACTATGTTCTTGGCAGGAGGGCATACTTATGTTTATCTTTGCTATGGAATTCATCATTTATTCAACATAGTCACTTCAAAAGAAGGAGAACCGGATGCAGTTTTGATTCGCTCTATAGAACCTTTGGAAGGAATAGAGGAAATGATGAAGCGAAGAAAAATTAATTCTTTAAAGCCACAATTGACAGCTGGACCAGGCGTTTTATCTAAAGCTCTTGGACTATCTATTAAGATGAATGCAATAGATTTGACGGACGCATCTAGCCCTATCGGTCTTATCTTAAACGATCCAGTGCCTGATTCAAGTATTTTAGCAGGGCCAAGGATTGGGATTGATTATGCGGGTGATTGTGTGGACTGGCCATGGCGGTTTTGTATAAAAAATAATGACTATTTGAGTCGATAAACTTTAATACATTGAAAGTAATACTTACGTTTTTATTCGGATTGGGTGCATTTAGTCTTTTTGGTCAGCAGGCACCTGATAATGTGTTTGATCCCAATATTAAATCGGTCAAGATTATCGGTGGTAAAGATCAACTAAGTTATCCGATTTATTATGTGAACAGTTCAAATTATGTATACCTATCTTTTGATGATTTAAATGAAGATCGTAACCTTGGATATAGGATCAGATACTGCAACAGTGATTGGACCATTTCAGACCTATTTTATTCAGAATTTATCGATGGGTTTCAAGAAGAATATCTAGATGATTACGAATTTTCGTTTAATACAATCGTGGATTACGCAAACTACGGAATCGTCCTGCCAAATAAGTCTTTGGGATTTAAGCTTACGGGTAACTATGTGATTGAAGTTTTTGATACCGAGAGTGACCTTGTGCTCTTGTCTAAAAGATTTATGGTAGCACAGGCCAAAGTAGGAATCGATCACAGAATAGGAAGGGCTTCCTTGAACTCAAAACTCGAAACACATCAGGAGTTGGATTTTTATGTGAAGCATGAATCTTTTGATATTCAAAACCCTAGATCTACACTTAAGGCTACGGTTGTACAAAATAAAAGATGGGATACCGCTATTTATGACATCAAGCCATCCTTTGTTCGCATTGATATGATCGATTTTGATTACCAGAATAAGATTGTTTTTGAGGCAGGTAAAGAATTTCGATACTTTGATATTAGAAACCTCACCATTCCTCCTTCCCATATAGAGGCTGTTTCTCGGACTTTTGAGGATATCGATGTTACTATAGAGCGTCAAAGACTCCGATCTAATATCGCCTATTTCGAATCTAATGATATCAATGGAGCCTACATCATTGCAGCTGATGATAAAACGAATCCACTCTTATCGGGAGAGTATGTGGATGTCCTATTTGTTTATAATAGACCTTTCGAAAATATGGAGTCATCGTATTATGTCTTTGGTGAATTTACATCCTACAACCGTCAAGAATCTGGCCGCATGGTCTATAACGATGCATTAAAAGCCTATGTATGTAAGATGCGATTGAAGCAAGGCTATTATAATTACTACTTCGTAGAACAAGCTAATGGTAAGGATGATATAGATTATGAGATAACGGAAGGGAACTGGTATGAAACGGAGAACGAATATGCTATCCTTATTTATTACAGACCATTTGGTGCTAGATTTGATCAGCTTATAGGAGTAAAGACAATTAGTAGTAGACCTTGATCCTAAATGTCTAGTCATTCTTTATTTATAGCTTTTTATAACCTATTTATCCCTGTTTGGGTATCCTTTATATATATTTTTCGTCATTTAGAAAGTGAATCTTTAGAATTGTACTTATAAATTTTAAATAGAATGACGAAGAAATCAATTGCTCTGGTAGCCTTTACATTGACATTAGGCTTCTCTGCATCCGCTCAAAGACTCTTAAGTCTTTCAGATTGTGTGCAGATTGCAGAAGAAAATACACTCACACTCAAACAAGCAAAAATCACAATTGAAAATGCAGAGATTGGCCTCAAGGAAGCTAAAATGTCTCGACTTCCAAGAGTGAACGGTTCTGTCGGT
The DNA here is from genome assembly GCA_029252685.1 of Saprospiraceae bacterium. Classification (GTDB taxonomy): domain Bacteria; phylum Bacteroidota; class Bacteroidia; order Chitinophagales; family Saprospiraceae; genus AM-2324. Next base: position 6,717 of record JAQXAY010000159.1, on the reverse strand, counting down.
GCAGGTCTCCAGTTTGGACGAACTATTGACCCTACAACCAACGATTTTGGTACTAGTGAGATCGGTTATAATTCAATCTCAATAAATGGAGGTATGAATGTATTTAATGGGGGCAGAATTAATTCAAGTATTCGTCAGGGGAGATATGATCTAGAGGCGGCTCGATATGCGGGTGAGGATATCTATAATAATCTAGGCTTGACTTTAGCTTCTGTCTTTCTTCAGATAATGCTTGCTGAAGATCAACTCGAAAATGCAAAAAGACAAGTAACAGGAATAGAGGAGCAATATGTACAATCCCAAAAATTGGCAGAGGCTGGAGTGATTCCTGTAAATGACTTATTAGATATTGAAGCACAACTTGCTTTGAATCAACAAAATGTATTTGTTGCTGAAGGTAATCTTGAGGTTTCTAGGCTTACACTTGTCCAATTGCTTGAATTGGATGCTAATGAGCAGATTAAATTGATACGACCACAAGTAGGATTGCCTACTATTGATCCAATGTCATTATCTCTAGAACAAATTTATCAAACTGCTTTGGGTTCTCAAGCATCAATAAAAGCAAATGATTTTAGATTGCGATCAGCAGAAGAGAATATAGCTCAAGCACGTTCATTGGGTCTTCCACAACTAAATCTGTTTGGTGGCTTAAGTACGAATTGGTCAAGCCTGGGTGTTACAGTTGAGGGTTTTCAGGATGTTTTAGTTCCTTTAGAAATTTATGATGGTAATGGACAAAGTCTTGGTTTTTCAATTGGTCAACAAGTTCCTATTCTAGCTGATCAGCCTTACATGGATCAATTAAATCAAAACTTCGGGCAGAATGTAGGTGTTAGCCTCAGTGTCCCTATTTTCAATGGACTTACAACGAAGTATAATGTTCAACGAGCTAGGCTAGGTGCAAAGAATCAGAAGCTTGTAAACAATCAGCAACGCCAGCAACTTAAAACGGATGTTCAATCTGCATTGATACAAGCTAGAACAGCAAAGTTGGCATATTATGCTGCTGAAAAATCTACAGAAGCAGCACAAATGGCTTATGATAATGCTGAAAAACGTTTTGAACTTGGGACCATAAACACCTTGGAATTGAACACTTCAAGAAACCTAAGAGATCGTGCAGGGCTTGATCTTCTAAACGCGAAATACCAATATATTTTTAACATGAAAGTACTGGATTTTTACATGGGTAAAGGTTTAACGCTGGATTAATAACAAAGACGAAAATACTACTCACATAATGAAAAAGAAAAAGGACAACTCTAAGAAACTGATTATAATTTTATTGATAGTTGCTGCTGTATTAATAATAGCCGCTTTAGTACTGAAAAAGGGTCCGGAACTCATGAAGGTGTCTACGGAAACTGTTAGTGTTAATACTATTACAGAAAAGGTTTCTGCTTCGGGTAAAATTTTCCCAGTAACGGAGGTGAAAATATCTTCACCTGTTTCCGGAGAAGTAGTAGAATTGAATATCGTAGAAGGAGACTCTGTTCGCCAGGGGCAAATCCTTGCTAAGATTGATCCAGAAGCTTATCAATCACAGGTTGAGCGGGGTACTGCAAGTGTCAATGCTTCAAAAGCTAATATGGCAAATTCGAAAGCTCAACTAGAGAATATTAGAGCACAGAAAGAACAGGTACTGTCTCAATTGTTAAATGCTCAAGAAGTTCATAAGCGAAATGAGAAACTATTCAAAGAGGGTGTTATCTCAACTTCAGACTTCGAATCTTCCTTAGTTAATCTACAATCATTAGAAGCTAATATAAGGGCCTCTGAGGCAAGCATTAAGTCTGCGCAGCAAAGTGTACTCGCTTCAGAATATTCTATTAAGAGTGCAGAAGCATCTCTTAAAGAATTGAAAACGATGCTTGGAAGGACTACAATTGTCGCTCCTGTCTCTGGAGTTGTTTCTAAGTTAAATGTTGAAAAAGGAGAGCAGGTTGTTGGTACTGTGCAAATGAGTGGTACTGAGCTTATGCGAATTGCCAACCTAAACTCTATGGAGGTGCAGGTTGAAGTAAGTGAAAGTGACATCCCTAGAGTAAATATTGGTGATGTGGTTGATGTTGAGGTAGATGCCTATATCGATAGAATATTTAAGGGTGAAGTTCGTCAGATCGCAAACTCTGCAAATAATTTATCATCTGGGATGGCTGGTGCAGTTCTTAATTCAGATCAGGTTACCAACTTCGTAGTTACTATTGATATCCTTAGGGAGTCATATAACGATCTTATTAATTCTGACAATAGATTCCCATTTAGACCAGGTATGTCTGCAAATGTGGAGATCAATACCTCTACAGTTGAGAACATCCTTACAGTTCCTGTTCAATCGGTAACTGTTCGAGAGTTCGAGGAGGATGCCGAGCGATTGAAGCGCGATGACTCCTATAATCCCAAGGATGAGCGATATGCAGAGGTTGTATTTATCGTTGATGCAGACTCAGTAAGAATGCTAGAAGTTAGTACTGGATTGCAGGATGATAAATTCATTCATATCAAGCAAGGTTTAGAGGAAGGAATGGTTGTTGTAACAGCTCCATATTCAGCGATATCTAAAAAGCTCGAGGAAGGAGAGCAAGTACAAATAGTTGATGAAGATGACTTGTACAAAGTAAAAGATTAATACAATATGTCTGATTCTGAAAAAAAGCAGTGCTCAAGAGCACTGCTTCTTTTTATTAAGAACCCTGTAAAGGGTCGGGTTAAAACACGATTGGCTGCCAGTGTAGGCGATGATAAGGCATTAGAAATCTATAAAGAGTTGCTTGCGCATACCCAAGAGGTGTCAATTGGGCTTAAAGACACACATCGTATTCTGTTTTATGATAAGGCTATAGAACCGAATGATGATTGGTCTGAGGATCTATTCAATAAACAAATTCAGTCTGAAGGGGATCTAGGGTCTAAGATGGAACATGCCTTTAACTATGCTTTTGACCAATCATTTGAAAAAGTTGTAATAATAGGAAGTGACTGTGCTCAAATAAGTGTTTCAGACATAGAGCATGCTTATGAGGCACTTGATCATGTTGATGTTGTTTACGGACCAGCTATGGACGGGGGCTATTATCTATGCGGATTACGCCTAATGAATAATGTTGTATTTCAACTCAAAGCATGGAGTACAAATACAGTTCTTGAAGAAAGTATTGCTTTATGCAGTGCCGCTGGCTTAAGCGTTTCCTTGTTGAGAACTTTAAGTGATATAGATAATATTGAAGATTGGCAGACTTATGGATTCAGTTCTTAAGCCCGCTTTTTGCTCAGAATCTTATTGAGTTTGATTTGTCCAATCTTTTGATAGTCTTTACTTATATTTTTTTGCTCTTGCCAGTATCCATTAAGAGAGATTGTATTGAAATCTCTTAGGTATTGTAGTTGAAATTGCTTCTCAAAATGAAGTCCTTCTAAAGGGTTATCGGGAAAAATAATCTTAAAATCTTCCAGGTATACAGAGCGGTCAGAAAATAGCCTTCCTTTGGCAACTGTTCTTGTAAAAGTGGTGTCATTAGTTATGCAATAAATCTCCGCTTTTAATTTGTGACCTTTTCTACTGATATCCATTTTTAGAATATATTCCTTGCCTTCCTGAACCAGTGATCCTTCCCAGCGACCAGCAAGGTGTTTTTGACCTTTACTTTTAGGGATAAAAGTAGCAAGGAGTATACTGATATAAAGTAGAATTTTCATGCTTTTATTTTGAAGACTGGTTCAGGTAAGCTTTAAGATCTTCCAATTGTTGAACACTCATTTTATCTTCTGGATAATTGGGCATATATGCTTTTTTACCTGGAATAGGAGAGGTTCCCCATCTTACGACTTGATAGGTTGAGTATCTAGTATATCTATTAAAGTGCTTGTCTAAGAAGGATCTAGATAGTTTGTCATCACCAAGTTCAAAGAGTGAAAATCGTTTGTTTTCATGACAGTGTAGACAACTAAATTTATAGATTGCCTCTCCGTTGCTTAGATCAGTAGATGTAATTCCTTCTGGTCCTTTCTTCCTATCTTCGGGAGGGGCTACAAAATTTGCTGGAGAAGCTTTTAAATATTTCGATTCAATAATGTTACGTGCTTCTTCAGTTCCATTTTTTGACTCCAGAGCAATATTGATCTTGTTACGTTCCTCATTGCTTATGTTGAGATCTCCCATCTTGAGTCCTGTTCTTTCAAAGTATGCAAGTATGGATTCTACTTCCCAGTCTTCAAGTTCTCGCCCTTGCGCACAGACTGTGGCACAGACTCTAATCGCATTTCGGATATCGTAGCGAGCATCCTCAACGATTTCAGCATATTTTTTTATGTACTGATCATTATAGAATGAAGTCCTATTAATAATCCCGTAAAGCGTAGTTCCTTGAAGAAAAGGCAAGCCTTTTTCGACTGCATAATCCAACCTAGCCTGTGGTTCAGGGTTTGCAAGATCAGGATCTTCTTTTAGCATATTGTGGCAAGACGTACAAAGGAAGTGATTGCTTTGTTGTTTGGTTTTTTTGTTGTTTCTATCTTTTGTAATACCAGTTGTTAACAGTTCCATGCCTTTTTCCACGGAAACACCTTTCATTTTAAGGTCTACTTTGTGGGGCAATGGTTCACCTCCAAGCTGTTCGAGAATCGTTTGGACCTGATCTTTTTGATCGTAGGATATGCTCTTAGGGTCCCAAGTTGCTGCTAATGTCAAACATCCCGCAAGAATAGCTGTAACGACATATTTCATCATAATTACCTTACTTTAAATATCCTAGAAATTGTAAATCCAAGTCTGAATTCTCCATCTAGCCAAGAGCTATCAGTATTTGCAAGGAAATCTGTTTGAGGTATTCCTTTTGCATTGGTTAAGTTCAATTGGAAAACGTGGCCACCTGTGTCAAATTCTATACCCAAACCCAAAGGGAGGTTATATTCTTTCTCAGAGCCTTGATTTCCGCTAGCAAAGGGACTTTGTGGGCCTGATAATGGGATATTTAGGTCTCCAATCAAGGCAACTGTTTTGTTTAGCTTTAATCTAGCGGCGAAGCCGGTACTAATCATGGCGTTTTTGTCCGGTATTTCTACAATGTTTCTATGTAGAAATGAAAGATTTGCTTGTAAAGCAAACTTATTCGATAATTGTTTGCCGGCTACTATTTGACTACAGTAGGAAAATCTATTAATAAAAGCAGGAAAGCTAGTAATTGTATTTGGCAGTTCACTTTTTTGCATAGTCGATATTGTTGCAACTCCGACCAGAGTCAATGATACCGGTTTATTATTTTTTTCATGAAGTATATTCCACTTTGCCATGCCATTTACTAACATCCTTAGTTTCGACGAGCCTTTTGAGCGTGATAAACCAACCATGAATTTATCTGTAATACCGTAATCAGCACCAATATAAACGTCAGTAGCATTTTCTAGACCATATAGAGTTGACCATGTCCCGTTAATGTCTCCAAATCTGTGGCCAATTCGTATGTCAAGAAAACTTTTGTTTAGAACCTCAACAGAATGACTGTTGATTACTCTGCGGTCATTGAATAGTTTTGCATCCTTTTGGCTAAAACCCTTTGAGTTTATGGATAGAACTAGTATGGCTATAATAGATAGTATCAATGAGTTTTTCATTGTTTCTTTTCAAGTAGTGAACAAAATATAGTGTCAATTTTCAGGATGGCCAGCTTCTAACCAGCAAGAAATTAATATTAATTCTTCTTGGGTCAATTCAGTGAATCCATTGGGTGGCATTGTTTTCTCACCTAAAACTTCTTCGCTTATTCGTATAGGTAAATAAGATTCCATGCCTTGATAATTCGAAAAATCTCCAGCATTAAATCCACTGATGTGGCAACCTGAAAATGCACAGTTAGTATCAATGATTGATTTAATATCGTTGTCGTAATTTGGAGTTGCAGCTAAATCATCGCAGGGGTAAACAGGTTCAGGCACAGTGTCGTTCACACAAGATGGTCCCAAGAATAGTATTAGGGTGAAAAGGGTGAGAATTGTGCCAGAGTTTTTCATTTATCTGCTTTATTCTGAAAATAAGATCTAATTATGACTCGAAAATTAAAAATAATATAGACATATTTATCTAAGCAATGTTATTTTTGTAAAAAATTAGATAATTTATGTATCCAAAAGATTTAGTAGCGCCAATGGCGAAGGATTTGACTGATGCTGGATTTCAGTCTTTGGTAACTGCGGAAGATGTAGATACAGTTCTTGGAAATAAGGAAGGAACCGTATTGGTAGTTGTTAATTCTGTATGTGGTTGTGCGGCAGCAAATGCGCGACCAGGTGCAAAGATGGCTGTTGAAAATGAGGCGAAGCCAGATAAATCGGTTACTGTTTTTGCTGGTGTTGATAGAGAGGCAGTAGATAAAGCGAGGGCTTATATGATGCCTTACCCGCCATCTTCTCCGTCTATTGCACTATTCAAGGATGGGAAATTGGTGCACTTCTTAGAGCGTCATCACATTGAAGGTAGATCAGCAGATATCATTGCTAATAATTTGAAAATGGCTTTTGATAGATTCTGTTAAAAAAATAAGGAGAGCTTTACGCTCTCCCATTTTTTAGCTAACCAGCTATTTATTCCCGGGGGGAGGAATTATATCTTTACCTATAGAAATAGTTTTATTTCTATAATTTAGGTTTATTATTTTTGAAAAAATTGTAGTTTAAAATTGGAATGCCTTGGAATGGTGTAGTGTATTTAATCCTGCATAT
>JAQXAY010000247.1 GCA_029252685.1 Saprospiraceae bacterium | reverse complement strand
ATTATTCTAATAATAAAAAGGAACAAAATTATTTAGGGTACAAAGTATATTTTAACCCACCAGAACAGGAGGTTCCATTACTGAACTGCACTTACCACAAGTTCGCTTCTCTACAGAACTATAAAATGAATCCATAATTAAAGGTAGCTCGGTCACGATATTCTTGAGGCTAAAATTCTCTTTATATAGCTCATTTCCACAGGACTCACAAAACCAAATACATGAATCAATTTCCGTTTCTTCACGCTTACGTTCAACCACAAGACCTACTGTGTTAGCACCACGCTGCGGAGAATGAGGAACCCTCGGCGGCAATAAAAATATCTCTCCTTCCCTGATTTTAATATCCTTTTGCTTTCCATGCTCCATAACCTTAAGGGTTATATCACCTTCTAACTGAAAGAAAAACTCCTCCCCTTCATTGTAATGAAAATCCTTTCTGCTATTCGGCCCCCCTACAACCATAATAATAAAATCAGTATCCTCATAGACCACTCTATTACCAACAGGTGGCTTTAATAAATGTCTATGATCATCAATCCATTGCTTAAAATTAATAGGAGGTAACATAGTCTTATATTTTAGTCTTTCAATTCATTTTTTAATTCACAGAGAACTTCTCCATAATGTAATATAATAAAACAGAAGGTCTCTTTTATACTCCTTTGGTCAAAAGCTAAAGGGTACAAGCCCTTTCATTGGAAATAAGCGTATTTTAAATTACTTTTGGGAAAAATTTTCAATAATGATTATCAGAGTTACTAAGGAATTTGATTTTGAAACGGCGCATGCCCTTGACGGGTATAATGGAAAATGTAAAGACATACATGGTCATTCCTATCACCTCACAGTTACTGTAAAAGGTGAGACTATAGATAATGCTGATGATCCAAAAGATGGTATGGTTATTGATTTCAAAGACCTTAAGAGCATCATCAAAACAGAAATCGAACCTATATTTGATCACAGACTGATCCTAAGACACGACTCTAGATTCAAGGGTATAGAAAAACTAAATGATCGTGTAAGGTATGTTTCTTACCAACCAACCTGTGAAAATATGCTTGCGGAGATTGTAGGTATTTTCCAGCAATTCCTCCCTGAAAACATTCAATTGTGTAAAGCTAGCCTTCGAGAAACAGCTAATAGTTTCTCGGAATGGTTGATTGAAGACAACCTCTAGAATTTTACTCTTTAAGCTTACTTATTTCATGAATCAATTGGTGCAATAGCCCTGGAAGCTGGTTATTGCCCATGAAATGTTTTTCTCCTTTGAGTACTACTGCTCTTTTAAGATTAGGAATAATAGACTTAGCTGTTGAAAGTATATGTTTCGAAGAAAACAAAGGGTCATTCTTAGCTACTACAAGATAAACGGGTGTGCTTATACCCGATGCCATTTCTCGATCCATACGGACCATATTTGGCAAAGTAAAGTTGAACCTATTGATTAAGTATTCTAAATAATCAAATGAAATTCTATCAGAATCGGTAATTAAATCCTGAACTAACAGTTTGGTTTTTTCATTCCAAACTAAATTTGCATTCAGACCAATAGATTTTTTTAATCGCCACCTAAACTTTATAGAACCCCATTTGACTGTTAGTCCTCCTGGAGAATAAAGAATAGCCGCTTTTATTTTTCGTGCGTCATAAGAGAGCGTGTTCAAAACAGAAATTGCTCCTACCGAAATCCCCATCAGTGTAACATCTTTTACATCTAATCTTGCCAGAATTTCAAAAACCCATTGTCCATGCTCAAAATTTTCACCATTTAGGGCATTTGAATAGTTGAGACTTAGTTCTTCAAAATTATCGACTATTATAATTCTACATTGACTTTCTAGAGCTAAAAGGTTCTTTAAGAAAAGTGGGCCTGCTCCTCTTATTCCATGAATTGCGACTACTACAGGTAAATTTTTATTAGCATTTACATCTATGATATTCACATTGCCAAAAGAAGTTTCTATTTCATAATACTCATACTGAGGTATTAGCCTTTTTAGGACACTGAAATAAACATTTTCAAACTTCATCTTTTCCTTAACAGAAGAAAACAACATATTTTATATATTGGTGGTTCTCATAAAAATAGGCATTCTACCCGCCTGAATAGTTCTACATTATAAATCAGTCCTTCTTATTTACTTCTTATTTTTTATCCAATCACGAGGTGAACATTCCTCTATTTTTTTAAAGAAGGAGTTGAATGAAGTCTTTGAGCTAAATCCACTTTCATAGGCAATTGCCAATATAGTTAGATGCTGATTGGAAGGTTCAAAAGCATTCGCCTTAAAGGCATTTAACCTGTAATGATTAGTAAATTCATTGAAATTCATCTTAAACTTTTCATTTATTAGCCAAGAAAGCTTATTAGGGTGAATAACCATTTCAAGCGATACATCCTTCAAACTTAAAGATGGATTTAGATAGCATTCACCTTCATCGTAGACCTGCTCTAACTTTTTAGTGTAATAATCCACCTGTTCTTCACTAAGAACTTGTTTGACCTTTGGAGAAGGTTCTTGACTCCTTGATTTTTTTTGTTCATTTACTTCAATCTCAAAAACACTACTCATCATGTCATTGAATGCATCATACTCTTTCAATGAATCTAGAATAGGATTATCTTTTATGAAGATAAATTGAGACAAATGCGCTCTAATCCCTTGCTCAATAAGATTTATAGCAAGACTATGATTGCCTTGAAACAAAACTTTGTAGGTGCTGAGTAACAAACGCTCTCCATCTACCCCAGAAGCACCCGCCTCACTATCGTCTTCGAAATTAGTTTCTGATGAATTCTTGAGGCTAAAAATATATTTCATCATAGGTACATGCTCAAATGAAGCATATTGCTCTGTAAAGCTATCGAAAGCTTCCCTGTCCCCTGTTACTAAATAAATTTCAAAGAGATCAAACATCCCCATTTTAAAATTTGGCTGCATGCTGATTGATCGCTCTATATTCTCAACTGCTTTTGCATAGTCTCTCTTCAAAAAAGAAATACGTCCCCTATTGTAGTAATGAAAATGATTATTGGGATCAAGCGCTATACAAATATCTGAGTGATTCTCAGCTTTATCATATTGCCCAACAATTTTATATGCAGCAACTAAAGTATTTTGAAGCTCGATAAAAGCAGGAAATTGGCGAACGCCATCTAGCAATTTGTCTATAGCTGGTTTGAAATCCCACTTTGACCAAAGATCAATCTGAGCTGCTGAGAGATAAGCTTCTGGCAACTTGGGGCCCAAGGTTAAGCCCTTCACTGTAACAACCTTTATGCGCTCAAATGCCTTAGACCTTGATATCCAACCTTTAGTCCATAAGAAACCATAACAATGCTGTAATTCATAATAGGCTTCAGCAAAATGAGGATCAATTTGAACTGCTTTCTCAAAGTAGGTAATGGCCTTTTCATAATCCTCTTTAGTCCATCGATTCCTGAAGAATTTGCCTTTAAGGTAATAATCGTAGGCATCCTCACTTGCTGTTTTATTCTTAAGGAATAGAGATTCAAAGTCAAAATGACCATAGTTATCTCTAATTGCATCAACTACTTGAGTTATCAAATTTGTATAAGAGGCGCTTATATCATATAAATACTCATCAAATCTCCCAGTCCAAATTTTATCTTTAGAACTTATATCATACAAACTACAATGAATACTAACTCCCTTACCATTTTTGCTAAATGTTCCCTCTAGAATCGAATTGACTTTTAGCTCTTCTCCTATAGCTAATTGTTCTAAATCAGTATTCTTATACTACAAGCTAGAACTGTGCGAAATAACACTGATCCCAGGAATGTGTATAAGAGCATTTATTATTTCTTCTGCTAAACTAAGCCCAAAATAGTCTTCCTCAACGTTTCCAAAACGATTGTAGAATGGAAGAATGGCAATTGTTTTGTCTAGATCACCTTGCATCAAAAATTAGAATTATTTTATGGTAGTCTTTGCCTTTGAAAACAAAACTCAATGAAAATTCAAACTAAGCACAAAACTAAAATTTAATTTCTTTAAAAAAGTATTAAGAATGTAATCATACCCCATACTATTAGTAATCAATCTAATTCAAGACGATAAACCATAGACATATCCATTTGTTTATACCTTAATCTTTACCTAAAATAATTAGGCCTAATCAAATCCTTACCAATAAAATTAAAGGTACAATGAGCACAAGAAGTATAAAGAAAATCCTAAAACCTGAGTCACTCTTATTAGGTGGAAAAACAGTAACTCAATCTCTACCAGCAGAGTCTATGGAAAATCACGATCCATTTCTATTACTCCACCATGCCGGACCCTATAAGCTAAATCAAGAAAATGCTCATTTTTATGTAGGTCCTCACCCACACAGAGGATTCGAACCTATAACATTTGTATTTCAAGGGGGTGTGAATCACAAAGATTCACTAGGTAATGATAGTAGTGTTGAAGCGCCAGGTGTTCAATGGATCAGTGCTGCTAGAGGTATTATTCATTCAGAACAATCCTCAAAAAAATTTGAAGAACTTGGAGGTGATTTTGAATTGATTCAACTCTGGGTTAATCTTCCAGCAGAGCAAAAAATGAAACCTGCAACATATATTAAAAGCGATGCTAATGCATTGAAACGAATCCCCGTTCCAAACAGCTCAAAAAGTAAATTATATCTAGTTTCAGGGAAGGAAGGAGACGTAGAAGGTTCCATAAGCAATCGAACAGATATAAAGTCTATGATGGCTTTTTTAGAAGCCGAAGCTGAAGTTCACATAAGTCTAGCATCCGAAAGTTCAGCTATGGTATATGTTCTGGGGGGACAAATTGAAATCGATGGGCAGCTTATAGAAGGGCAGGATTTAGCAATATTAGATCATCAGGGTGAAACACTCCAAATAAAGACCCTTGAAGATAGCCGCCTATTAATTTTAGAAGGAAAAGCACTGAGAGAAGAAGTATTTTCTTGGGGTCCATATGTGATGAACAACCAACGAGAAATAATGGAAGCCATGCGTGACTACAACCAAGGGAAAATGGGATTCTTAGCTTCCTAAATCAAAACAATAAAGGTGACTTTAGAGAAAATATAGATTTCTTAAAGTCATCTTTCATCTTTGGATATTTATCTTCAGGAATATCAATATCTAGAAAGTCACAAATTCGTTTCCACTTATTATGTTTACCGTATTCCAGTATTAATATATCTTCATCCTTTTCTGCAAAAAAGTCTATCACTTCCATATTGTGATCCATATAATTCTGAATCGCCTTTTTCTTTTTTTGGCTTTTCTTGAGTGCCTCCATATCTGAGAAGACCTGCTCAAGTATATGTTCATTCTTTGACTTATTAGCAGACAAAATCTCTGAATACCAATCTAATGGATCCCTTACTGTGAGGATAATTTTGCACTTGTCGTCAAAAATATCTTTAAAATTCTTGTAATGATTCGAGAATGGCAAACCTGCAAAAACTTCATAAGGAGCAAACTTTGATTCAAGCTTCTTATTGGACTTGTCAAATAATCCAGATTTTGGATCAACGGGCTTCTTCCATACTTTTTTACCAAGTATTTCAAGCGCTTTAACGGTTGTGTTAATACCAGTGCCATGGTAACCTACAAGTATGATTTTGTCCTTCAATATATCGTTTTTGTTGCGATTCCTAAATATAGGAAAAACCATTTACATTAAATTAACATCAGAAAAAGATTAATGCATCTTATTTATCCACATGTTCTCAAGACTAAGATATTGTTTCATCAAATCCGCTGTCATACAAGAATGTACGGGTAATATCCCAATACAGTCCCCTATATTTATAGTTTCGAACATTGCTTCTGTAACCTTTAAAACTCCATGCTCCTGACTTATTCCCGCGAGATAATTCGCTTCATCTAATAGCCTCCAACCTTTTTCTTGCATAATTACTGGTCTACCATATATCCGCTCCCGCATAGAATCAAGTAATACATCTTTGGACAAATGAACGCCACCCGCATAAAGAATAATAGTCTCACCATCATCTTGCTTCCCAACAACAGGACAAAGCAAAGCAACAGCAATATTCTCCATATTGCAAGAACCTATTCGCTCTTGAGTTAGATCGTAAAAAACGTAATTACCCGGCCTCAATTCATCTACACCGGGAAAAGAATCCGCAACACTACAGGTAGGTGTATCACCAAATGAAAAAATAAGCTGAGGAAATTCCGTATCCAACAAATCACGCAATAACAATATCTTATCCATACATGCTTTATGCACTTCAAGTACCGCAGACTCTCCACGACATTTGTAACTATGACCAGCATGCATAAGTAAACCCTCAAGGTTTAATTTAGAACAAGATTGAACTCTTCTGCAGAACTCCAAAATTTCATCTGATGCCTCAGGTGGATATCCTGCTCTATTATTTCCAATATTGATCTTTAAATAAACTTGAACGGAGTGCTTGAGGTTATTTTCCAAAAACAATAAAGTCTCTAGGTTATAGACTGTAAGATTCAGTTTGATTTTAGCACTTAATGCATTAATCAAATCGATTTCATGAATATTTACCGGAAATGCCAAGGTAATATCGTCCCATTCTTCAGAAAAGTAATTCGCCATACTCAAAGAGGATACAGCGATTCTATTACAACCAAATGCTTTAAACATTCGACCTAGCTCTAAACTTTGATGGGTTTTAAAATGAGGTCTAAGAGGAATACCCAGCGCATCAGCTTTCTGCTGCATCCGCTCAATATTTTCCATTGCTATGGATGAGTTTAATACAAGAGTAGGACGTTTGACAAACATCTTTTAAAAGACTATAAGGATTAACAACTCCTTTAAATTAATCTAAAATCTAGTGAATCAAACGAAACGGATATCTATTTATTAAAGTTTGGCGATTAGAAGCATTGGCGGACCAAAATCCTAAACCGAAATCATCCATACTTTTCATTTCCAAATGAGACGTATAGACGTCCATTAGGACATTTCTAAATGCATCTTTAATTGACTTATCAACCTGATTTGGGTATTCAATTCTCAAATAGCAGTTAGCCTCATAAAACCGAGGCAACTCTTGCTTTAGAATAGCCCAAGGAATAACCTCCCCATTCCGAACTAAAAATACTGCATCCAAGGGTTCTAGGTCAATAATACCTCCAAGTTCTGTTTTGAACGGATTGTAAGGCGGCATCATTAAATACATGAATTCTAAATAAACCCAGTAGTTTAACTTATAACTTAAGCCTTCTTCAGAAAAAGCATCTAAGAATGGGTCAAAACCAAGGTCTTCAACCTTGTAATCCATATAATTGATGAACTTCCACTTTTGGATAAAGTGCCTAAGCTCCTTAACCTCCTGAGTCCCTTCAGAGCCCAAGTGTAAATTGACACAAAAGTCTGTGATATGAACGAGATTGGAATTCACTCTTTTATTATCTAAACTTCGATGAATAGGCACAAACCCATAAATCTTAAGACTATGATCCAATAGTCGCTGATAAGTTGATTTATCTTCTTTGATCAGGGATTTCTCTTTTAATTCTTCTTCAAAAGAGTAAAGAAAGGATTCAAAGTCAACACCCACCTGTTCAAAATTCTGTTCGATGCAATTGCATACCGTATGGCTTTTGCCAACATCGATCTGAGCTTTGGAGTATGGCGTCAAGAATAGTACAAACACCAGAGTGTATAAAATTTGGGATGTCTTCATTGGTTTTCAGTTATAAAATTCAATCAAGTCATAATATAACCCAAGACCTCATAACACTCTGTCAATCAAGCTACAATTCAAAGCCAACAATGACCCACGTACGACCATTTTGCTCCTTATATCTTATAATTTCTTCAAAACCATATCTTGAATGAGCACCTAAGGAAGGAATGTTTTTACTATCAATTTCTGTAATTAACAGTTCAAAGGTCTCTTTAAACTGTTCCTGTAATTGGGCATACATAGCCTGAAGTACACCCTGCTTTCTATATCCCTTTGCTACACATACTTGACCCACAACAACAAAATCACAATCTATTATGAGCCGATTTCGCCAGCTTTGCACCTTAAACTGTTCGACCATCGTTTGCAGAATTGGATAAGATTCAATAGTTGAACCAAGCATACAAAGTGCATATCCGGAAAGGACTTGAGCATCCCAAGCTAAAACATGCTTCCAAGCACCACACATAGTCTTCAGCATTCGGGTATCATAAATACAGGTTACAAAGCCCTCAGAAATTCTGTCTTCTGAAGAAAGTGCCTCCATAGTATTCAAAGACTGAAGCTTCTTTATAGCCTTAAGATCCGAATCATCTCTATGGTATCGTATTTGCATAATATGCTCTAGTACTTATTCTTGTAAAATAATGCAAATTCGGCTAATGCGTCGATATTTATCCAATCTACCCCACTTTCTAATAGCACATCCCAACAAGCTTCTGTTTCTGGAATTGCCCAGAATCGAATTTTATACCCAGCAGAATGAGCTCTTAGGACGAGCTCATCTAAAAGTTCTTTTTCATCAAGAGGCATTGTGCCATGACCATTCCAGGTAAACAAATCTCCCCAAGCTGCTGATCTTCGGGAACAAAAAACAGCATATTCTTGTGAGGAATAACTTCGCTTTACAGGAAGATCGACAAACAAAAAGCCTTCTTCCTGGCGCTCAATAACATGTAAAGGAGGACCTCCACTGATTACAAGTTGGAGCGGAGCCCATTTCGCTTTGCCTCCTGTTTGGTGAAGAAATAGATGCTTATACTCCAACAAAGACTCTTGTAATGCACGAATTAATGCTTCCCGCTTGTTCTTTAAATCAATCATCAAAACAAGAATGGTACTATCCCCAAATATACCATTAGGCCTATTCGCACAGAGATTTGATAAAGGTTGAATATACAGCGACTCAAGAGTCTTGGATAATGGCAATCCTAAACCAGTGTGGGCAACCCGAATTTCTTCTTTATATAGAAATACGTCTACTTCCAAACTTGTGTAGCCATGAGAAAGCGCTTCAAGAAGTGGTGTTTTTTGCTTGTAATCGTTATGCGAATGCCCCGAAGTAATAACTTGCTGGGCAAGGATACAGTCACTTAAAAATAATAGGATAAGAAACAGACTTGATCGCATAAACACAATTTTACTTACGCAATAAATGATAGTTTTTAAATCCTCCGATCTGCCTGCCTCCAAGTAAATTTTGCTCCAGAAAGGTTAATATCCTATACTTTAATCGCTCATGCTTATGAAGCTTACGACCAGTATCTTGAATCTTGTTCGTATAATTCAACTTACCCCTCCAATCAAACTTACGAATCCAAGCCTGCATGACAGCAGGATGCGTTTCCTTAAATTTACCTAATGAACCTAAAGGCCCATAATTAAATTCATTGGCTGCTTTACGATATAACTCCTTAACATTGCTAGCTCCTTTATGGATGGTATCCAATGCCTTTTTCTTGTTCTGCATGTAATGAGGTGGTCGCACCCAACCGTAATGATAAATGAATGCATCTACACGAGCTACCTTCAATTTATGAGTACCTTCTTGCTGTCTGTAGTTTACACCATCAAAACCAGGAATTCGTCTGAATGATTGAGCAGACTCCCAAGAATGAATATCAGGCCTATTTCTTACTATGCGGATCTCGTTTGGATACCAACCATGTGATATATGATAATGATCATAGTCACCCCAGAAATGTTTATACTGAAATAAAAGACCTTCTACCGAGTCATCATCAAGTAATTCTTCACATCTTTTGCTAATTGCAGGTAGGTATTTCTCGTGAACAACCTCATCGGCTTGCAAATAAAACAACCAATCACCTGTACACGCTGCTTTTGCAAGGTCCGTTTGATGTGCATTCTCCATACCTCTCGGGTATTTCTCCAAATCCCAAACCGTATGGATGACTTTTAATTTATCAGATTGGATGGAATTGATGATTTCAAGTGTTTGATCACCCTCTTTGCAGTCTCCAAGAGCTAATACAAATTCATCAACTAAAGGTAAGATAGATTCAATAGCCTCTTTGATTGGATAATAGAGACTATCTGCATTTTTGACCATACTAAACCCACTGATTTTCATAAGTTGTCTATTTGGCACTAAAATAAAGTATAAAAAATTAAAAAAGGGCTTTTCCCATGTAGGAAAAACCCTTTTTTAGCTTTTATAAAGGCTAGATTATTTCTTAACCAACTGACGCTCTTTGATTCTTGCTTTCTTACCTACAAGATCGCGTAGATAGAAAATTCTTGAACGACGTACCTTACCTCTCTTCAATACCTCGATGTTGTCGATATTTGGAGATGCAAATGGGAAAATACGCTCAACACCTACACCTGAAGAAATCTTTCTTACTGTAAATGTTTTGTTTTTACCCTCACCCGCTATCTGAATAACATCACCACGATATTTTTGGATACGCTGTTTGTTTCCCTCAATAATCTTGTAGCTAACCACAACGTTGTCACCTGCTCTAAATTCAGGATAATCCATTTCTCTCGCTAGCTGATCCTGAACAAATTTAATTGCGTCCATTTTTCTTGAATTTATCTTAAAACTTCTCTTTTTCTAAATCACACCATAGTGGTATATCTAATGGTCGTGCAAAGGTAATGTAAAAAAATGAATTTCTAAACCTTCTTTAAAATATTTTTATCTAATTATCGTGATAGAACCCTGCAAGTTTTGTTTTTTCCCTCTAGGCTCTGTGTAGTGCACAAAATACTGATATACTCCAATAGGAACATCATTTCCATTGTTTTGGTAACTACCATTCCAACCCTCACGAATATCTGTAGTGGAGAATACTAAACCACCATATCTATCATAGATCTCTAGTTTATAATCACGTAAGCCAAGGTAAACCCCTTTAGGCAAAAATTCATCGTGCTTAGAATCCCCATTTGGTGTAAATGCATTCGGGAAGAAAACTCTGTTTTCGGGTTTTACATCAATAGATCGCACAATGGTATCTACACAACCTAGCGGATGCCTGACTGCCATCAATATTTCCGTATATCCTGTATCAGTAAGTTCGTACTCTAAGATATCTTGAGAAGGAAGCCAAACACCATCTAAATACCACTGATAGCCTATGTAATTAGTAGCTTGGTTTTCGAGAACCAAAATATTATTGATATTTGAAAAATCTGATCCTATGATTTCAAAATCTGCAACAGGTGGTTCTTGAATATTAATCAAGCCTTCAAATACTGAATCGACTTTACAGCCAATAGGTGAAGTTATGTTTACAGATATATCATACAATCCAACTTCTTCAAATATATTTTGAACAACTATACCAGTATCAATATTGCCATCTCCAAAATCCCAAATTACTTCGTAGGTGCTATCTACAGGAAAAGACAGGTTATCTATTTCAATTTCTGCTGGTGGACAAAATTCTTTCACTGATGGTCTCACTACGATTACCGCAGGAGCGGGCTGGTATAAAATATTGCCTTGTAAAGAATCTGTACAACCGTTTTCGTCAACTAAAACAAGTCGAACGTCCTTTGAACCAGGAGTGGTATAAAAATAACTTGGTGACTCTTGATCATCAATAGTCTCATCACTCAGATTCCAGATTATCTCCGAAAGCGGTGCATCTCCTAGCGTACTTGCATTATCAAAAAACACAGGACCTGCTACACAACTATCATATAAATATGAAAAATCAGCAATTGGATTGTTAAAAACATCCAATTGGATAAATGCCGTATCCGTACAATCGTTTTCATCTTTCACATAAAAGTATCCTTCGTAGTTACCAGGAAGATTTACTTGAAAAAGAGGACTTTCATCCTGTGAAACAAACTCCTCTGGGCCGTCTAAAAACCAGCCTATTTCATTTTGATCAGTGTCGATAGAACCAAAAAAATCAAACATAATTTCCTCTTCATCCAAACAAAGATCATACTCACTAATTCCGTTTACTAAAGTTCCTCCTATTACTTCAGCTACAACGGCAGGTTCACAAAGCACTACATTGAATTGTATATCTCTGCGAGTCACCCCAAGAAGCACTCCATTTCGAAATTCTTTTACACATATACCAATAACAAATTGTCCAAGAAAATTGGGTGCACCTGATATAAATCCACTTGAAGCTTCAATCTCAACTACGGGATCCCCCAACATTGGCTGACTCAAGGTATAGGGTGCTATGAATAAAACTTCATCAAATGGTGGAGGACATGGAGGGTTTGGAATAATACCGAAACAACCATTATTTGGCGTATCACCTCCTCCTGCAAAGGGAGCACAAAATTCATAGACTAATTGGTCTCCATCGTTATCCAAAGCCGTTACAAATTCATCGATATTCTGGTTAGCACAAATGATAGTAGGCGGAAGTCCTTCAAAAAATGGTGAGCTATTACAAACATCCTGCGATGCTGAACTGATTTCTGTAGAAAAACTAATACCAGTATCTTCCGGACTTACAATATTAGAAATTGTATTATTCCGGCAACATCTTTGATAAACAAAGGTGTAAGGCTCATCTGATGGCCAATCGTCTATAGTGTATGAAAAGTTATAGGTTCCAACTTGTGTACAAAATCCTGGAGGAGGAATAGCACAGGGGTCTGACTGTGTAGGCAAAAGGTTATCCACATCTAACAGTTCAGTTGTAAAAACATCAACCAATTCAGCATCATCTCCAATACCTCTGTATACTCCTATGATTGCTTCTTGATCAAAAAAACCTGCGTTTGGATTAGAACAATCCCTATACATATTAAACACAAAATCATAATCCCCACCTCCTTGACACGTATAGGTGATTTCTCCTCCTATAATATGTGCTCCAAATAACCAATAAGGAAGGATCAAAAGGAGTATAGTTTGTGTAGCTTTTTTAAAATTCATAATAGTAGCAGATTCATAGTTAATTAAAGCCATTTAATTAAATGACTTAAACCTTAATTCCCAAGTAATAAAACCACCTAGAGTCAATTTAGTTTTAACCAAAAAAACTCAAAAGAGAATACTTACTCGAGTCAGGTATCCTGATACCCCAATAAGACCGACCAAGATACATTTTTACCAAAGGTATCTTTATAGCCTAACTATGAAAAAACACGGAAAGTCTATTTTTTTTCAATTCAACAAAAAAATCAAGCCCTATTATGAATTAAAATCGAGCTTCAAAATCATTCGAACGCTTTAACGCAGCAAAGTAGCATAAGATCTAAGCTCAATCTTCTCATTTCTTGGGGTCACATATTCTACAAAGACCATATATACCCCTTCTGGAGATTCTTGACCAGAATTATTTTTTCGGCCATTCCAACCTTTTGTGTAATCGTCTGACTCGTATACCATTTCACCATATCTATTCCAAATAGTCATATTAAATGACTTGATTCCAAAGGTTACTCCTTTACCTTTATACGAATCATGCAGACCATCCAGATTTGGAGTAAATGCATTTGGCAAAAAATAAGAGACCTTGGGGATGATATCTAGAATAGCAAATGAAGTATCTCTACAACCACTTTGATGGGTTACAATCTGAGTTACTACTACTGTACCTGTATCAATAAAGGAGTGTACTGGATTTTGCTCGATACTAAAATCTGAATTATTGAAATTCCAATAATAAGCTGCAGCATCGACAGATTCATCAATAAAAGTAACCTCAGGCTCAAAACTAGTGAGCTCATTGGGACTATAATCGAAACCTGCTACTGCAGATGGAAGCATAGTAATCAAATTCTCAAAAAATGTATCAGTTGTACATCCTATAGGAGACGTTAAGTCCAAGGTTACCGAGAACACACCTGTATCCTGATAAAAATGATAAGGGCTGATACCCTCACCTATAGATCCATCTCCAAAATCCCAGTTGATCTCGTAGGTATCATCAATCGGCACGGATAGATTTAAAAAGAAAATTGAATCTGGCACACAACCAACAAAACGACTGGGCTCAAGAATCAATAAATCTGGTACGGGAAAATAAGGTACAACCTGGCTTAAGGTGTTCTTGCAACCGTTGATATCTTCTATAATAAGATTCACGTCAAGATCGCCAGGTACCTTGTACAGATGAATAGGATTTTGATTATCAGAAATTTCTCCATCTCCAAAATCCCAATCCCAACCAACTACTGTATTTGGCCCTGCACCTGACTCAGACAGATCGAAAAAGGTCACTGGCCCATAGTCGCAAGTGTCATATTCAAACTCAAAACCCGCTTCTAGACCAGGGAATACTTCAATGATAAAATTCAAGGAATCGTCACAAAACAATCCTGGATTCAAAACAAGATTCCCAGGATAAATACCTTCGCCAGGCAAATTGAAAGTTGGATCAAAATCTGTTGAATTTTCTAAGGTATCATTTCCTACATCTAAGCTCCACAAAAAATTATCTATAAAATTAAGCTGGTAACTTATATTGTCTATCGTAACTACCGAATCGCCACAAAGCTTTATTAGATAATTTCCATTATCATCAACCTCTGTTATATTCAACTCCGCTTCCACTGTAGGCTGACAGGTCGTTACATTAAACTGAAAATCACGCGTTACTTTACTCAACAATTCCCCATCTCTGTACTCTTCAACACAAACTCCTACAACAAATTGACCTAAGAAAACAGGAAAACCTGTCAACAAGCCAGTATTAGCATCTATGCTTAAAGGAGGAGCTCCGCCCATAGGGTTCGAAGCAGAGAATTGTCCTGGAATAAAAGGAACTCCATCATAAGGTGGTGGTGATTCTGGATCGGGCGCCACACCAGTATATATTGTTGGATTCTGTGTATTGTTACCTCCTCCCGTCAACGGAGTACAAAGGCTATAAACCAAAACATCTCCATCTGCATCTGTAGCACTAAAATCAAAACTCAAGTCCTGATTACTACAAATTACTATTGGTGGTAAATTCTCAAAAACAGGGCTTGAATTACATAAGTCTTGGGCCTTAGGACTAAGTTCAATGGTATAAGTAGCGCCAACATCGCCTGGCACTTCAAGATTAGATATGGTATTATTTCTACAGCATCTTTGATACGAAATGGTATAGCTTTCATCGATTATGGGTAAGTTCTCTGTCCAAATATAAACACCTGACTGCACACAGATACCTGATGGCGGAATAATACAAGGATTGGACTCTGCAATTGGGATACCCGCAATAATTGGGTTTGATAAATTTGCCGTACTTAGAGGTTGTGAACTGGAGCCTTTAAAAATTGAAACAGTTGCAGGGAATGGAGAATTGGGTGCTCCATCAAAATTAGCTCCTCCTCCATTACAATCCCTATACAGTTTTAGAGTAAACTGGTAAGACCCACTACCCAAACATTTGTAAGTTAACTCGCCACCAATAATATGAGCTGCCCAAAGTGGCGAACTAAAAAAAAGTATAAATAGGGAGTAAAATATTTTTTTCAAAATTGTACTATTTTTCTAAAAGGAACTGTAGATAGAATACCTTAATTGAACATATTATTACTCAACTTGGTTTTTTTAATAATTTAGTGATAGTTTATCTTAATCCAAAT
>JAQXAY010000233.1 GCA_029252685.1 Saprospiraceae bacterium | reverse complement strand
GCTTATCTCTAAGTTAAACAGGCCTAAAATGAATTCAAGAATATCAGCAATAATATTTTTTGCTAGCATTTGCATCAACAGTTTAGTTGCCACTCCTAATTATGTGATTGGAGAAGCTTTAGAAGGTGACGGAATACTATCTCTACTAGATCGTTTTCACATCGATGAATACAAATGTAATATCGACGAGTTCAAACGCTTGAATCAGTTAAATTACACAGATGGGCTTATAAAAGGAAAATCATACATATTGCCTATCCAAACACATACCTTCAATTCAAAGAGTATACGGACTACCTTGAAAATTTCAGACTTTAATTTGGCCTTATCCATCCAGCAATACAATGAAAAAGCACTAGAAAGTGGACTCCGACCACAAGATTTCAGAGAAGACAAAGTTCTATGGGTTCCACATCATTTCTTTAATTGCATTGACGAGACGTATCAAAAAGATGCACTCAAACAAGATGCAAGTGCTATACCAATGGCAGAGGGCAGTTACGAAACAGCATCAAAAGGAGTATTCAGCATTTTTGGCCCAAGCTATGAAAAAGTACCGCAATTATCTGATAAACTAAAAGGACAGGTCTTCTATATAGTATCTGGACATGGTGGTCCCGATCCAGGCGCAGTTTATACCAAAAACAAAGAACATCTATGTGAAGATGAATACGCTTATGATGTTGCTCTAAGGCTTACCAGGAATTTATTATCACATGGAGCTACAGCCTATGTAATTATTCGCGACAACAATGATGGTATCCGAGATGAATCGCTTTTAAAGAAGGACACCGATGAAGTAGCTTGGGGAAACAAAGCAATACCAAGGGATCAGAAAAAAAGGTTAAAACAACGCTCTGATATTGTCAATAGTCTTTATGCTAAACATAAAAAAGCAGGCGTTACAGAACAATCAGTAGTTTTTATACATGTTGATTCACGCAAATCAAAGAAACAAATCGATCTATTCTTCTATTACAGAGACAAGGACAGTGAAAGTAAAAAACTAGCTCAAAAACTCCACAAAACAGTTGCCTCTAAATATAAAATCTATAGAGCAAATGGAAACTATAATGGAACAATTTCTTCAAGGGATTTATATGTTTTAAGGGAGACTAAGTTACCTGCAGTTTATATTGAATTAGGCAATATCACAAACTCTTTAGATCAGCAACGGATTTTTCCAAGTAAAAACAGACAGGCCCTCGCAAATTGGTTCTGCGAAGGCCTGATGAAGTAGTTTCTTTTTATATCTATCAGAATCTCTGACAACCAATTCTATTTCTATTTCTGGTGCGCGTTCGTACTAAACCATTATCCAAGAAGTGGTAGGCTACAGTTAATCCAAAAATGAAATACATGTCATGAAGCTTAGTGTCTCCACGAAGTGAATTAACAACAGGTATTTCAGGATTGTCAGCACCCAAGAACTCTCCAGCTCTATTCGAAAGGGCTGCACCTATATTATTTCCTGAGGCAACCATAGCTTCAGTATCCGGATAATGCCCACTTACATCGTCTAAATAATCTGTAAATGCATACCTAGCTCCGAAATCAAGACCGATGCTAAACTTGTCTGAGACAGCAAATTTGACTCCTAAGCCAAAAGGAATGCTAAATGTATTCTTTTTATAGTCTACACCTTCAGTCTGTAATGGCTGCAGATCATACCATTGATCTTCGTAAAAGGCTCTTGGGCTAAAACTTGTATATCCTACACCTGCATATATATACGGCGAGAAAGGCTGGTTGAGACCATAAGGCTGAAAGCCGGGAATATTAACTTCTACGGCAAACATACCCTCGAAAATATTCGATGCAAAACTTAAATTTCTATTTCTAAGCTCCTGAATTCTAGCATTTTCATCTGTTCCAGATATCCCAGCATAATTTGCAGCGAGTTTAAATGAAAGCAAAGGATTCATATTGAATCGAACATGCACTCCGCCAGAAAAATTACTTTCCTTTAGATACATCTTTGTGGAATTAAGGCTTAGATCGCCAATATAGTTACTCGTGCCAAGAGTAGCTCCAATATCAAAATGCTGAGCACTCACACTGTTAAGAAGTAAAAGCGGTGCGAAAATCAAAGATAAAAAGACCTTTTTCATATAATGTTTAGTATAAATTTTAAGCTGTTTAGTCCTCTAAATATACGACTTGATACATTAAATTTCCTTTTCACAAAAAAAAATTCCGTTAGTTTCGGTACATTCAATATCTTAGCAATCTGTGAATGATAGTATTTCATGAAAATAAGTGGGCGCAAATATTCGTTCTTAAAGAACCTATACATCAAGTCCTGCCATATTTTTTTTTAAAAAATCAAATCCGTCTATGAAAATTAAAAATTTAGCATTATCTGCTCTTCTAATTGCAGGATCTCTTTCACTTTCAGCTCAGGGACCTACAGAGAACTGGCATCACCTTGACATGGAAAAGGATGGTGTTCAGGGAATGAGTACGATCAAAGCATACGAGGAACTACTAAAAGGAAAGAAAAGTACTACAGTAGTTGTTGCAGTTATTGACTCCGGTATAGAGGAAGTTCATGACGATCTTAAAAACGTTATGTGGGTGAACGAAGGTGAAATCCCAGGTAATGGTATCGATGATGATAAAAATGGTTACATCGATGATATTCATGGTTGGAACTTCATTGGTGGTGCAAATGGTGAAATAAACCAAGACAACCTTGAAATCACACGTTTGTACAGAATGTACATGGAAAAATATGAAGGTAAATCTGCTGATGACATCTCAAAAAAGGACAAAGCAGACTTCAAAAGATACCAAGATATCAAAACTGCTTGGCAGGAATCTGTAGATAATGCAGCTCCTCTAAGAACACGTTATTCAGAAATGCTTAGAGTTACTAATCTTGTAATCGAAAAGCTAGATGGTTCTGAGCAAAATACAGAAAACATAAATGGCCTAGGTATATCTGGTGAAGGAGTTGAGCAAACGCTTTCTATCATTGTTAGAAATGTTGAGGCAGGAAGAAAATTAGAAGATCTAGCAGGAAGCCTTCAAGGTGGTGTTGATTACTTCTCAGGTCAACTTGACTACTACTACAATGTAGATTTTGACCCAAGAAATATCATTGGTGATGACTATAGCAATGCCAAAGAAACTAATTACGGAAACAACACATATGAAGGTCCTGACGCAAGTCACGGAACGCATGTTGGTGGTATAATAGGTGCAGAGCGTGGCAACGGAATCGGAATGGATGGTGTTGCTGACAATGTGCGTATAATGACTATCCGTGCAGTGCCAGATGGTGATGAAAGAGATAAAGATGTTGCAGCAGCAATTCGCTATGCTGTTGACAATGGAGCTTCAGTAATCAATATGTCTTTTGGTAAAGCATACTCTTGGAACAAAGACATCGTAAACAAAGCAGTAAAATATGCGATGAAGAAAGATGTTCTTCTTGTTCATGCAGCTGGTAACAGCAACCAGGACAATGATACAACGGATAACTTTCCAAATGATTCTTACAAAAAGAATCCTGCAAAAAAAGCTTCAAACTGGTTAGAGATTGGTGCATTGGATTGGAAAGGTGAATCTAACTCTCCAGCTCGTTTCTCTAATTATGGTAAAAACAATGTAGATGTATTTGCTCCTGGAGTAGATATCTATGCTACATGGCCTGATAATGGATACAATGCAATTTCAGGTACTTCTATGGCATCTCCTGCATGTGCAGGTGTAGCTGCGGTACTAAGATCTTACTTCCCTGCATTATCAGCAGCTGATGTAAGAGAAATAATTATGGAAAGCTCTACCAAACTTGATTGGGATGTTTTATTACCTGGTCAAGAAGAAGGTGGTAAAACGGTTCCTTTTTCTGAACTTTCAGTTTCAGGTGGTACTGTAAATATGTACAATGCTGTTCAAATGGCAATGGCAAGAGCTAAATAATCTTTAGCTATTCAATAAAAAAAGCTTCGAAGTAATTTCGAAGCTTTTTTTATTTTATGATGACCTCATCGACAACATGATCTTGAAAGGCTCTATTAAACATATCCTTTATCTTGTCTTTATTCATTGCCATTTCTTGCTTCAATGGTGCGGAGGTAATGCGAATGTAAACCTTCTTTCGAACGAGTCTAATTTCCTTTGTGTATTCATTGATTGTTTTGCCCATACGTTTGGACCAAACTCGCTGTATTAATACCTCATCAAGCTTGGAGCGTTTCTCCATAGTCTCCATCCACATCTTCAAAACATCACCAAACTTTTGGGTCTTTCCACTTTTCATAAAACAAATTCTGTTCCTTCTAGTAAGATAAGATAAAAAATTAAAGTTCCTCCTCTGCCTCTAATTCAAAAACCTTATGCGGTTTATCAACTCCTGAAACAACAAGCTTCATACGCTCTGCATCCGTGTCTGTTATAAAAATTTGGCCAAAATCTTGTCTACCCAATAGCTCCATAAGATTTTGGACGCGCTTGCGATCGAGTTTATCAAATATATCATCCAATAGCAATAAAGGTTTTATAGCTCTAGAGACTCTAAGCTGCTCATACTGACTAAGCTTAAGAGCTAGCACGAAAGATTTCCGCTGACCTTGAGACGAAAACTGCTTCACCCGTTCATCATCCATAATAAAGACAAGATCATCCTTATGAATCCCAGCATTACAACGCTGTGAATGAATATCTTGCAATTTGTACTGGCTGATATATTCCTCCCAACTTAATTCGTTAAGCTTTGATTTATATCGGATCTCCACACGCTCACGCTCTCCAGAGATTGAACCATAGTATTTATGAAATAAAGGGATTAGTTTCTCGACAAATTCACGACGTTGCTCATGGATATAAATGGCAGGCTGCTCGAGTTGATCATCATAAGCTTTAAGAAGCTCATCATCAGGCTTCAAATGAGGACCGTCCATCTTCAATAAAGCAGATCGCTGCTTTAAAATCCTATTGTATTGCAGCAAATGTTTCAAATAGAGCGGGTCAATTTGACTAAGTGTATTATCCAAAAACTTCCTTCTAGATTCACTCCCTTCCCGAACAAGATCTGTATCATCCGGGGCTATAAGCACAACAGGAAAACGTCCAACATGATCTGCCAATTTTTGATAAATTTCCTTATTGAATTCCAATTCCTTCCGTTGACCTGGGATCAACTTTAATACAAGTTGATCCGGTTCAGAACCTTCTACCTCATTCTGCACCTGCATCACTACTCTACAAAAGGATGCACCCCTTTTCATAACATTCCGATCCGTGGAGGAAAATCGACTTTTGGTCATGCACATATAGTAAATTGCATCAAGAACATTGGTCTTGCCTACACCATTCAGACCAACAAAACAATTAATCCCATTAGAGCAATCAAATGACTTATGGCTATAATTTTTATAGTTAATCAATTGAATTTCTACTATATACAAGTGAGCAGGTTTTAATGAAAAGTAATTTTATTAATAGGAAGTATGACAATTTAGGTAAAAGAAGCATTTTAAATGTATCTTTGGCGCGTTAATTTTGTAAATTTGCACAAAGCAAAATCAAAATACTATTATTAGTTATGGAGCAAGCGACTAAGAAAGTAAAGCCTACGGCAAAAAAGCGTTCGACTAGAGCGAAAAAGGCTGTTATCAGCAATGAAATGTATATGCAATGGTACGAAACCATGTTGCGTATCAGAAAGTTTGAAGAACGAGCACTAATGCTCTATGGTCAGCAAAAAATTCGTGGTTTCTGCCATGTTTATATCGGTCAAGAAGCAATTACAGCAGGCATGGAATCTGCGCTTCGTAGAGAAGATAATCTTGTTACTGCCTACAGACAGCATGGTACGGCAATCGGTCGTGGAATCCCAACGAACAAAGCTATGGCTGAGCTAATGGGTAAATCCAACGGTATCAATAAAGGTAAAGGTGGTTCTATGCACTTCTTTTCAGCTGAACATAACTACTTTGGAGGTAATGGTATTGTAGGCGCTCAAATTCCAATTGGTGCGGGTATTGCTTTTGCTGAAAAATATAAAGGCACAGATAATCTTTGTGTAACTATGTTCGGTGATGGAGCAGCTCGTCAAGGTGCTTTACATGAAGCATTCAATATGGCGATGGCTTGGGATATTCCTGCATTATTTGTTTGCGAGAATAATGGCTACGCTATGGGTACTTCAACATCTCGTACATCTAATGTCACAGACATGGTCAAATTGGGCTTATCTTATGATATGCCATCAGCATCAGTAGACGGCATGGATCCTGAAGCTGTATACAATGCAGTAATGACCGCAGCTGAACATATTCGCGCTGGAAAGGGGCCTTACTACCTAGAAATAAGAACCTACCGATTCAAAGGACATTCGGTATCTGATCCAGGGAAATACAGATCAAAAGAAGAGGTTGCAGAATATAAAGAGAAAGATCCTGTAAAAGTCCTAGAAGCAAAAATTGTTGATGGAGGCATTGCCACACCAGAAGCGATCAAAGCAATCAAGGATATGATCAAGAAGGAAATTGACGATGCAGTAGCATATGCAGAAGCAGGAGAATACCCTGATCCTTCGGAATTATACACGGATAATTATATGCAAGAAGACTATCCATTCATAAAAGACTAATAAAAAATTAAATCATCCTTGATTAAGTTAGAGATTTAATTATTTTTGCGAGGTTAAAAACCACTTTTGTAAGATTTATATTATGGCAAAGAGAAAGAAAAAACAAAACGAAAACGAAGTACTAATTGATTTGGTAGAAACAAGAGACAAAGCACAGTCCTTTGTCGAGAAGAATCAACTTGCAGTATTCGGAGTTATCGTTGCATTAGTTGCAATATTTGGCATTTTCGTTATTTACAAGGGAATGATCCTTCCTGGGAAACAAGACAAAGCGCTTGCAGCGATGTATAAAGCTGAAGAACAATTTACTAAGGATTCATTTAACCTAGCTCTTACTGAACCATTCGTGGGTGAACTTGGTCTTAACCAATTCGTTAATGAGTATGGTACTGATTCAAAAAATGTAGCAAACTATTACAGAGGTGTTTCTTACATGAAGCAAGGAGACTACCAAACAGCTGCTGACATTCTTTCTAAGGTTAAAAATGATGGAGATCTTCTTTCTATCATGAAGCATGGAACACTTGGAGATTGCTATTCAGAGCTTGGCCAATTCGACAAAGCTTTGTCAGAATACGGAAAAGCTTCAAAAGCAGGATCAATAGAATCACTAACTCCTATTTACCTAATTCGTCTTGGTCTTCTAAGCGAGAAGCAAGGTAATACGGATGCTGCAAAAGCAGCTTATCAAGAAGTTGTTTCTGATTTTCCAAATTCAGCTCAACTTGCAAATGCAGAAAAATATTTGGCTAGATTGTAAAATCTCTCCAAACATTATAAATAAAACCCATCAAGCCCTATAGCATGATGGGTTTTTAAATTTAATCACTATGGCATCAAGTTTAAAAAATCTATCTGTATACAAGGAAGAACAAATCCCTTCCTTAGACTCCTACAGCTTTGGTTTTGTAGTAGCGGATTGGAATGAAGATATTACTCATGCTCTTTATCAAGGTGCTCTTGAGACACTTCTAAAGCATGGAGCAAAAGAGGAAAACATACACCTTATACAAGTGCCAGGAGCATTTGAATTACCTCAGGGAGCTCGGTTCTTGATTGCCAACCATAAAGTGGATGCAGTCATTGGTTTAGGTTGTGTGATCAAAGGAGAGACGAGCCATAACGAATACATCAATCAAGCTGTAGCGCTTGGCCTAACCAATCTAGGTCTTAACTCTGGAGTACCTTGTACTTTTGGCCTACTTACACCTAATGATCACCAGCAAGCGATTGACCGTGCCGGTGGCAAGTATGGTAACAAAGGTATTGAAGCCGCAATCACCGCCATTCGTATGGCTGAACTAAAAAAAAGCTCAAAGTCACAGAACACAAAAATCGGATTCTAAATGAAGATTAGCGTCGTACATGCCGGATTATTCAAACTTGACGGAGGAGCAATGTTTGGAGTAGTTCCTAAAAAAATGTGGGGAAAAATCATCGAATCAGATGAGAACAATATGGTTACCTGGGCGACTAGGTCAATCCTTATAGAACACGGAGATCGAAAAATCCTTGTTGACACGGGGATTGGTAACAAGCAAGATGACAAATTTAGGTCTCACTTCGAACCACACGGCGATATGGACCTTATGGGGTCTTTACTTGAAAGCAAAATCCACCCTGAAGAAATCACTGATGTATTTCTTACCCACCTTCATTTTGATCATGTAGGTGGTGCAGTGTATATAGATGAAAAAGGTAGGTTCAAAAACACCTTTCCAAACGCAACATATTGGTCCAATGAAAAACAATGGAATTGGGCGATGGAACCCAATATGCGAGAGCGAGCATCTTTTCTAAAGGAAAACTTTGTTCCTCTAAAAGAAAGCGGAAAGCTCCAATTCATCGATGTACAAAAAGATCCAGTGCAATGGATGGATAAGTTGAGTGTGCGATTTACCTACGGCCACACAGAAGCCATGATGATTCTCCACGCAGAAACTGAACGAGGTCCTTTAGTATTTTGTGCTGACCTTCTACCTTCTATCCACCATATAGGCCTACCCTATGTAATGAGTTATGATATCAGGCCTTTGGACTCCTTAAAAGAGAAAGAGGATCTTGCTATTGGTGCATTGGAAGGACAGTGGAATCTCTTTTTAGAACATGATGCAAACAATGAAGTATGTACAGTCAAAAAGAATGACCGAGGAAGAATAATTATTGATAAAGTATTCAATTGGTAAGAAAAGAGCAATTCTATTAAGAATTGCTTTTTTTATTGAATGCGTCTAATAAGATCGTAAACTACTATACCTGTACAAACGGCTACATTTAGTGAATGCTTTGTGCCTTGTTGTGGCACTTCTAAGCATACGTCTAGGTACTCTAAGGCTGTATCGCTCACACCTTTGACTTCATTACCCAATACAAGCGCAATCGGTGTTTCGCCTGACCACTCAAAGGTAGAGAGCGGAATCGATGTCGTAGTTTGCTCTACGCCTACTATCTGATATCCCTGCTCTTTAAGAGATTTTAAAGCATCTACAGTATCTTTTTCGTAAGACCAATCAACGGATTGTTCAGCACCAATTGCCGATCGCATAATTTCTCGATGCGGTGGTGTCTGGCTTATTCCACAAAGTACTATGCGCTCTAATGCAAAGCAATCTGCCACTCGAAATGCAGAACCTATATTCAAGCCTGAACGTATATTATCCATAACAAGAACTAAAGGTTGTTTAGCCTTCGACTTATATTCTTGCAAACTTAGCCTGTTTAACTCTGTAAGCTTTAATTTTCGCATACTAGGATTTCTTATTCCTGAATTTCATATTGCTTGATCTTGCGATAAAGTGTTCGCTCGGAGATACCAAGTTCAAAAGCAGCTTCTTTTCTTTTTCCCCTGTGTTTTTTTAGAGCCTTTGTTATAAAAGATTTTTCCATATCCTCAATGGATAAGTTCTCCTCGAATTCTTCAGAGGGATGAAAATCTTCTTCTGAGGATTCGTGAATTATAAAGGTAGGTTCTTCATTCACAGGATTATTAATCACAAATTCCTCAACAGGTGATTTAGAATTGAAATCAGTATTTAAATTCACAGGATCTGTTGAAGATCGTAAATCATTTGACGTCGGAGCAGGAAGTCCAAATTGGCGTAGACGCTCAATGTCCTCCACTTTAAGATTGTTCTCTCGTATTAGATCAGAAATTAAATTCTTGACATAAGCTAAGTCATTTTTCATATCAAAAAGCAACTTATAAAGAATTTCTCGCTCATTCATATCAGCTATTCCGCTATCTCCCTTTTCCGAAGATTGCATCATTGGCAGATTGTGCTTAAAAAGTTGCGGAGCAATATCTCGCAGTGCTTCAGCATCAACCATTCGTTTCTCAGCCATGACAGATATCTGCTCAGCAAGATTACGCAATTCACGAATATTACCTGGCCAACTATAATTCGTTAAGACCTTGCTTGCGTCTTCATCTAAGCGCACAACTTCAGATCGATATTTCTCAGAAAAGTCCGAGGCAAATTTTCTAAACAACAGATTTATATCTTCTCTCCTTTCTTTTAGAGCAGGAACAGGTATATGAATTGTATTCAATCTATAAAAAAGGTCTTCTCTAAATTTCCCTGCATTAATTTTATCTTGAAGATTTACATTAGTAGCGGCAACAATACGAACATCTGTCTTAAGCACTTTGGAAGATCCAACCTTGATATATTCACCACTCTCCAATATCCTTAGTAAATAGGCTTGCGTATCTAAAGGCATCTCGCCAATCTCATCTAAAAATATCGTACCTCCGTTTACTGTTTCGAAGTATCCTTTGCGATCTGCGGTAGCCCCTGTAAAAGCGCCTTTATCGTGACCAAAAAGTTCTGAGTTTATTGTCCCTTCCGGAATGGCTCCACAATTTATTGCAATAAACCCATTGTGCTTTCTCTGTGATAGACTATGAATAATCTTTGAAAAAACCTCTTTACCTACACCACTTTCACCAGTAATCAATACGGATAGATCAGTATTCGCCACACGAACAGCTATGCCTAGTGCCCGCTCCAATAATTCAGAGCGTCCAATAATCCCAAAGCGTTGTTTTATGGATTGAAGATTCTGCATGAATAAAATCTAATAGTTTAGCTTGATGGATTTTTCACAATATGTCCCTTCAATGTTGCAGAAGAAGCTGATTCAACCATAACCCAAGTATAATCACTTGCTTTAAGTCCATCTTCCTTAGGAAAAACAATCACTTTGTTTTGTGAATTCCTTCCTTTAAAATCTAAATCAGATTTTTTAGAATCTCCCTCTATCAACACTTTAAATACCTTTCCTATATCTTTCTGATTGTGCTTTAGTGAGATCGCATTTTGAACACGGATTACTTCAGTCAACCTGCGCTTTTTAACTTCCAAAGGAATATCATCCTCAAACTTTCTAGCAGCAAGTGTACCCGGACGCTCAGAATAGAAAAACATATAAGACATTGAGTAATTAGAGTACTCAATGATACTCATAGTCTCTTGATGTTCTTCTTCCGTTTCAGAACAAAATCCTGTTATAATATCAGAAGAAATAGCACAATCAGGCATGATTTCATAAATCCGATCTATCTTCTGCTTATACCATTCTCGATCATAAGTACGATTCATTTTATCAAGAATCCTCGAATTACCAGACTGCACAGGAAGGTGAATATACTCGCAAATATTTTCATACTTCTTCATAGTAAACAGCACCTCGTCTGTAATATCTTTAGGGTGTGAGGTAGAAAAGCGAACCCTTAAGTCCGTATTTACTAGGGCAACCATTTCAAGAAGACCTGCAAAACTTACAAGTTCTTTAGTTTCTGGATTCTCCCATTTATATGAATCTACATTTTGCCCAAGAAGCGTCACCTCCTTGTATCCCTTATTTACAAGATCTTGTGCTTCTGCTACTACAGAAAAAGCGTTTCGACTGCGCTCACGCCCTCTGGTAAAAGGAACAACACAAAAAGAACACATATTGTCACATCCTCTCATAATTGAGATGAATGCAGAAACACCGTTTGAACCTAATCTTAGGGGGCTAATATCTGCATAAGTCTCTTCCCTAGATAAGAGTACGTTCACACCTCTATCACCGTCATTAGCACCAGCAACAAGGTTGGGAAGATCCCGGTAGGCATCAGGTCCTACCACTATATCAACTAATTTCTCTTCTTCTAAAAATTTCTTTTTCAGACGCTCAGCCATACAGCCAAGAACACCCACGACAAGGCCTTTTCGCTCTACTTTAAGTTTGTCAAATATTCTCAATCGCTTACGTACGGTATCCTCTGCCTTTTCACGAATAGAGCATGTATTGATCAATATTAGATCTGCAATCTCCATATTTCGTGTAGGGCCAAAGCCATCTTCAGCAAGAATAGATGCTACCACCTCAGAATCATTAAAGTTCATCTGACAGCCATAGCTCTCTATATAGAACAATTTACTTGCAGTATCACTGACAGGCATTTTAAGTATTTCTCCTTGCCTTGCCTCATCCATCTTCTTTAGACCCTCTAAAGTTGGATTATCATTATAAAGTTCTGCCACTTCAAATCAATTTAAAACCAATAATTTCTTCGTTGCTATAAAGTGCAAAACTAAGGAATTTATGTCAAAATGTCAGTATAAAAACGACAAAAGGCAGGTATTAATACCTGCCTTTATCTGAATTACTTAAGCTCGATCGATTAATTGAAAATCATTATACGTTCTTGATAAATACCTTTGGAAGTTTTTACTCTGAGTAAATATATTCCATTCAATAGCGATTTTAGATCCAATCTTGATTCAAATTTGTCATAATGTTTAACTTGAACTCCTGAAAAATTTAAAATTTCCATAGAAATTACCTCCTCAGCAATATCGGTGTCTAAGTAAAGGAATTTATCAGTCGGTATGGGGTACACATTGATTCTAACATCTTCGAGCAACTGATCAGTAGAGGAAATTAACATTGTATCTACTGGCAAATTCAGTGGTATTAAAATTTCGTTATTTGAAATTGCATGAACATCCTTAATTTTCACATTTACCTGTTCTACTCCTAAGACATCATCAATTACACCGATGAAGTTTCCTATGCGACCGTAGTTTGCATCTGCATTTTCCTGGTCATTTCTTACCAATGCAATATCAATTTCAAAGACTCCCTCAATCGGTTGTTGAAGTGAATAAAGATCTTGATCAATTGCACCAATCCATGAATCAGTAAAATCAAATTCAATATTATTATTTAGAAAAACGTTTTCAGGAAATACAAGGGTAAAAGCAATTCCATATAAATCTTGAACTGGATTTGAAATTACTCCTAGATCAATATCAGCTTCAACGGTTTCTCCGGGCTCTACGAAACTAGGTAAATCAATAAATAATGGAGGGTCTCCTATTCCGCCTTGGACAGAGTCTGGTTCATAAACACCGTGAGTAAGCCCATAATTTTCAATAATTGCGCCAATATCTTCCGAATCAACGACAGCATCACCATTACTATCCGCATGTTTGAAATTGATCAAACTTTCAGGAAAATTGAATGGCCAATCGTCTGAATCATATGCCTCCCAGTTAATTCCGAAATTGGGACGTTCTAAACCCTGAAAACCGTCAGCTAGTCCGATATATAGCAAATCTATGTTATTGGCAATATTATCAGAATTAGCATCACCAGGCCATACAAACTCACTACCATTTGAAGGGAAATCAAAATAGAGGGTATCACAACAATCAAAACTACCAGATATACATACTATTAAAAATGATTCAATCAAACTGTCTTGCTCAAAGTCAAAATACACTCCATCTAATTGACTAGGAGGATAATCAAAATAGCTAAACCCATTTAAATGAATATCAACAGACTCATTCGCTCCTGCTTGAGAAAGATCAACACCTATTTCTATTTCGCAGAGATCTCCCTGACAATCAGGCCCATCTGCTACCCATATTTCTTCTATAAGATCACAATCTTCTCCGCAACCTGTAAACTCAAATTCAACAACATCATAACACTCCAAATCTAATTGGTCTGCAACTAAAATCTCATACACAAGGTCTCCAGTAAAAAATGGTCCTATTAGCATCGGTTGCAAAGCAGGATTAAATATGCCCCAATTGTACCCTCCTCCAAATATAGATACTGCATCGCCTAAAAGGTTTTCGTACTCAAATAACACCTCAACGTAGAAGGTAGAATCGGTCTCGCTGCAATCAATAATATTGTATTCCATAATATTTATGGAGCAATCTTCTGAACAAGCTACAGGACCAAAATCAATAGCACTACTGCAGTTGGGATTAAGCTGATCCGCTACTATAACTTCATAATTTGTTTGACCACTAAAATATGGCCCTACAACTATAGGCTGGATGTCCGGATTAAATATACCCCAGTCATAGCCTCCTCCAAATACAGATACAGCATCACCTCCCAAATTCTCATAATTGAAATATAATTCTAAGTAGAAGGTTGAATCGGTCTCGTTACAATCAATGATGTTGTAATTAGTGATATTTAACTGGCAAACTGTTAAAAGACAACTCGGTGTGTCTAATTCAAGCACATTGAAACAGGCTGAATTATTTGTATTCTGTATGATGACTTCATAAGCATCTTCAATTCCAATGAACGGTCCCAGCTGAACAGGTTGCTCTGACGCATCAAATTCGCCCCAGTCGTAGCCGCCTCCAAAAATGGATACCATTGAAGAATCCAGACTATTATTATCAAACCATATATTCAGGTAAAAGCTTGTATCCAATGGATTACAGTCTACTACTTCGTATTGTATCCAATCAATTCCACAATCCGTATACAGGCAACTTGGTGAATCTACTGCTAGCACATCTGAACATTCCGAATCATAGGTATCCTGAATTATCACTTCATATACACCTTGATCGCCATAATATGGCCCAAGTGTTACAGGTTGCTCCCAGGCGTCAAATTCACCCCAGTCATAGCCACTACCAAATATGGATACCGATAATGAATCCAGATTATCATAATCAAACCAAACATTGACATAGAAGCTAGAATCCAATGGATTACAATCCACTATTTCATATTCAAGCGCATTAATGCTACAATCGTTCGCACAAGGCTCCAAAACAAACTCTACTGCGGTAGAACAGGTTTCATCATTTCCGTCAATTATCTCTAAAATATAAAGGCTCCCAAACTGTGGATCTTCAATAGCAAATTCAAACGCTTGCTCATTATTGGTATCTGAATATTGATTAGGTCCATAAGATTCATCATTCAAATACATATAATATAAAACCGATGGATTTACATTTTCTGCAAGGAAACTCGCATTTAAGAATACAAGGGAGTCTGTACAATATTCAATCTCTATCTCCAGCGCACTTAACTGACAATTGGTTTCTTGAAGATTTTCCTTTGTTATTAAATCTTCTGCTGTGAAAGCAAATGATCTTTGGGTAAATCCAAAAACTGACAACAGAATCAAAAATCTTAAAATGAGCTTCATCGGAATTGTTTTTTAAGTAGAGCAGAGCATTCGTATAGGCAATTGAATATGGATTCCCCCCTGCTCTATACCTTTGCAAATTTAAATTATAATAATCAGTTCAGTTCAATATTTTGTATACTAAACTATAACTATACTCAATTTGCATAATTAGAATCAAGCCTCTAAATACATTTTTTATGTTTTTTTGGATTTTTTCATCTTGATTTTAATCAAAAGCCCATATAAACATAAACTTAGGCTTGTTATTTATTGGAAATAATTTTAAATAAAATTAAATTCATTTGGATTAACTAATCAACATTCAACTTAAACCAAGAAGATTTTGTACAAAAACAAGCTTATAAAGCACCTTCAAGGATTAAAAAGAAAGGAATTTACAAGATTTACGCAGTTTGTAGATTCACCCTATTTCAATAAACACAAAGATATCATCAGTATGATGAACTATTTGGGAAAGCAGTATCCAAATTTCACAGAAAACAATTGTAATAGAGCAATAATTTTAAACAAGTGTTTCAATAATAAACTAAACCAAAAACAATTAGCGGTCTTATTTACTTACACCTACAATCTACTCCATAAATTCTACAGGACAGAGGCATTTCAGGAGAATGAGGAAGAACAGGATCTCTTATTCCTTAATAAATTAAAGAACCTCAATAATAAGAATCTGTTTTATGAAGTAATTGATAAAAGATTCAACACAACCCTAGGTTCTTTTAATAATTATAGGATCGCAAAAATCAAAGAATCCTATGAGAACAGTTTGGGGAATGTCACTTCACAGGATCAATTTTTAAAGAAACAATCCTACCTTGACCATTTCTACCTATTGGAAAAGACACATGAAATATGCGAGGGATTAACGCTTTCTAGGATCACCAAAGAATCTTATCCTTTGCTGCATACTGATGTATTACTAGAACTGATAAAGAAAGAAGCTAAGAATAGTAACGATTTATCTACGTTTTATACAACCTATGAAACCATAACAGGTAAAATTGATTTTTCTCAAGGACTGGAGTCTATCCAGGAAATGGAAAACAAACTCAAGATTGTCAAGT
Source organism: Saprospiraceae bacterium (assembly GCA_029252685.1). Taxonomy (GTDB): domain Bacteria; phylum Bacteroidota; class Bacteroidia; order Chitinophagales; family Saprospiraceae; genus AM-2324. The sequence goes on along the minus strand of JAQXAY010000233.1, from coordinate 9,659 downwards.
CTAAAGAAATCTATAATCTGCTTCAAAATTATTGTATATACAATATCAACCAGGGAAATAGTGCATTTTTATACCATGCCTTTTCCATCTATAAAGCCCAACTAAAAAGAGGCTTACTATTTGTAGAAAACATTCTACCTGAGGGCCATTATAAAAATATAACTACTATAGCACTTCGAGCAAAAGCTTACGATTGGACCTATGATTTTTTAAACAAATACAAGTCAAAACTGCCAGAAGAAGCTACTGAAAATGCCTACAACTTCAACCTTGCAAACTATCACTTATCAATTGGCGAATTAGATGAGGCAATGAACTTACTTCAACGAATTGATGTCTCAGATATGCGATATGCTTTAGCTACTCGAGCTATGCAGATTCGGGTTTACTATGAATTAGATGAATATGAACCACTTAAGAACCTATCCGTATCGTTCAAAACATTTATAAAAAGACACAAAAAGATAAACGACACCCGTGTACATGGCTTCCTTAATCTACTTAACCTTACAATAAGTTGTGCTAAATACAAATCAGAAAAACCCTATCGTTCTAAAGCCAAAAACAAAGCTTATTTAGAAAAAATCCGTCTCAAAATAAATAACACACCACAAATCATAAATAGATCATGGATTGAAGCAAGGATAAATGAATTAGAGATATAAGCTATTAATTTTCTAATACGACGATATCACTATTCCAAAGGGCAAACACACCGAAGCCATTTTCAATATTACTCTTAACCTGAACAGGTTCAGAAAAAGGGTTATCATTTGAATTGAATGCAAGTTCTAAGGATAAATCAAATAATAGATACTCTTCATTGATATGTCTCAATTCAAGAATCACCTCAGCATCTTCTTCAACTTCAAAATCACTGTAATTTATAATGATCTCCGCCAATTCACCTTCAAAGTTCTCATCGGAAAAGAACAAGCCTTCACCTCTCCCTCTTTGGCCATTAAATTGTTCATTAGAAGGATACAAGGGATAGAAATAAGTCTCTGAATCAAACTCATAACCGATATAAGCTTTTATCTCATAAAAGTTCGATCCAACTGGATCTTGAAAATTAATTTGGACCTGCTTAACCTCTTCGTTGAATTCCCCAACTACGTTATTCTCTCTAAAATAGGCAGTATCGATCTCCACTAAACTTGGATATACAGCCTCTGCTGATATTGTTTCAAAGCCAGATTTAGATACTTGAAGCTTGTAATTATTTCCGGGGATAAAATTTTGATCGAAGTCTTCTAAGGCAAATCTATTTAAAATAAATTCATCAAATAATAAACCCTCCTCGAAGATTTGAATCAAAGCACTATCCTGATTATTGTTTTCCAGATCAGACAAAGCACCCACCGCTTGAGAAACAGTTACATTATAACTATCCATATCATTGGAAAAATAAGCTCCAACTGCCAATACTGGATCTGGATCGTCTATATCTATTGGAACAACTACTTCAAGGTTTTCACAGGCCATAAAAAACAAAACAAAGGCCAAGACATATATTTTATTGAATAGATTCTTCATTTAAAATTCAAATTTATAAGCGATGGAAGGAATAACAGGAAATAGTGCAACCTCAACAAGTTCCGTAACCACTTTATTCTTTTCAGAATCAAATCGATCGCGGGTCTGAAGGAAAAATGGATTTTTTCTATTGTAGACATTATACGCTCCAAAAGACCAAACACGAGTATATCGTTTTTTCTGTTTTCTTAAGTCAATATTAAAGTCAAACCTATGGTAAGCACGCATCCTAAAGTTATTGCGTTCACCAAAAGTGTTTACATAATTATAGCTAAAATCTTCTTGATAAAACGCCACATTTTCATTAAAACCAGGTACCCTCAGATCTGGAAGAGAAACAGCATTTCCAGTTCCATAAACCCAAGTTGCAGATAGATTTATTCGATCGTTTAACTTATAGATTCCAACTACACTAATATCATGTCTCCTATCATATCGAAAAGGAAAAACATTGCCCTCGTTTAGATCATCAAATTGTCTAAAATTCCAAGAGAGCGTATATCCAATCCAACCACTAAAATCTCCCTTCTTTTTTTGGAGAAAAACTTCTGCACCGTATGCTTTTCCACTGCCTTGCGTTACTTTTTCCTCCCAACCTTCAAGAACAAACAAGCTCGAGCCTTCCGTAAAAGAAACTACATTATCCATTTCTTTATAAAAGCCTTCTACCGAAAGTTCATACTTTTTGAATATACTTGAAGCAATACCTATTGCTCCCTGAAAAGAAGATTGAGGTTTGATACGCTCCGTTGATGGCACCCAAAGATCCGTAGGGAGTCCTATCCCCTGATTGGTTAATAGATGGATGTATTGAGCCATGGCTGCATAAGACCCTTTTATTGATGTTTTATCAGAGATTTTATACCGAACACTTATGCGTGGCTGTAGCGATGTGTATGTGTCATCTTTCAGAATGAATCCAGAAAAATGTAATCCAGCATTTATCTTTAATCGATTATTAATTTCAAAATCATCTTCTATATAGGTATAGAATTCATTTGAATAAACACGAGAATTTCCAAAACTCTGCTCTAATTCGGTTTGATTATTAGAACTGAATTTCACCTTAAACAGACCAGGATTAAAATCGTGATAGGTATGTTGAACCCCAAATCTAATATGATGTGCTGGAGAAGGATAGTAATCAAAATCTATCTTACCTGACCAATCGTAAATCCCAGAGTCGTAATTCAATTCAAAAGCTTCATTGACCAGACCATTTTGATCCGTATACTCATCCTCAAAACTAGCAAATGTACCAAACTGATAGCGTGTATAGTTAAATGTTACATTTGAAAATAGTTTTTCACTAATCAAGTGATTCCAACGTCCAATAAATGCAAGATTCCCCCAATTAAATCCAGTTTCAAACTCATTAAATCCATCATCATAATTTGATCTTGCACGCACAAAAAAGCGATCTAATCCATTGTACATGGAAAAATACAACTTGTCTTTGTTACTAAACTTATGATTCACCTTGAAATTAAGGTCATAAAAATTATATCCAGCAGTCCCAGAACCCCCTTCGTTTGAAAAGGCAGCGGCAATTAGTGGTCTTGCCAATACATCAATATAGGTTCTCCTACCGGAGACCAAAAAAGATGTCTTCTCTCCTACCGGCCCCTCCAATGTCAATTTAGATGCAATGGTAGAAATAGAACCAGCACCTTTAAGCTCTTTGGTATTACCCTCTTTCATATTAATTTCAAGCACAGAGGACAAACGCCCCCCATAGCGAGCAGGAAAGCCCCCTTTAATTAGATTTACATCTCGAATAGCATCCGCATTGAATACGGAGAAAAAACCAAATAGATGACTCACATTGTAGACAGGTACACCATCCATCAAAATCAAATTCTGATCAGGACTCCCACCCCGAACATACAAACCACTCTGACCTTCACCTCCTGACTGAACACCAGGTAATAACTGAATCGCCTTCAACACATCATTTTCGCCTAAAAGCGTAGGAATCTGCTTTAACTGGGCAGAGGATATACTGATACGACTCATTTGAGTAGATTCCTCTATTTTTTCAATCCGTTCACCTACAATACTAAACTCCTCCAATTCATTCTCACCTTCAAGCTCAAATTCAAGCTCTATATTTTCGTCAAGATAGAAGGTCAAGACCTCTGTTTTGTACCCGACATAGGAAATAGAAAGCAGCACGGAGTCTTGGGGAAGTGTCAAACTAAAGAAACCAAAAGTATTTGTAGAAACACCTTGCTCACTATTGAGATCATAAATATTGACACCGATAAGTTTCTCTCCAGAAGAGGCATCATCGATAAAACCAGAAATGGTATATTTCTCTTGTGCAATTAGATTCAATCCACATAAAATCAAAAAAAACAAAAGACTAGTAATCCTAAATTTTTGCTTATACATTCTTGATTTTTTATTATTGCTTATCATTAAATTTCGATTAGATAAAATATATATTCATTTAGATCAGCTTAGCTCAAATGAATATAAAATAATAAGGCCAAATCAAATTATCGCTATGCTTCAAAGCGAATTTTTAATTTTACTTACTTAAAAGATAGATCCTACTTTAAAGACGTTGTAGGATACTAAAACGTTGAGTACGTTTTAAGGAAAAAGAAGAAAAAACAAAGCAATTCATTAGATTATCAACTCATCAAAAAAATCAATGCGCGCTAAATAAAAACAGTAAATTAGTTACAGCCCAAATCTAAGGCAGATTGAGCATCAGCATTAGGAAAACAGTTTCCAGAGAGGATGTCCTGAGGGATATGCCGATCTAAATTTGGATCATAAAGTGAGATACTTAGAAATCGTTCTAATTTATCTATTTCTTCACTACTTAGGTTCAATGGTCTAAAGCCACTATCCAAGAAAACATCATCAACCAGATCATTTTCTTTTATCCCTGCGTTTTTATACTCAATAACAGCCCTCAAACTTCTAAAACTTGAGCCATGACCATAGAAGCCATTATCAACTAGGTTATATAATTGTGGAATTTTAAACTTAAACATATCCTCTTCCTGACCAGTAAAAGAAGCTCTGCCCTGTACTGAATTATTGACCGCTGGTATAAAAAACACATCATCCTCATCAAAGTCTTTAAATCCAATAGCTGCAAAATCCATATTTGCAAGATTGGGTCCATTGTGGCAGGTATAGCACTGCGCTTTACCAAAAAACAATAGTGCACCATCTTTTTCGGCATCCGATAGAGCAAAAAGGTCTCCACGTAACCATTTTTGAAAGGGTGCCTGACTGGCAACAACAGAACGTTCATATGCAGCAATAGCGAGTGCAGCTGTAGTATCTGTGTAACGCTCAGAAGGACTATAAGAGGCAAATACATCATCAAAAAACGCCAGATAACCAGTAGATTCAAGTAGGTCTTTGTTGAAATCCATTCTATGTACTTTAATAGAAGCGATAGCTTGAGTTTCTACTCCCGAAAATCCAAGAAAATTCACAGCTCTTGGTGTATCTTCAAACCACTGATCTTCTGTCCCTAAGTTAGCCCCCCCAGCACCAAATTGGCCATTCCATAGCATCAATTCCTGATAGGCACTATTCAATATAGTGGGAGACCTAATAGGCTGAATATCCATATTCAATGGATTGTAAAGTTTATCCGGAACCCTTTCCTCACCTTGAAAGCCAAAGCCGAAACCGCCTTCACCTATTCCCTGAATATTTCCAGAATGAAAGCCAGCTTTAGAATGATGACAAGTTGCACATGAATAAGTACCCTCTGTCTCTTGAAAGAGGTTCTTAGTAGCGAAAGCTGTTTCATGAAATAACAATCTACCGAGTTCCACTTTACCTTGAGTAACTGGGTTGTTCGGATCTTGCGGCAAGCCATTTAGACTAGAAGGTAAGATAAGACTCTCTAAACCACCTGAGGAGGTAACTGAATTTATCTGTGTTCTCAAAAGATCATCCTTACTGAAGATTTCAGGTTCAGTATCTGGACTACAGGACACAAATAGAATTATTGCAAATAAACTTGGTAAAAGATAAAATCTCTTCATAACACGCAATTATACAATTAATTGTTACTTTTTGTTGAACAACAATTGTCTAAAAATTGACAACTAATAAAATTGAAATCTAACGAATTGACTCTATCTGCATCAGATGACAGCTTTTCCAATCACTCAAAGCCTTATAATTATATTTTTTTCTGATAGTTTCGCTTAGGTTATAATTACAACTGAGTACACACTGCCCCACTTTGTAATTTTCAATTGGAAAAATATCTATTTTCAATTTATATTTTTTTTGTTCATTAAACCAGCTTGTGTACAAAGAGGTCTGAGGGTTCTCCCGTTTTATCAAAACAGTATAATCCTTTACTTCAGGTAAACTACCTTCAAGCCTTTTAATCATAGCACCTTCCATCTCAAAATCATAATATGGCATATATTTATGTTCAACAACTTTTGCCATAACATCCATGTAAGGAGAAATGAATAAAGCAGATATTACTATCCCATAAACAAACCCTTTCCATTGCAGTGAAAGGACTCTGAAAAGATGTCTGAAGAAATATTCAATGTTTAATGCTAGAACAAGAGCTACAAAAGGAAGTGCTGGAATTACATACCAAAATGTCTTTGTCTTTGAAAGACTAATTATGAAAATAAAACTTAAAGAAATTATCCAAGCAAAGATCTGCAGATCTCTATACTTATACCCCTTTTTAGTTATAAGTAATACTGGACTCAAAACTAAAAAATATATAAAATCAGAAAAACTCTTATTATAAATACCCAACCAATAATAACTAAACCCCTTATACTCTTGACCATCAACTACTGCTCCATACCTTCCAAGTGCATGATTCAAAAACCCTTCGATAAAAAAAGGATTTCGGCTATTCATATACAGATTATAGCCTATAAAGCTTAAAAGTAAAATACCTCCAAGTAAATAGACACGCCTATCACTTAGCAAATCCTTTAATCGTCTTTTATATATTGCATATAGAAGAAATCCAGGGAAAAACATAAATGCAAAAATCGTCTTGGTATATAGTGTACAAAATGTAAACAAAACCAGCAGATTTAGATACTTTCTTTTTTTCAATCCTTCCGTATTGAGGTATAAATAAAAAAAGAGTGCTGCCAGAAACATATACAAGCAAACAAAGACATCTTGGTCCCCCGTTCGAACCACATGATTCCTAATCATCGAACCCGAGGTAAGTAAAAGTAAGGCAAAACACCAAACATGAATTCGATCTAAATGAAGTCTTTCCCTCAAAAAACCCGGGATGCATAGAAGTGTGAGAAAAGCCAAACTCACTGGAATTCGAAGATTAAGTTCACTAATCCCAAACAATTTCCAAAAACCGACCTGTAGCAAGCTAGTTAAAAACGGTTTCCTATTTGAATGATCCTTATAAGAATCAAATTCAAGAAAGTTGAACAATAGGTCTCCTCGTTCAAGAATATGATAAGCGCGCATGGCAAATAAAGACTCATCCCAAGACGAAAAGGGTAGATTACCCAGATACAGAAAAACAGGAAATACACTTACTAAAAGGATAAGGATTATATACCATTCCTTTTTTAAAAAACGTATCATTTTAATCATAAATGATCTATTGATATAAAGATGCTTCAAAAATCGTAACCTTAGGAATAGTCAACAGATTTTTGTCAAATTCATCTGATTCTTTATTTTGCTAAGATAGAGTCTATATTTTGAACCAAAATAGATAAAATTATTATTTGTATGAAAAAAAAGAACACGCTGATTTTACTCCTGTTGATTCTTCCTGGATTCTTCTTTGCACAAGATTCGGCAGATGAAAAGAAAGAAAATACGAATTCAAAAGAAACTAAATCTAAAACTATAGGTAATTTCTTTGAAGGCGATGTTGAAAAAAAAGAAGGTTTATTCAATTTATACCAAGAATCTGACAAGCTTTATTTTGAGATTGATAAATCCTTACTAGAAGAAGAAATCCTTATTGTATCTAGGATAAAAGGACATGTTAAGGGCTTGAATTTTGGGGGTGCAGGAATGAGAAGCAGACCTCAGCAAGTTATTCGATGGCAGAAACATGGAAACAAGATACTCTTAAGGTCTGTATCATATAATGCCATTGCCAATGAAGAGGACCCTATTTACCAAAGTGTGGTAAACAATAATTTTGAACCTATCATCTTAAGCTTCCCTATTAAAGCCACCAACAAGGATAGCACCTCTTATCTTATTAATGTAACTCCACTTTTCACCAAAGACATTTCCATGATCGGTGTATTAAGTGGTTCAGACAAAAAGCGATTTGGAATCAACCGTTTGGATAGTGAACGTTCTATGGTTACTGAAACTAAATCATTTCCATCTAATACAGAAGTATCCCATATACTTACCTATACAGGGAACAAACTTCCTGACAATCAAATCACAGGAACTCTGTCAGTAGAAATGAATCAATCGTTCATACAACTACCAAAGGACAAAATGATGCCTAGGTTATATGACAAGAGAGTGAGTTATTTCAGCCTTAGTCAGACAGACTATAGTATGGATGCACACCGTGCAGAAAGCAAAAGACTGATTACAAAGTGGCGACTAGAGCCAAAGGATATGGATGCCTACGCCAGAGGAGAATTGGTAGAACCAATAAAACCGATTGTGTACTACATCGATCCCGCAACACCAAAGCAATGGGTAAAATACCTCAAACAAGGTGTAGAAGATTGGCAATCAGCTTTTGAATATGCCGGATTTAAAAATGCTATTTTGGCGAAAGAAGCTCCCTCAAAATCTGAAGATCCTCTTTGGTCCCCAGAAGATGTTAGATATTCTGTAATCCGATATGTTGCAACAGACATACAAAACGCAATGGGACCACATGTACACGATCCGCGAACAGGAGAGATACTTGAGTCTGACATTATATGGTATCACAATGTCATGAAGTTATTGAGGAATTGGTATTTGATACAAACAGCAGCTGTAAACCCAGAAGCTCAATCGGCAAAATTCACGGATGAAGTAATGGGAGAACTTATCCGATTTGTTGCAGCACATGAGGTAGGCCACACCCTTGGTTTACCGCATAATATGGGCTCGAGTTCAGCCTATCCAGTAGATTCACTTCGCTCACAAAGTTTTACTGCAACTCATGGAACAGCACCCTCCATTATGGACTATGCTCGATTCAATTATGTTGCTCAACCAGAAGATAAAATAACTAATTTTTATCCTAGAATTGGTGAATATGATAATTGGTCTATTGAATTTGGATACAAATTGATTCCTGATGCAAAATCACCAGAAGAAGAGAGATCTGTTATCAATGAATGGATAAAAGAAAAGGCAAATAATCCTGTTTATAGGTTTGGCTTTGCAAATAGAATTGACCCAAGCGCACAAACAGAAGACCTTGGTGACAATGCAATCTACGCATCAGAATTAGGCCTTAAAAACCTTCAAAGAATTGTTCCCGAATTAGAAGCTTTTGCATTCAAAAATGCAAGAAACTATGATGAACTAGAAGAACTGTACACTCAAGTTGTCAATCAATTGAATAGGTATTGCGGACACGTAGCGACTAATATTGGAGGAGTCTATGAGTACAACAAATCAATGGATCAGAAGGGAGCTGTATATGTGGCTGTTTCGGCCCAAAGGCAAAAGGCAGCTTTAAACTTTTTCATAGACAACATTTTCAATACACCACAGTGGTTACTCAATAAAGAAATTGCTAGCAAACTAAGTAAGGCAACACTGCACAGCAAGGTAAGTGCTATGCAAAGCAGAGGCTTGAATAGGATATTATCAAGCTCCAGATTAAACAGGATGACTGACTATCAAAATGAATCTGGTTACAGCCTAGAAAATATGATACTTGGCCTTTCTGAAGGCTTGTTCAATATAAATAATCCAGATAAACTGGAAAGAAATATTCAAGCACAGTTCATCAGTAAATTACATCAATTAACAACAAAAGAATCTAAAGCAAATCAAGATGTAAAATCTATCCTACTAGCACACTTGAATGATCTTGAGTCCACAATAAGGAAATTAGAGAAAAAGTCATCTAATTCAATAAACAAAGCACATTTTGCAAGTCTGCAAACCATGCTTGACAAATAATCAAAATTATATAAAAA
>JAQXAY010000211.1 GCA_029252685.1 Saprospiraceae bacterium | reverse complement strand
CCCCTATCGTAGGTCACATCAGCATCCAGTTTATTCAATGCGGTATAATTAGCCGAAGTAGCTGTTTTAGTGAATACTTTGGTATCCGTCTTGAAGTTGTTCTTTCGCTTTGCGCGCTCCCTTCCTGTATTTGGATAAATGATATGACTGACCCATTCTGGACCTTCAGAATCTTCGTCATAAGACAACAACATAGCAGAATGCTCTACAATAGTATCTGCTGCATCAATCTTTGGCAGCGCCTGTTCTCCTATCTCTCCAAAGGCTACATTCTTTCGCAGATATTCAATACGTTCTTGAACGACCTGCTCTCTTTCTCGAAGGGCATTTAGCTCCTCAAAATACACTTGTAGCGAGTCGCTGTATGCCTGTGCAAACAGCGCATCTGACCCCATACAACAGATACAAAGGGCCAGGATTATTGCTAGATTATTATTCATTTACTTTGAGCTTATATTACAGACCCAACTTGTTTAAGGTCTTATCAAGATTTAGAAGATCTAATTTTAAACTAAAACTAATTTGTTTAAAAAATGAATCCTGACCACTCGATAAATATATATCCTTCAGATTATCCGAGTTGATGACCGGACAGTAGATAGACAGAATATCGAAGGGCAATACAAAAGCTATACCTCCAGAATACCATAAATTATCCACTAGCGCCGTGCTCTGCATCGGACCTCCCCCAGAATAAGCGATATCGAAATACGGCTTCAAAGGCAATCTTAGCGGAAGATCTACTGGAAGATCTGCAGACAGATTTGCTGCAAGCATCATATTGTTGCTGTTTCCTGAAATCGAAGAAAACGATCGTGGAAAAGCATTTTTGAAGCCCGCATCCCTGATGACCACCTGTTGTGCACCGAGACCATCCAGTTCGTTACGCCCTATTATCTGATCATCAAACCAGGCATCATCTAATTCATGCCCATTTCCGGTTAACTGAAAGGCTCTGCCAGAGTCAGAAAATGAATTCCTGTTTTCATTGGAAATAAAATATCCTCCAAACAAACGCAGTCGAACACTGCGCCCCTCCTCATAGGTGAATGCCTTATTAAAGGTCAAAGAAACCCTAGAAAAATCTCGGTCAAAATCGCTATCGGTTTTCACCAACTGCCTATAATTCACAGCCAAAGACCATGGATCAACAGCCCTGGAAATATTATACTCGTACTGCACATCTGCTACTGCATTACCAACATATTCAAAACCATTGAATACACCTGTATTATCAAACTGAGCTTCCTCCTGCTTCACATCCAAATAGCGAAGAGTCAATGCAGAATAGGCGCCTTTTGAGCGATCGGCATTGAAAAGGAAAGATAGCCTTGGCGCATGACGATAATAACGCTGGAGGTAATCAAATTGCTCTGGACGATAGTCGTAGATGAAGCTTTTAAAATTGTAGCCAATCTCAATATTGCGTAGGAAATCATTTCCGCGGATGAAGTTATTCAACTTGATATCTCCCATCCCACTAAATGTACCGTGCTTGAAGCCTACAAAAGGCATCAACATGAATTTCAGACGGTGCGCGGGAAACTCATAGTTGTGCAACATCGGAGAAAGCATAAAGCCCTCATAAGCATTACCCGCAGGTACAGGGACCATGTAGATATCTGCCTTATTATCACGCTCTACTCCCGTAAGCATTCTAAAACCTGGCTTACTCATGCGCTTCATAATTCCACGCAGTGCACTATCATTATTCGATCGTATCAAATCCGGACTCTGATAAAATGGATCTAAATGCACTCGATCAGCATCTTTCAAGTCTATTTCTACTTCTAGCTCTCCATCAAAACCATCCATCCACTTTTCTGCAACTACTTCATCCCCCTTAAAAGCAACTAGATGCACTGGTGCATCCATCAAACTATTATTCTTGATAGTTACTGAATGATCAGAAACTGACTTTATCTTGTAATCCATAGGATCCTCAGCTGCCATCCCATGTTCAAAAATCCAATCGAAATCCATTGGAGAATGATTCTCCATGACCAACTGAAGGTCAGCAGGATTTGGATGCTTGAACTTCCAGAGCTCAAAATAAGCTTGCATCATATTGTCCACAGCTTCTTCACCCACATATGCATCTAAGTAAGACCAGAGATAGGGTACTTTCACATAAGAACCCAACCAGTAGCAACCTTGCCACATCTTTTCTGAATCCATACTAGGCGGCTGCATAGCATTACTTTTTGCCAAGACCTTATAGCCAACATGATCGAATTGATGATCATGCCCTTTGGTAATAAATCCAGGCAGTTGATTGCTGCTACTCTCCCAATAGGTATCCATATACCTGCCTTCATAGTAAGAGTTCAAACCTTCATCCATCCAGGCGTGCATCCGCTCATTTGAGCCCAAAATGCCATAGAACCAATTGTGACCAACCTCATGTGTGATCACATTATCCAAAGACTTGGCAGTTCCACTTAAACCTATCACTGTGATCATAGGATACTCCATCCCTGCCCCTGCACTCAGTGCAGACTGCACAGCAGTAGCATGCGGCCAAGGGTATTCACCCACCTTATCTGAATAGAAGGCTACAGACCTGTTTACATAGGTGATAGCATCTTTCCACAACTTCTCTTCAAGCTCAGTGAACATCACATAGGTTTCTACCTTTTTGCCAGATGCCAAAGCAATCTCATCCCCTACGACATAGAATTTCTTATCCGCAAACCAAGCAAAATCATGCACCTGCTCCGCAGTATATCGAATCGTCTTCATCGTACTTGATGAAGCCGGTGTTTCTCTTTTCTCTTGGGTATATACGCCTTTTTTGATCGATTCATTCAGCTGATCCAGGTGTGTTGAAGTCTCCTCCATTTTCTCCTTTAAAAAAATAAGCTCCGAAGCAGTCTGCAGCTGTCCTGTTGCTCCTACCACATAATTAGCAGGAAGGGTAAGGCTTACATCAAAACTTCCGAACTCTGAGTAGAATTCACCCATATCCAGATAAGGCATAGCATGCCAGCCATCGCGATCATATACCGCAGGCTTAGGATACCACTGAGTCATTTGATAGGAATCATCAATCTGTCCCAATCGGGAAAAAGAGGCTGGAACATCCAGCAGGAAATTTATATCAAGCAGCAGTGTTTCTCCCGCTCTAAGTGGTTCATTCAATTCCAAGGCAACTACATCCAAATGGCCTTCGTGATTTGAATAGTTAAGCGCTGTTCCATTTGTTGAAAAGTCTATAGACCTAAAGCCACCTAAATCCTCCTCTTCTGCAAAAAAGAATTCATCGCTGTTGCTGTTTATCTTTTGTTTAGCGAAGGCTGTGTTCCGGTCGGAATAGGCATTGGGCCAAAGATGAAACATGATTGTTGTTAACTCATCTGGTGAATTATTGACATACTCAATCTGCATGCTTGCATCCAACAGGTTTTCAACATCATT
>JAQXAY010000208.1 GCA_029252685.1 Saprospiraceae bacterium | reverse complement strand
CTTTATCATTCAAAAGGAAATAATAATTATAAAGGATTGTCTTGTCAATGCTCGCCACTTCATCCTTTGGTATCTTTATCAAAGGACATATTTCTATTAATTCTCCTTCCTTGATTCCATTTGCGCAAAACATTCCTCTACCTCTTTTTTCTGTTTCAGCTACATATAATCCGGGTATTTGCTGTAGACTCATAGGTGTGTTTTATCCAAATATGAGCATTTGATAGGATTCTTTAAAATTTACGTTGATATAATTTAGCGTTTTAGAACACAGACTGTAATTTAATTACTGTTTTTTGGCTTATTTTAAAAATAAAATACGTGTTTAGGTTTTTATTTTTTAGATTTGTCTAAAAATAAATTTAGACTACTTATGAAAAGGTTCCTTATAGCTTGTTTAGTGTTTGTATTGAGCTTGTTTTCTTCAATTATCTATAGTCAAAGTGATATTTCTTTCAGAGTTCTTGGGGAGGGTGAGCCCTTGCCATTTTCTAGTATTCGTATTGATTCAATAGATTTTCAAGACGTAAGTGACAGTAATGGAGAGTTTGTTTTGAATAGTCTTATCGTAGGTGAAACCTATGATTTAAAGCTAAGATATCTAGGATACCTTCCATTAGATACAGCATTTACATTGACTAAAGACAGACGTTCATTTGAGTTTTCTTTGGAAGCTGTTCCATTTGAATTGGATGAAATGGTAATCTCAGGCACTCGCACAAACAAACGACGCTTAGAATCTGCGGTTGCTGTGAATGTAGTAAATAGTCGAACTTTTGAAATGACTAACTCGGGCACATTGGCAGAAGGTATGTGCTTCCAGCCTGGACTTCGTGTAGAAACAGATTGTCAAACATGTAATTATACTCAGCTTAGAATGAATGGCCTGGCAGGTTCTTATACTCAAGTACTAATCGACTCTAGACCTATCTTTTCTTCTATCATGTCTTTATATAGTTTAGAGCAGATTCCAGCCTCACAGATTGATCGAGTAGAGGTTATTCGAGGTGGAGGTTCAATACTTTATGGCGCTAATGCAATAGCAGGAACAGTTAACGTGATCACCAAACTTCCTAAAAATAATGAGTGGTCAATCAAACAGAGTATAACTCGTATCAATCAACAATCTAATGATTTGGCTTTTCAATTGAATGGTACTATAGTTGATGATGTGCAGCAGAAAGGTATTTCATTTTATGCGAGTGATAGAAATCGCATGGAATATGATCACAATGGAGATGGCTTTTCTGAATTGCCCCTACTAAGGACTACTTCCTTTGGCGCTAAATTCTTTTGGACACCAAATCCGGTTCACATGTTTGAGGGTAATCTTTGGAAGATATATTCATTCAGAAGAGGAGGTAATGCATTTGATCTTCCTGCGGATCAGGCAGATCAGGCAGAAGAGCGTGATCACAATATTTTGGCAGGAGGGCTTAATTATACATTCAAGCCTAAAAATAGATCCTATTGGGCAAATGCTTATTTGAGTTTCCAAGATACAGACAGAAGGCATTATACTGGTGTTGATCAGTCTGATGGTTGGGGAAATACGGTCAGTAATACAATCGTTTCGGGGTTTCAGTTAAATAATAAGTGGAATACAAAACTAGGTGATCAGGTTCTGATTGCAGGCTATGAGTATCAATTTGATTATACATTTGATGAGATAAAGGCCTATGATTTTCTAATCGATCAGCGAATAGATCTTGGAGGTGTTTTTGTGCAAGGAGATTTCTCTTTAGGTAGAAAGTGGGCTGTGATTAGTGGTTTGAGATACAATACGCATACGAATCTTGATCGTCCAATTTTGACACCACGCTTTAATCTATTATTCAAGCCGAATGATTTGAACCAAATTCGAGCATCTTGGGCAAAGGGATTTAAGCCAGCCCAAGCATTTGAAACAGATATGCATATTGCATTTTCTGGAGGAGGAATTTCTAGGATTGAAGTTGCAGAAGATTTAATAGAGGAAACATCAAGGAGCTTTAATCTTTCCTGGGATTTTAATAAGGCCAATCGAAAAACGATATATGGATTTACCCTCTCTGCTTTTCATACGACTTTATTTGATGCTTTTGTATTAGAAGAGAAGGGTATTGATAGTTTAGGTAATCAAGTCTTACTAAGACAAAATGGTGGGCTATCAGTCGTCCAAGGTATTAACTTTGAGGGGAGATGGAATTATGATCAATTGTTTCAGCTGGAAGCTGGTATTACCCTGCAAACTTCAGCCTATGACCGACCTATTTATTGGTCAGAGGAGATCGATGGCAATGATGCCTTTTTACGGACTCCGAATGATTATGGATTCTTAACTCTTGCCCTTTGGCCTGCATCCAAGTTTAATACAACACTCTCCGCTGTTTATACTGGGCCTATGCTAGTCCCTCACTTTGGAGGTGCTCCTGAGTTAGATTCGGATGAACTTTATGAATCTAGTCGATTTTTGGAGGTGAATTTAAAGTTTGACTACTTGATGCAACATCTAGGTTCGGCAACGGACCTAAAGCTAAGCTTAGGTGTTCAAAACCTATTTAATGCTTATCAGGACAATTTTGATAGCAGTCGAAATAGAGATAGTAATTTTATTTATGGACCAGCGCGCCCACGAAGTCTTGTTTTTTCTGCTGTCTTGAGTTCTTCTAAATAGAAAAAAAGCCCCAATCAATTTATTTAGATTGGGGCTTTTTTTAAGCAGCTATAATTTCATTTATACCGTTCCAGAGTTCAATTCTGGTTTGCATGGCTTGCTTTGCAACCGCTGTAGCTTCTTTCCATTTTTCATCGTCTTCTCCACATAGTCTTTCAACTAGTTCCAAGGATAATGGACCATGTTCATCACCGTCGACTTCTATGTGTCTTTGAAGGTAATAGATCAGTTTACTACAATCTACATTTTCAGATTGACTCAAATGTTTTACCATTCCAATGAACATATCCGGAATAAGATCCTCTCGTCCAAATGTGAATGCTGAGGCAATTAGGTGTGGTTTATTGCTTTCGATTACGGAGAATGTAAACTTTAAGAAATTGGCAGCAACTGCACTAACCTTATTTTCCTTTATTGAATCGTCAATAGATTTATTTTGGTTTATGCTGGCCAGGAATGCTCTTATGCCTGTGGTATCTGCCTGGATTTGATCCATAGCATCAAGATACATTTCAAAATGACTCTTGATCTCTCCAACTTCATTTAGGTCGCACTCTTCGCCGAGTACTATTTCATTTACAAATCGTGCGAGAGTAGGTGCTTCATTTGGTCTCCATGGCACCTGTGTACATGTCACATGATTTTGAAGCGCTTTTAAGAGCGACATAAAATCCCAAACTGCAAATATATGTTCCTCCATAAATTTATGAAGATCATCCATATGCTTAAGATTAGCATATAGCGGATGGTCAGTAAGTTGCTCCTTGATGGATTCGACTTCTTTTATTAGGTTGTTTAGTTGACTCACTTGTGCTCTTTTTTGCAAATATATGCTTGCTTTAATTCTGAAAAATGAATCTGAACTTATTTTTAAAAAGATTTACACATTTCTTACCAAACTGGTCTAAAGAAGTTAGCAAATGATAAAAAGCGTTGTTGCTTTTGCAGCAACAACGCTTTATTTTAATGGCGATTAAACAAAAACTTGGTATAAAGAACATCATGAACATTCAATCGTTCTTTGTCACCGTTATGACAAATATGTAGCTAAAAGCTGTAAAGATAAATACCCTTTAATCGTGATTATCGCTCTTCTAAAATTTTTTTTGCTGCAATGTTTTTCTATGTTTGGGACCTAAATGTCGCAATAATGAAAAAGGTCCTTTATATCCATGGTTTAGGTAGCTCACCAGTTCCCGAAAAGTTAGATTTGATTCGTAAGCATGCAGCAGTTGTTGCATTGCATCTGGATTATGAAAATGATACGGAGAGTTATCGGAAATTAGTTGCTTATGCGAAGGAAGAGCAGGTTACTGCATTAATAGGATCTAGCTTGGGCGGATTGATAAGCTACCATATTTCAGAAAACATGGGATTACCTTGCCTTCTCTTTAATCCTGCACTTTATCGGGAAGTAGCACCGGTCTATGGAATGAATATTGAGCAAAGAACTTGTCCACGACGACTGGTGGTACAGGGAGCTATAGATGATATTGTGGATCCAGTGAAAGTTCGTTCTATCTTATCAAAAATCTCAGCAGTTTCTTGTAAGGAAGAGATCATAATAAACAATCAAATGGGACATAGAATTGATCTACAGCATTTCAAACACTATGTAGATTGGTTCTTTATGACGTCAATCTAAACGATATGGAATTTAGCTAGCTTTCCTTTGATGCGCTGATCCTTTCCTTTTTCTTCAATCATTTTTGCCTTATCAGCCGCTACTGCTGTGTATGCTATTTTGTCTTTTACTTCGATGATGCCAAGCTCCTCTTTGTTTAAGCCTATGGTTTTGTACATAAAGCCTACAATATCGATCTTATTGATTTTGTCTTTTCTTCCAAGCGGTAATTTCATCGTTATCCACTCAGGATGTGTGACTGGTTTTTGATTGAGATTGAACGTTGGGATATTTTGATCTAAATAGCTGAATTCATCTGTTTCTTTGAGTAAGATTATAGCAGATCCATGTGCATGCATTCTTGCAGTACGACCATTTCTGTGGGTGAATTCCTTCTCATATTTCGGAATATGAAAATGAATAATGCAGTCCAATTGTGGAATATCTAAGCCTCGTGCAGCAAGATCTGTTGAAATAAGAATATTTGTACTTCCATTGCGCAGTTGTGTTATGGAAAGTTCACGTTCTTCTTGCTCTAGTTTTCCATGATAGGCCGCGAAGGTCATCTTTTTTTCACTCAGGAATTCTACTAAATTATCTATTGTTGCTCTATGATTACAGAAAACAATACAAGACTTATCTTCCAAGC
>JAQXAY010000199.1 GCA_029252685.1 Saprospiraceae bacterium | reverse complement strand
GTTACATCAGGAGTTGGTAGAGATACCGCAGTATCACAATCACCTTCAGTAATTTCAACAGTGAAATCTTCTACATCGAAAATTGGTGCCTCGTTATCAGTTACTTTGATTACTTGAGTTCCAGTTACTGCAGCTTCATCTGGGTAAGTACACCAGTTGATAGCAGACCACTCACGGATAATTTTGTAACATGCGTCAGGAACAACATCAAACTGAGTATCAGTAGAAGAAATTGCGATCATCTCACAATTATCACCTGAAACAGTTGCTTGACCGAAGTCAGGAAGTGCACCGTCAACACAAGTTGCATCAAGATCACCAGGGAATGATACAGACCAGTTTGAAACGTGTGTAATAGTAATCGTCTGAGATCCAGAAACTGGACCGTTACCAGATGGATCATTTACTGTCCAAGAACGATTGATTGAACCTTCACCACACTGATCAACAGAGTATGTGTAAGAGTAATCATCGATAGCTTCACAGTTATCACCTGAAACAGCAGTTCCAAACATATCGTCAAGAATTGCACCGTTTCCGTTATCTAATTCAGCAGCTAAGTCTGCATAGTATACATCACAAGTAATTTCCAAGTTACCAGGTACCGCTAGGTATGGAGCTAACTTATCTTCTACTTCAACTTCTACCATACAAGCATTCCAAGATCCGTCAAAGGCAGGAGTACTTAAGTTATAACCACCTAGGTAATCGTTTCCATCTGCATCTGTTAGGAAGTAGAAGTCTTCTGGTTCGAAGTCTAATACTAACATAACAACCATATGAGATTCACCTACATCAGCACAATCAAATTCTACAGAATCGTAGAAGTTAAGTGCAGCCATTGGGTAACCTGCAAATGGCAATCTTGCAGCATAAATATGTACATCACCACAGTTATCGTATGATCCATCATCAAATGTTTCAGCAAATACTACTGCTGAACCAGCAGAGTTAAGTGCTACATCAGTAATTTCATCACAAATAGCTGTAGGAGCTACTTTATCAATAACAGTTATTTGGTAAAGAACCTGAGTTTCATTACCACAGTTGTCATCGTAAGTATGTCTGATAAAGTAAGCAGCATTATTGTTGTTCGCTGGGTTGTATGCAGTAAGGTCATATCCAGAGAATACACCACCATTACCACTTACAGTCTCAAGAAGAACAAAATCAAGTGTCCAGATTTCAGTCTCATAAGTACTTTCATCAACACCAGAACAATCATCTCCATTTACTAGAAGTGGAGCAATAGCGATATCACCAGTACAATCAGCACCACCAGCAGTTACTTCAACAGTAATTGCACCTGCAGGAGCATTTACGTCTGGACCACTAGTATCCATAATTTTGATCAATTGGTTGTATTCAACCTCTTCACCAGTACACCAGTCAATTACTAACCATTCACGACGAACTTTGAAAGAACCAGCGCAAATATCAATAACTACATCATCATAAGTAACAGAAATGTTACATGAAGATCCGTTTTCAAATGGCTGTCCATCAATTGTTGGGCCACCAGTCTCAGATACATCTGGGTATCCGTCACCGTTAGTATCCCATCCGTCACCTGAACAATCAAGCATTGCAGCATCCATACCATCATAACTTGGTGGTACAGCTACGTCTGAAAGTGTAGGACGAATAATTGTAATAATTTCTTCACAAGTTGCAGAGTTACCTGAAGCATCAGTTACAGTGTACTGTCTTACAACAGTTCCTGCATCTCCATCACAATCACCTGCTAACTCAATAGATTCCATAGTTACATCGTAATCACATGCCTCAGTCACAATTGGACCAGAGTATGTAGATTCATATGAAACGTTCAATCCTAAAGCATTAATATTAGTTGGATCACCACCTGCGTTATCCGCAACTGTAAGAGTCCAAGTACCAGAAGCACCTTCACCTGCTAAAGCAGCAAATGGAGACTGAGGTTGTACATCACCAGCAATAACTGGAGTACCACCACATGCTAGTGGAGCACCAGCATCAGTGAATGTTGCAAGAACATCATCACTAGTTCCACATGAACCAGCAAATAGTGTTACACTAGTTCCAGATGGAGCTACAAGTGTAACTGCAAGATCACCAACCCAAGTGTGAGATATATCTAAATCAACTGTTACATCAGTAATAAGCGCTGAAGGACCAGCATTTAATTCAAACTCAAAATCTTGAGAAGATGCATCGTATGATGCCTGAGCACCTAGAGCAAGATTAGCTGTAGCACCTAAAACAGTACCTTCTGCTAGATCTGCAAGATCGTAAGTACAAGAAACAGCAAAGTCAGAACACTCGATCTGTGGATCAATGTTATCAACGATTGAGATGTTTCCGAAACAAGAATTACCTGTATCAGGATCTGTAACTAGTACAGAAAGTGTAGAACCTACATCATCACAACCAACTGTGTTTCCGTTTCCGTCTACTTCTACCTCATAATCATCGTAACATCCGTAAGGACCACCTTCAAGAATCATATCCGCACCAATCTCAGTTGATCCAGATTCTGGAAGAGCGATTTCTACAGCATCGTTACAAGCAAGTGTTGCAGTAGCATTTGCATACTCATTAACTGCAATATTGAAGTCACATTGGCTAGTATTACCTACTGCATCCGTAGCTTCATAAGAAATATCATAAGATCCAATTGGCCACTCATCACCACTAGTGTAAGGAACTGCATCAAGTCTTACAATAGCAACTGGAGGATTTGATGTATTAACACCAAAAATTAATCCAGTAGAAAGACCTAAAGCTCCTACAGGAGTTGGAGAAGCAGCACCACAAGGAGCTGACTGAATCCAAGTAGGATCGTTACCAGGTCCATATCCAAGACCGAAAGCACCATTGTTACTCTGTGGAGTCTCTACTTCAAGAAGTAAAGAAGCACCAGTACTTACTTGTGCAGAAGAGTTAAATGCAACATCAAGGAAATAGTTGTTACCACCAGGAGTAGATCCTGCACTACCTTCACCGATTAGTGTTTGAGTTCCACCTGGGAACGTTCCATCTAATTCGTATACACGAACGATAAGATCTAGACCACCTGGATCTTGACCAACAGCAACATTGATACCATCAAAGTTTTCATTTGAAGCACCTGGGTAAGCAAATGTTCTGTAGTGGTAATTCAAGTTAGTAATACCAGCACCCCAGTTATTACAGTTAATAGCCTGAGAAATTGATGGATTACCAATCTGGTAGAAGTTAGATGATGGAGGACAGTTGTCAAACGCATCTACTTCGTAAGAAATGATAGTACCACAAAGTCCTGGATCAAGGTTGAATACCATATCCGCAGGACAAGGATCAAATGTTGGAGCCTCAGCATCAATTACTGTAATAGTAGTTTGACACGTTGAAGGGAATCCAGCACTGAAAGTAGTAAATGTAACTACTGTTTCTCCTACACCGTAGAAGTCAGAAGCATCTTCTGTGTTGTTATAATCATTTACAGATGCAAGAGAAGCTATCGGCTGAGCCGCATCTACACTCCAGTAAGATGAAGCACAAATGTTATCTACATCAGGATCTGTTCCAGAAGTGAATGTAAGGTTTGAACCATAAGCAGCAACCCAACCATTCCATGTAGTCGCAGCAACAGTAGCAGTAAAGTTTCCAGTTGCACAATCTCCAGGAGTTGCACCACCAACATTAACTACAGTTGAACCGTCAGGTCCAGTAAGGTTAAACACCTCAAAACCTGCACCAAAATCACCAACAACTTCAATAGATAGTTGTACATCACCAATAACAGAAACTGCTCCTGAAAGCGTTCCAGGTGTTGTAATGATACCCGTGAAGTTAAAGTTGAAAGGAACTTGTCCCGTAGATCCATTCGCAAATGCAAATGCTCCTTCACAAGAAGCACCTGTAGTTGCAAGAGGAATTGTTACATCCGCTCCACAAACACCAGGATCATTGTCTACAGTCATATCTGCAGGACATTCAATATCACAAGGAGCTGCAACGAAGAATGAACCCAAAAATATACCATTGTTGTTATTTCCGTTACAAACGTTAGTGTTACCACCACCATTTGCAAGCGAGAAAGTACCTAAAGTTACGCCAGAAGTTGTAGCGGAAAGAACACCACCGTTCCAACCATCGCCCCAACTGTCAAAAGCTCTTACATCATACGTTTCGTCCTCAGCTAAAAGGACTGTCTGAGTTGCAGGACCTGCGCCACCTGTTTGTTCACAAGCGACTACAGCACCTGTACTTGACTGGATAACTTCATATCCAACTTCTCCTACGAAGCCTCCAGGTGCCCATTCTAGCGTAATTGATTGCTGTGCCACGATAAGATTCGTGAATAACATAGCAAACAAGAAGCTAAAACCAACAAATAATTGTTTATTTAACTTTTTCATGAGTGAATATAGTTTTTATTGTTCAAGAAGATCTAGGGTCTGATTGTAGATAGTCAGAGCATCTACTCCGAGTCCACCTTTGAACCTATTGATAAAGGAATTCAGTTGATTAGCTGAATCTTCTAAAGCTGTTTTTATACCTACTCCAGTAGTTACAACTTCAGTTAAATACACATAGTAATCAACTTTAATAGCATTAGTAGCTTCTTCAAGGTCAGAACTGGTAGGAGCAACAAGTATGTCCTTAGAATTCTGAGTAAGTACCTCGATAGCTGTGTTATCATCTACAAGCACAACACCATCAGTGTTCAACTGCTTGTCTGATAACAAATTTGCACCAGTAAATCCACTCTGAGCAAATGATGTTGTTCCAAGGAACATTAGCATCATGAACGCCACAAGGGATGTTACGTACTTTAATTGTTTCATGAGAAAAAATTTAGTTTAGATTTACACAAAAGAAAAAGCAAGGCTATCAGGGTGTCCTGAATAGTCTTGCTTTCTCCGTTATGTAATGTCCATAGTTAAAAAAATCATGTAATAAGTATCTTAGCGTTTGTTAGACCTCAAATTATGACAATCTTAACCCTTATCACATACCACTAAATTGGTATTTCCGCTATATACCCCTGATATACAGTGATATGGTCATACTTAATACAAACAAAAAGCGGCTTCGTAATACGAAGCCGCTTTTTGTTATTTCGGATCTGAAAATTTCAACCGGAAGGATATTTCATGCCCCCCCGCATTGTAGCCCTGGAAGGCCAGAAGGGATATGTCATAGGAATAATAGATCGTTATATTATCAAAGTCGGTACCCAGTAATATACCCGCAGCACCATCAGAGAATGTTAGATTCTCTTCCAACGGAATTCGATAGGATAAGCCACCTACAAGTTTCTCATTCAAAAAGCCCCCTTTAAAATTCACATCAAGTGTATGAGCACCATTTCGAATCTTTCGCAACAACAAGCTAGGTTCTATCGTGACGTTATATTCTCGGATGTATAGTTCATGGGCAAAATAAGCTGTATAAAAGCTAAACAAGTTCATGTCGTCATCCCCTGTAGAAATTGAATTCAACTTGTTTACAACCAAACTTGGGAATGTAAAACCAATTGAAGTCTTATCATTATACTTAGCAAATAGACCAAAACTTGCATCAAATACTCGGACTCCATCAATATAAGCTTGCACAATCGGATCATCTGGATCTAAATGTGTATTATCTATTTCAGCTGGATTAAGATTAACAGTTTTATATGCAGTCGAAAAACCTCCCGCAACTTTCATCTTATTAATCTCGTACCTAAAGGCATAATCCAACTGCATTTTATAGCTCGTAAGAGATGCAATGTTTTCAGACCACAGCCTAAAACCTGCACCCATCACCTTTCCTATTGGTGTTTCAACTCCAGCAGAATAGGTAAATGGAGACCCCTTAAATCCTGTCCACTGATTTCTGAAATTGAATAAAGCCTGAAATTGCTCCTGAAATCCAGCATGAGCAGGATTTATTAAAGTGGGCGAATTGGTATAATGCATGAATACAGATTCATCCTGTGCCTTCGCAGACAAAACAGAAATCATCAGTATCAAGGATAATATTAACTTTTTCATTATTATGAGTGTTATGCGGTTTTTGGATTATTCTCTTATTATCGTAACATGTCCCTTC
This sequence comes from Saprospiraceae bacterium, assembly GCA_029252685.1. Classification (GTDB taxonomy): domain Bacteria; phylum Bacteroidota; class Bacteroidia; order Chitinophagales; family Saprospiraceae; genus AM-2324. The sequence continues at coordinate 5,030 of JAQXAY010000199.1, read as the reverse complement.
ATCTGACTGAGCTCAGCTCCAACTTGTTCTCTATATTTCAGAACAAAGAAGTAACCTCCCTCTGGTAGATCTATTGCGCCACCTTGATCTTTACCATTCCATGTATTACTGTAGTTGGCAATGCTATAAACTAAATGCCCCCATCTATTGTAAATTTCTAGAGTATTTTCGGCATAGTCCTCTAGACAATGTATATAGAAGAATTCATTGTACTTATCACCATTCGGAGAGATAACATTTCTGAATGAAAGACAAGCATCATTTTCATTTCTGATTTCATCTCCTAAGGAAATCTCACAGCCAAAAGCATCTGTAATAGTCACGCCATAATCTCCAGGACACAATTCGTTACTCACAAATTGTTGATCACCATTTGACCATTCGTAGGTGTAAGGAGATGTCCCCCCGTCTATTTCAACAGCCAAAGCTCCAGTACATGGTGCACTGCTGGTTGCAGAAGGAACATTTACCAAACTACCACTTAACTCAGCAGGTCCATCAAGAAATACGGATCTAACAACTGAACACCCGCTTTCATCTGTAATCTCTACAGAATAATCGCCAGGTACTAAACCAACTGCTGGATTTGTTTCCTGTATCATTTCGTCATCCCACTGGAAGTTAAATTCACCGAATCCACCCTCTACTTCCAGCTGTATCATACCATCTCCTGATCCAAAACAAAGTTCTTCCTCTGCTATTAAATCTGAAATAACTATTTCTGCTGGACTCGTAATCAATGGCTTAATTGTATCGGCACACCCTAATTCATCCATCACAATGAAACATTGCTCCCCAGAAGTAAGGTTTTCAATTAATGCTTGACCTAATAAAGATCCATCACAATTCATATAACTTAAGTTACCAAAACCTAAATCACCGCTTAATTCTACGATTCCCAACTCACTATCAAAACAAGGATTTGCAAAACCATTGTAATCACTAATTACTTCAAAAGAACCCTCCAATTGGGATTGAGCAACAAGCTCAACAGTCTGCTGACTGGAAATATTACCATTAGAATCTTCCACCTGGACAACATATGTACCTGCAGGAAGTCCAGAAATAATATTGTCTTCAGATTCAGCTATTATATTACCATCAATATCTGTCACGATGTACGTAATTGATGTCGAAACTGGTCCATCTACATCTATCTCTATTGAACCTGTCTCTGAGTCTTTACAACTTGGTTCAATGGTAGTAAGATTCTGTATCTGGAAACATTCAATCTCAATCAAGTCATTAAATATCTCTAAACAACCCATTGCATCTACTATCGTTAAATCATATACGCCTGCTGCTATATTGTTTGGATCCATTGTATTTCCTCCGAACTCCCAGTAATACTGATAGATCGGTGTACCACCAGATACAGAAACATCAGCTGATCCATTTGGAAGCGGACAAGCCGCAGGAGTCACTGATTCCACAACTACACCTAATTGCTCAGGCTCTTCAATAGTAAATGGAATAGAAAGTGTTTGTTCCATACATGGAGATTCATCAACTATAGATATAGTATAATCCCCCGCTGCAAGATCAGAAAACTCAAAAGTACCATCTGAATTGATAATCATATCAATTGAATTTCCTAAATCATCGAACAATTCAATGAAGAATATATCCATTCCACCCTGAAGGCTTACAGCTACTGATCCAGAAGTTTCACCAAAACAACTTGCATCCTCAACTTCTACCATATCTGCTAACAATAATGGTGGTTCACACTCAATTGTAAATGTGTCAATTATAAAACATCCGATTGGATCTGTAATTGTCACTGCATGGTTACCTACACAAAGTGAGTCAGCTAACTGCCCAGAGTCACCATTTGTCCAAGTTATAGTATAATCTGTGTTGAAGAAACCTGCGCCTCCCATTGGATTAACAAGTGCTGATCCATCACAAATCAGGCCAGACGTATTTTGTAGTTCCAAGTTTGAAACTATTGGCGTATCGTTTGCCTGAACGATAACATTATCAGAAACCTCATTACCGAAGTCGTCCGTTACAACAATTTCATAATTACCTGGTTCAATAATAACGATATCCGTATCATCTTGCCCTACTATTAATTCGCCATCCAAATACCAACTAATCTCAAATGGAGCAAGACCTCCAGTAATCTCAGCAAGGATAAATCCTTCTGTATCAAAACAAATATTTGTAAAATCAATAATGTCTACCTCCATTGGAACTTCAACTACAAAAGTATCAGTAATTGAACATTGGTTTTCATCTGTAACAATGACAATATAAGTTCCACCAAGTAGTCCATCAATATCTTCTATATCAAAAACTTCACCATTAGAACCAGACCATTGATAATCATAATCAGGAGTTCCACCACTCACTGTAATATCTACAGAACCAACGCTTCCGCCTGTATTTGGCTGTGTACTCCCTGTTATATCTAAAGCAGCACCTGGCTGAGTTATTTCATATGTAGCAGAATCTGAACAACCATCTGAATTGAAGAGAGTCACGGTGTAAGAACCCGCAGCCAAACCATCAATGAATGCATCGTTTGGATTTGCAATCACACCTGTTCCTGTCCACTGTATACTATCTGTAAATGATAGATCTAAATCTATGGACCCAGTTGCTTCGCCGAAACAATCAACAGGCTCAATAATTTCTGATTCAATCGCAGGGATTTCAAAACCAATGACCTCAAAAGATTCTATGATACTAACACCTTCATCACATGAGTAAACAGTGACTGTATAAATGCCCGAATCTAAACCAGTAAGATCCTCAGTTAATTCACCATTTGACCATTCAAAAGTAAATGTATCGTCTCCTCCAGTTGGTGTAATATCTATTGTCCCTTCAGACACATCAATACAAGTACCGGAGGATATTCCAGTCACAAAGACATCTGGACATGATATGATAATTTCTACTTCACCATCTTCTAAACTAAGTAAACATTCAGGTAGTATATTGAAATCAGGATCAGCAATTTCAATAGGTGCATCTGTATCAAACTCTACTTCTGTATCATCACCCACAGCACCAATTGCGTCATAACATATTTCAAATATAACAGTGCCATCAGGTACCGTAGATCCATTAACTAGATCTAGAGCAGTCCATGATAAGGCAATTGTACCAGGAGTAACAGCAAAAGAAGCAGCACTAAGATTATCTAAACCAAAATTGTCTAAAGTTATATTCGAAATGACCGTAGGGTCATAATTTAAATTCCATTGCATGCTACCAAGACCCTCAAAGCCATCGACAGTAACTTCAAGACAATCTGAAGCACCTTCTTCAATAGTAGTCTCTTCAACTTCTATTGTTAAAGCCTCTAACTCACATATATCAACTGAGCCTCCAAATTGTTGAAGTGCCAAGAAATTAAAGTCTACATCAAGGAATTCTATTAAGGTTGGTGTATTTACAATCTCTACATCCGTAACCACACAGCCAGAACCAATTGCATCAAAACATAGTTCGAGAACAGTTACTCCGTTTGCTAAATCAGTACCTAACGCAGGAGTTGGACTTTCCCAAGAAAGAGTTATAATCCCTGGAGTTGGATTGTTTATATTACTATTACTAAAACCTGGAAGATTTACAGGAGTCATTCCTGTCAATTCCATTAATAATGAATCATAAGCAATTGAGAATTGCATAGAATTCATTTCATCAAAATCATTTACCATAAGGTCCATACAGAAATTATCTCCTGGAGCTACACAAGCATCAGAGAAAATCAACGCAAATCCATCTATATTAGAATCAATCTGCACATAACCATCTTCACTCATTACAGTTGTTACACCTTGTGTATCTGTTCCATCCAGGTTATCAAAGTCCATATCCGATATTTCTCCAACAGACCCTAATGCTGTAAAGCATATTTCGAATAAATCTCCACCAGAAAAATCAACAGGAATTGCGCTAGACCAACTTACTGATATCTCCCCACTGGCATCATCCACTATATCAGATGGGGTTAACCCAACCAATTGAATGTTTGTTACTGAATCAAATTGTATAATATCTTCATCGTATTCTATATCAAAAGTCAAGTTTATTAATTCAGTAAAAGCAGATGAAGAAATACTTACACAAACAGTATCTCCTTGAGGAACCGTATGTTCTGAGGCTGTTAGAGTGATCATATTTCCACCGCCTCCCATTCCATCAGATATCTCTACTGATCCTGATATCAAATTAACAGGATCAATTGCCGTAGTTGAAATTGCATCAACTATCTCTATACTTGTCGGTGTATCTGAAAATTCTATCGGATATACGCCGTTACTTCCTATTGCATCAAAGCAAATTTGGAAAATCGTTGTTCCATCTGGAACTGTTGCTCCATTTGTCAAATCTGAATTACTAAACCACGATAAGGTTACTACTCCAGATGTTGAAGTACCAAAACTAGCTACCGTTAAGTCTGCAAGATTGATTCCTTCTACAGCATCAAAAGTTAGCGCTGTATCATCATATTCCATAGAGAACTGCATCGACAAAATATTGTCAAAGTTGCTTGCTGTCACATCTACACATACATTTTCACCACTCATAGTAGTTTCCTCTGAGATATCCAATGTGAAATCATCTGTACCTCCTGTAATTGCTTCTATCTCTACTTCGCCTCCTACTAAATTGACAGGATCGATTACTGTTGTTGTCAGCGCATCAATGATCTCTATACTTGTCGGTGAATCTGAAAATTCTATCGGATACACCCCTTCACTTCCTATTGCATCAAAGCAAATTTGGAAAATCGTTGTTCCATCTGGAACTGTTGCTCCATTTGTCAAATCTGAATTACTAAACCACGATAAGGTCAATACCCCAGGTGTTGGATTACCAAAACTTGTTGGCGTTAAATCTGCAAGGTTGATACCTTCTATTTCATCAAAAGTTAATGCGGTCTCGTCATATTCGATAGAGAACTGCATCGCCAAAATATTGTCAAAGTTGCTTGCTGTCACATCTACACATACATTTTCACCACTCATAGTAGTTTCCTCTGAGATATCCAATGTGAAATCATCTGTACC
>JAQXAY010000176.1 GCA_029252685.1 Saprospiraceae bacterium | reverse complement strand
ATAATGACAAAGGGTAGATTGTTTTTAATCCCTGTTCCTATTGCCGAAGAGGCAACAGATACAATACCAAAGCAGGTAACAGATGCAGCTTTTCAGCTGAAGTATTTTGTGGTAGAGCGACTAAAGACTGCACGAAGAATGCTTCGTTCAATGGGATATCAAGGTGATTTTGATTCAATAGACTTGAAAGAGTTGGACAAACACGAAGCGCATATTGACTATAGGAAGCTCTTAGAACCTGCACTAAATGGTTCAGATATGGGTTTGATGTCTGAGGCTGGATGCCCTGCCGTTGCTGATCCGGGGAGTGAACTTGTTCGTGAAGCACACGCCCAAGGTATACAGGTGATTCCATTAGTTGGACCGTCTTCAATTCTGCTTGCCTTGATGGCATCAGGTATGAATGGACAGCAGTTTTGCTTCAAAGGCTATCTTCCGTATAAGAAGGGTGAGTTGGAGCGCAGTTTAAAACAAATCGAGCAAGATTCGGTGCTTAGAAAGGAAACACAAATTTTCATAGAAGCACCATACAGAAATAAAAGTGTTATCGAGTATGCAGTAAAAGTGCTTAATCCGAAAACACAATTTGCTGTGGCATCGGAGCTGAACGGTGTACAAGAGTTTATAAGAAGCGCCAACATTGGACAATGGAAAAGAATGAAGGCTCCAGACATTCATAAAAAAACAGCTATCTTTTTGATTCAAGCTTAATTTACTTTAATTCTCAATTCGACTATACGACAAGGCTTATTGCCTCGTTATAAGCTTGGTTTCTACATTATTTTGCATATTTGTGGATAATTTTTCATCCACATACCCACAATTGATATTAAACTGTTGAAAAAAATGAGGTATTTAATTATTGCCATTTCATTCTTTATTTCCTTTTCTACCCTTCAAGCGCAGCGAGGCTGGGAGGCTGGAGGTCTGATTGGTGTTTCCCATTACTTTGGGGATCTGAATACTGATTTCAGGTTGACTGATCCGGGAAGGGCAATTGCAGTAGCTGCTCGGTTTAATTTTAATGAGCGTATTTGTCTTCGCTTTTCAGGAAACTTTGGCGAAGTGAGTGCTTATGATTCTGACTCTGAGAATCTTTTTGAATTGGCTAGAAATTTGTCTTTCCAGTCTAATATATTGGAAGGTAATGCTCAGCTTGAGTTCAATTTCTTGCCCTATTTCCATGGTTCAAAAGATAATTTTTTCAGTCCTTATGTTTTGGCAGGTGTTTCTACTGTTCATTTCAATCCAATGACTGAATACGAAGGTGATTTAGTTGAGTTGAGGCCATTGGGTACAGAAGGACAGTTCAAAGGAGAGGAATATAGGAAAAGTAGTCTGGCAATTAATTATGGTATCGGTGTGAAGCTTGATATCAATTATTATTGGAGTGTCAACGTAGAGCTATCAGGCAGAAGGATGGCAACAGACTATCTGGATGATGTGTCAACAGTTTATGCAGATAAAGACGACATAGCTCAGATCCACGGGGAACTTGGCGCAATATTATCCGACCGATCCATTCCGGTAGAAGGAGTAGATCAGTCTTTGTTGACAGCGCCAGGTAGACAGCGCGGTAGTACTTCAACAAACGATAGCTTTGCTTATTTGCGAGTAGGCTTGATGTATTACTTTGGTTCTCTTAAATGTCCGGGTTACGGAGCTAGAAAATAATAGAGACCAACTTGACGGTCTTTTTTGTTTCACTTGGGATTAAGAATTCGTTTCGGCTGATCTGTTCACTGTCTCGCATCCTTAATCCCAATTCTTTTTTAGCGGTATTTAAGACAATGTCCCTATCGTATTTCCCATCACCTCGTATGATATATTCACTCACTGTTCCATTGTTGTTGATATAGTCGTTAAAAATCAATCGCAGCGCTTTTGGGTCTTTATAAAGGAAGAAGGAAGAGTAAATGCCTTGATCGTTCTGGGACGTTTGATTCTTTTTTAGGGTATTTAACCAAAAGATTTTTCCTTTAGCATTTATGGAAACTAGGTAAAGGTTGTTGTAGAAAAAGTCTGTTTTTATTTCAGATGTTCGGACAACCTGATCCGTATAGGTTCTGTATTTTATCTGCTCACAAATTATTATTAATTCGCCATTTGTTCCGAGCACAAGGTCTTGAACTTTGACGTCTAGAAACTTCTCTTTAGATCGTTTTTTAGTGCTGAAGATAAATTCTTCAAAGTCTATTGGGTTGAATTCAAGGATTTTTGGGAGGTTTCGATTGAGTGGTAATCGCACATAAAAAGCACCTGAAGTTTTTTCTAAGTCTTCTATTCCATAAAGGCCACCACCGACAATTTGATCATTGAGATTGTCATAGGTGAAGTCAGCGGAAACACTCAGCTTGCCGAGCATGGATACTTCGTAGGATCTCCTTTGGATATCTTCTTCTTTATTGAGTTTGAAAAGTTTATAAACATGTTCATCTTTTTTACGCTCATAATTATTGATATCCAGAATCATGTAGGCCAAGCCTTTGTTGCTGATCATGAATTTGTGATATTGGTTTGTACCAAAGGTTTTTTCAAGCTCAAATTTATTGTTTGCTATCAGAGTATCTTTTTGAAGGTCAACGATCCAAAAGTTGACAAGACCATTTATTTGTTGGTTCCAGATCAACTTAAAACGGTTGTTTTCTGAACTTACAACCTTGAGATCTGCGCGCACAGAAAGTCTGCCGTATATTTCACCTAAATCAATGGTATCCTTTATGTTGCCCGCAAGATCATGCTTGGTTAATTTTAGATTTGCAGCATATTTGTTGTCCGAATGGTAAAGGATATTAATCTTATTATTGTAGAGTTGAGCATCTATAAATTTAGGTCGTCTTTTTTCCATTTTGTAGGTGGTAGACCATAGCTTTTTGAGATCTTTGTCGAATCCAAAGATCTTATAGTCAAGATCTCCTCCTTTCAAAAAGTAGTACTTATCGTTTTCTTTGCCAAGTAGATTGTAGTAATAATCTAAGTCCAGATCTATAGGATCGGAGATAGTAATTCCCTGGCCGAAAAGTGGAACACTCCATAGAAAGAGGAAAATATTTAGTGCTGACTTTATCATGAATTCAATATTTAAAACGGATATATTTTTATAAATTAAAAAAAATCCGCTTTTGTTGTGATATTGTATCAGAATTAAGGTTTTTTTACAAAATATAGAATGTCTGTAATAAAGAAATTTGCCGGAGAGACAGTGTATTATGGTATTTCTAGTATTCTTGGTAGAATACTACATTTTGTAATACTCA
>JAQXAY010000152.1 GCA_029252685.1 Saprospiraceae bacterium | reverse complement strand
TTTATTTATAATAAAACTTGTATTTGTTAGCGCACGAATAAAAGGATAGATTTAGGTATACTAATTAGTTGAACCTCTTTTCTTTAACAGAAATACTTAAACAGCAGATATGAATATGCTCAAATATATATTGCTCACAGGCTTGATGTTCTCACTTTATGCTTCGTCAAATGCTCAGGAGTGGACTTCTTATCAAAGTACTGAACAAGTGAATGACTTGGTAGATAATGGTGAAGAATTGATATTGGCATCTAATGTTGGTGTTGTAGTAATGAATAAAACAACGCTGGAAAAAACAATTATTAATTCTTTTAATTCTAATTTATATTATGATCATATCCAAGCGATAACAATGGCTCCTGATGGAAATACATTCATTGGAATCTATGATGTTACTGTGGCGAGATTCGATGGTTCTGATTTCGTAGATATTGAAGTTCCTGTTGGGATTTCTAATCCAAATACGGCAAAACTCTACGATATAGAAGTTTCTGATGATGGAGACTTGTGGGTGGCTACCTCAGAGGGTATTTTTAGAAAACAGGGTGCCAACTGGATTAAATATGCCGAAGAGGAGTTGGGAGATACATTTTTTAATGTTTGGGATATTGAAATTAACAATCTGGGGGAGGTGTATGCTGGTGCTCAGAATGGGGTGCATAAATTTGAAAATGGAAGTTGGTCAAATATAACTAGTGGAACCTCTCTTCAGCCCTATCAGGGTGCTGAATTATTCTTTAGTGAAAACGGCGATCTATTTGTTGCAGGGGACTTAGATAGTATTGCTCGATATGATGGGGCGTATTGGAACTTCTATGCAATGCCTATTAGTACGCTTCAAGAGGTAAGATTTACCGAGGATACAGAAGGGTTTGTTTACGTAAATAATACAATAAATAGTGTTTTAAGGTTAGAGGGGGATACTTGGAATCCTTATACAAATGAACAAACAGCTTTGTTTGATGGGCAAATTTCTTACTATTATGTGGACAGTCAAAATGTACATTGGCTAAATCATAATATTTATTTATCCTCTAATGATAATGGCGATATTCAGTCAACAAGTATTTCTTCAACAAGTATTGAGTACAATCGAATCTCTGATATTGAGAAGGGGCCAAATGGCAATATGTACTTCGTAATGAAAACCTCAACAAGCAGCGCAGCTGTTTACAGCCAGGATGGTGGATGGGACTATTTTTCGTTACCTGATGATTGGGTAGCATCTTTATATCCCAATATTCTTTATTTAGCAGCGGACGATGTTTGGATTTCCTCATCAAATGGACTTTATCATTATGATGGCTTGGAGTGGTCTATCAATGAAGAACTAGGTGCTTTAGGACCAATTATATCGGATTCCCAAGGCAAGCTTTATGTAAAATCTTTTAACCAAATTTTTATTGTCGAGGATGGGCTAATCTCTGAGTATAATGAAAGTAATTCTGAGCTAAATTCACTCGATGTTGTATCTGCTATTGGCGTAGATGCAGCTGACAACCTCTGGATTGGTTCCAAATTATGGAATGGAGGAGGTGTCATCCAAAAGGTTTCAACAGATGGAGAATGGACAACATATAGTAGCGAAGATCATCCACTGATCGATAAGCCGGAGGGTGATTTTTATTTTGATAGTGCTGGGAACACATGGGTACCTAGCAGTCAAGCAGGTGTTATCAAGTTTGATGGACAGAGCTTTACCAATCCTATTATAGAGAATCAAAATAATCTGGAGAGTTATAAAGCATATTCAATAGACAGTGACGCAGAAGGAAGGATGTATTTTTCGCATCAATTTGGTGTAACAACGCTTCTTGATGGCGTATGGGGAGAATTGCTTGTTGATGGTTTGCCTACGAATAACAGTACTTATAGGTCATCTATTAAATTCGATGACGACGGAACGCTCTGGTGGGGAAGTGAGGTGTACGGATTGTTTTCTTACACTTCGGAACCGATAACTTCTACTGGTTCTATAGACGAGCCATTTTCTAATTTTTCAATTTTCCCTAATCCGACAGAAAATGAGGCTTTTATTAATTTTGTAGTACAACAAAAATCTAATGTTAGTATATGCGTATTTAACAATCTTGGACAGGTCGTTTCAAATTTAGATTTAGGATCCTTTAACAAAGGGACTTATCAGCAAAGTATAGATTTTAGCGCTTATCCAAAAGGAATTTATTCTTTACAGCTTAAAGTCTCTGATCAATCTTCTACAAAGAAAATAGTGATTAGATAAGGTTTCTGATTAGAGAATTAGTAAACATTCGTAATATAATTTTCATCATAGACATTGCCGATTAATACTAGGGTATTAATCGGCTTTTTAATTCTTCCGTAAACGGAGGAGCTCCTAAAGATTTATTTAAAGCTTGCAATAATAAATTTGTTTGAAATATAAAAGTTGCGAAATGTATACAAGAAGCTGCGAAATATGTACTCAGATAAAGTTGAACCTTGTTACATTTGATTATTATAGATTAAATAAAAAAACATATTATGATCAAGTGGGCATCTTTTGAAGGTAAAACGGTATTAGTTACTGGGGCAAGCAGTGGAATAGGGCTTTCTATGGTGCATGAATTTGTACAGAGGAAAGCCAATGTGGTTTTGGTTGCTCGATCTAAAGATATATTGGAAGAAGTTGCCATATCTGTTCGTAAAAAGGGCGTTCAAGCTACTGTTATTCCTATGGATTTAGGAGCATCTACTGCTGCTAAAGAACTATATGATATAGTTATTAGCAAGGGATTAGAAGTAGATCTATTAGTAAACAATGCCGGTTATGGAAGATGGGGTAAGTTTACAGATTTCGATCGTTCGGACTACAACAGTATGATACAGCTTAATATTAATACTCTAACCGAATTGTGTCATTTGTTTATTACAGACATGATAAAAAGAAAGAGTGGAGGTATTATCAATGTAGCATCTACAGCAGCCTTTGGACCTGTGCCATATGCAAATGTTTATTCGGCAACTAAGGCATTTGTATTATCGTTTTCTGAGGCACTGAATTTTGAATATAGAGATCAAGGTATCCATGTTATGGCACTGTGTCCTGGAGCTACTGAAAGTAAGTTTTACCAAAAAGCTACTGAAAAATCAGCTGCTACTTCGAGTAATGCTTCAGAGCGATCTAGCTCAATGCGATATATGACAAGTGAAGCTGTTGCGAAAAAATGCTTAGATGCATTTTTGAAAGGTAAAATTTATCTTATAACTGGTTCCGATAACCGTATTATGTATGCAATCTCAAAACACCTATCTCGAAAAACAATGTTAAACTTAATTGGGAAAATGTTTGGTGGTCTTGTGAATCAAAATAATTAGTAATCAACCTGTAGAAAGCTGACCTTTACTGTTGTCAGAACAGTTATGTTAGCTTCCTAACTAGATTGATAGATAGCTGATTTCAATACCCTTAAATAGGAATAAAACCCTGTTTAAGGGTTAAGTTATTTGATCTTTAGTCGCATCTATCCTAGCCAAGTAGATGTCATAACTTAGATGTTAAAAACATAGAGAATTAAAGATTAAAACATTAGTTTTGGCAAAAAAATAAATGAGATCTATTCTTCTAGTAGGAGTTTTGCTATGGTCGATTCAAACTGGTCTTGCTCAAAACACTGTCTCTACTGATTCCAATTCAGAAAAGGGAAGTCTGTATTTCTATTGGGGCTGGAACAGAGGCTGGTATAGTAATTCTGATATCAGTTTCAGTGGTTCTAATTATGATTTTGAGTTGACAGATGTTATAGCAAAAGATCGTCCCTCGGAATTTGCCTTCGATCCATATTTTCATCCTGGTCGATTCACAATCCCTCAAACTAATTTCAGGATAGGTTATTTTTTAAGTCCAAACTGGGATATTTCTTTTGGTGTAGATCATATGAAATATGTAGTTCAAACGAATCAGGCTGTTGGTATTTCAGGCTTTATAGAAAATTCTAATACCGTATATGATGGCCTTTATTCAGATGATCAAATTTTGATTAAAGATGATTTTTTGAAGTTTGAGCACACCGATGGTTTGAATTATATTAATGTTGAATTGAGGCGGTTTGATACGCTTTGGGACTTGAATAAAGTTAAAATTAATCTCACCGAAGGTTTTGGCCTTGGTTTCTTGCTTCCAAAAACAAATACAACCCTTTTAAGTAAGGAAAAGCATGATGAATTTCACTTGTCTGGTTTTGGTCTTGGGTCAATGATTGGGCTTAATGTTTCGTTTTTTGAACATTTCTTTATTCAAACTGAATTCAAGGGTGGATATATAAATATGCCAGACATTAGGACAACAATGTCTTCGGAAGATAGTGCTAGCCAGTCATTCTTTTTTACCCAACTTAATATAGTATTTGGTGCGTCTATAAACACAAATAAGCGGTTCAAGTCCAATAAGAGTTAGGAGGAGTTCTTGAATTAGGCTATTGCCTTTGAGAATACCTATTTCGATCGAGCAAGTTGTGAGCTTGAGTATCAGCGTATCTAAATGGATTCAAATTGTTGTAACTGCGTAAAAGTATAAATTTTATTACAACATATTTTCTTCCTTGCAGAGGGAAAGTACTATTTTGCTTGTAAAGAAAAACAAAACTTAACTTTAATATCGAACTTAGATAAATTTATATAAAATGAAAGCACATACAGCAAGTTTAATAAATGCAGTGGCTTTAATTGCATTATCTTTATGGGGATACTTTTCTTCGGATACACCTTCAATGACGGCTTTAATTCCTACAATTATAGGTGTTCTTTTGTTGGCAATTAATAAGGGGGTGAAAGCTGAAAATAAAATTATAGCTCATGTAGCAGTCCTTTTAACTCTCATTATTCTTCTAGGCTTGTTGCAAGCTTTTTCTGGAGCAATGGGTAGGTCAGATAGTGCTGCTATGACTCGCGTTGGAATCATGATTGCAACTACAGTAATGGCGATGGTTTATTTCGTGAAAAGCTTTATTGATGCACGTAAAAACAGAGCAGCATAGGCAGTAACTGGATGGGCTTGTATGCAATCTTTAAATCAATTTCTTGAGAATATAAAAAACAAAAGCGATTCAGAAATTTCTGAATCGCTTTTGTTTTTATGGTGTACTTGTAGCTTGTTTTCTGTTTAAGCACGAGAAGCAATTAAAGAATTTATACAGTAAGGCTTTTATTAATTTTTAGTTTGGGATTCTATTTTATTTTATGACCTCAAACCACGAGTTTTGAATATGTTTCTTTATTAGAATTAATCCTTAAAAGAAATACATGTTTAAAGAAGTTGTTATATTGTAAAAATTAAAATCTGTATGAATGGGAGTTAGGTTTACGGAGGAAGTAATACTAGACTTGGAAAATCAACTGAGCTGACCAAGTGGTTTAATTGGAGTAGAGATTGGGACTAGGATGAATACATCTAATTTTGAAATGACAAAAGAGTCAGTCGATGCATTGGAGTTAGTAGATAGAAATTCTGTTTTGGAGTTGGGGCGTGGCAACTGTGGTCACTTGGAATTAATAACTTAGGCTATGATCTATCTACTGAAATGGACTGACTAACAATTTGTATATTGTAAAAGAGCTATTAATCAAGTTATTTATCCCGGATAAGATATAAGTAGAGTATTTTGAAAGAGGAAATTAAGAATTATTACAATGCCTTGGCGAAAGAGTATGATGCTGATCGATTCAGCAATTCATATGGAAAGTATATTCATTATCAAGAGAATGCGGTATTAGCAAGGTATCTAGATAAAAATGTGACTGCCGGCAATTTGGATATAGCTTGTGGTACCGGAAGGTTTCTTAATTACGCCGACGCTGGCATTGACTTTAGTGAAGAGATGGTAGAGGTGTCTAGAAGGAAATACCCAGCTAAGAATATTTCTGTGGAAGATGCGGAGTCCCTTCCCTTTGAAAGTGCTTCTTTTAACAATGCTATTTCATTTCATCTGTTTATGCACTTGGATGAGAATAGTTTTGTAAAGATTTTAGGTGAAGCCAATCGAGTACTAAAAAAGGGAGGATACTTTATCTTTGATATACCGTCCGAAAAAAGAAGGCAGCTAACATCCTACCAAAGTTCTAACTGGCATGGAGGAAATCAATTGACAGTTAAATCACTCAAGAAGTTACTGCATTCGGATTGGGAGCTAGTTTCTTTCTATGGAACTGTTTTTGTTCCAATCCATAGGTTTCCAAGCAAGCTCAGAACTAGTATTATTCGATTTGATAGTTTCCTATGCAAGTCCTTCCTAAGGGAATACAGCTCTCATTTAATTTTTGTGTTAAGAAAGAAATGATGAAAAGATATATTCCACATCGTATTAAAATTAGACTGCACCTCATTAGGCGTTTGTGGAGTGATATCCAAAAAGGGCATTACTATGACTATGCGAAGCAGGTAGATGCTGAGACTAGCCTTAAAAATGCTTTGCAATTGAAACAGGAGCTGAAACCAAATGAGGCAAAAATGCATAATCTGCTAATCGCAATAAAACGCATTGAGTCTATTCAGATCAATCCCAATGAAATATTCTCTTTTTGGAATGCTGTTGGAAATCCAAACACAAAGAATGGTTTCGTAAACAGCCGATCAATAGTCGGAGGTGTGTTGCAGGATTCTGTGGGCGGTGGTCTATGCCAATTATCTGGTCTTATATACTATTTGAGTTTGAAGGCAAATCTTGAAATTCTTGAGCGGCACAGCCATTCTATGGATATTTATACTGCAGAAACTCGATTTGCTCCGCTCGGTTCAGATGCGACTGTTGCTTATGGTTATAAGGATTTAAGGATTAGAAATAAATTGAACTATCCGATACGATTTAAATTTTCCGTACTTGAGAATGATATAATTATCAATTTGATGTATACGAGTCTTATCGATGGAAACAAAGTAGAATTCGAAGAGAAGATAATCGGTGAAAACCTCGTAGAAGTGTATACGAGTATAAATAATGAACAAGTTGCTACATCTAAATACATAAAGCTTATTCCCCAATAAAAAGACTTGATTTTTTATTATTTTTAATTTGCTTGGTTCAGGTTTAATGTGTTGTTTTTAAGTATTTTAAGTTTTGTTAATTTGGGAGTAAAGTGATTTATATGGATCAGTTTGTAAAGAGTATGTACACCTTGTTTATGTCTAGTAATACCTTTGAAAAAGGTGCTGCCTTGGCTTACTATTCCGTTTTTTCAATACTTCCAATGTTGATTTTGGTAATAGCCATTTTTGGGTTTTTGTTTGGTGAGAAAGCTATTTCAGGAGAGATTTTTGGCCAGTTAAAAAATGTTCTAGGAGCAAAAGGTGCTAATCAAATACAAGACCTTATACAGCATCAGCATACGAATCACAATAACTTGATCGCCTCTCTTATTGGATTTGTAACCTTAGTGCTTAGTGCGTCCGGTATGTTCAATCAAATGCAAAGTGCTTTTAATGATATTTGGCAGGTACCCTTAGCTGAGTCTAGTGGTATTTTGACAAATGTGATTCATCATTTTACTTCTTTCTGTGTCTTGTTATCACTCTTCTTTATTATGATTGCAAGTACGGGTATTCATAGTTTTATAGCACATCATTCAAGTAGTATACCAAGCGATTATAGCTTCATATACTGGTTAGAGCATCTGCTGTCCTATGTGCTCACAGCAAGCTGTTTTATGTTGATGTTTCGGTTTTTGGGTGATGCTGATTTTTCTTGGAAAATATGTGCTGCCGGTGGCTTGTTCACGGCCGTTTTATTTTTAGTGGGTAAAGTAGGGATAGGTTTTTATCTAAGTTCATCCACAACAGTAAGTGTATTTGGTTCCGCAAGTATACTTGCCCTAATAATGGTTTGGGTGTATTATATATCTCAAATTATTTTCTTGGGTGCAGTGTTTGTAAAAGTTTTGAATGCCTCTTAGTTGATAGGGTTATTGTAAAAATTCATATATTAAGGTAATTGTTTTTTGGGTTACGAATTGATTTAAGTTTTCAATTCTCTACGTCCTGTATCCTCTTAATCTATTATAATTAAATGAAGCCTGTGAATTGGAAAAAGTATGCATTTGAGTTCCTCTCTATTTTTATCGCTATTCTTGCAGCTTTCGCCCTAGATAATTGGAATGATAATAGAAATGATAGGGTAGCCGAAGCAAAAATATTGACTGAGATACTCAATGGATTAGAAAAGGATAAGGAAGATGTTGCCATGAATATATTAGGTCATGAACTAGGCTTAAAGGCCTGTACTTATTGGAGAAATATCACAAAAAATCAGCTATACGAATCAGATTCTTTGCGTCAGTACTATATTGTTTTGACTAGAGATTTTATCTCTATACAAAATACTACTGGATACGAAACTTTGAAATCTAGAGGACTAGAATTGGTAGAAAATGATTCCTTAAGGGAGCGGATTGTTACGCTTTATGAGTTTGATTATCAAGTTTTAAGAAAGTTGGAGGAGGAGTACGGGGAAATGCAATTTCATGAAAATTATTTTGAGGTAATGAATACTGTTTTATTGCCATATATGCAATTTGACTCAATTGGCTCTTTGAGTAGTATTGAATATCCTTTAGATCTAGAACGGAATGAGGAGAACCTATTGCTAAGTCATCTTTGGAAAATCGAATACAATAGGAATTTTGTTTTGAGAGAATACCAAAATGTTGAAAAGAAAATTCTTGCTTTGAAAGCAGATTTAAATGTTGTTTTGAAGCGATAAAATGTACTTGTGT
>JAQXAY010000137.1 GCA_029252685.1 Saprospiraceae bacterium | reverse complement strand
TATGGAATTCTCCATTATTATCCTAGGCACATCTGAAGTACGGTATTGCCTTGGAAAAGATTGAATCATCTTTCCAAGCCATCTATTCTTTAAAAGTAGATCGCTAATGCGGTTTTCCCAAAATTGAATATATAGCTCTGTCGGCATAAATTATTTTAATCCTTTTTCGACATTGAAGGATCGTACTTCAAATTGATAGATAACCAAATGGCTCTGGCAAATCTAAATAGCCAAACAAAATATATTGCCATAATCAACAATAAAGATCCTATAGCCACTGCAGCATTCCACTTCAAAGCTAACATAGTTATCACTAAAAAAAAGATACAGAAAAACCCAGAAAAAATATATGAAATGAACATCGCTCCATAATAGAAACCTGGCTCTGGAAAGAAGTTTGCATCACAATGGCTGCATCGCTTGTGCATATCAAATGAACGTTCAAAAGAAAAAGTAGCACTTGGAAATAGATCACCTTCATGACAACGAGGGCATTTGAATTTTGTGATTGCGTATAAATTACTTCCCTTCTTCATTAGGTATTTATATTTTTAAAAACGAATTTACTTTTTGACAGTATTGAAGGTACTTAGAAACCCAAAAGTTCTTCTAATACGAGCCAACATAAAAATAATGAAAAAAACACTTGCAATGCGCCTTTTAGAGAAAGCAGGTGCGACATATAAAATAATCACTTTTCCCTATGATGGCCAAACCGATATTGAAAAAAGGGAATTTTCAGATCCTAACTTCAACATCGAGCAGCTATTCAAGACTTTGGTCACAAAAGGAGATAAAACAGGTGTCGTAGTTGCGGTAGTTCCTATAAATGAAAAGCTGTCCTTAAAGAAACTCTCTAAACTGAGCGGTAACAAAAAAATGACCCTTCTTCCTTTGAATGATTTACAAAAAACAACAGGCTATGTACGCGGTGGTTGCTCGCCCTTAGGCATGCGCAAAGAATTTCCAACCTTTTTTGATAGTAGTATTTACACTAAAGAAAAAGTAGTAATCAATGCCGGTCAGAGAGGAACACTACTTGAAGTAGAGCCGCAAATACTTAGCACTATCACCCCAAAGGCTTCTGTGGATGACATACTCCTTTAAAAGCAAAAGGACTTGCTATAAAACAAGTCCTTCCCATTATTGGAATCTATTTATCTTTTATTAAAACTAATTCGAGTTATAAAAGAGTCTACAAATTAGATAATTCTAATCAAAAAGCGAATGAACATATATGTTTTTTATACACTATGATCAAATCGTAATGCCAAGACAAGATAATAAAGCCTCATCAAGAGGATCTGTAGAAGCTAAAAAGTAATTGACTCTGTCTTGATCGACATCAACTATATACTTTCCAAAATTCCATTCAACCAACTCCCCTACACGCTCAGACATAAACTTATACAAAGGGTGAGTGTCTGGGCCAATGACACTGATTTTTTCAAACATTGGAAACTCAACACCATAATTCTTTTCACAAAAAGTTGCAATATCCGATTCTGTTCCTGGTTCTTGCTTTCCAAAGTCATTTGATGGAAAACCAAGGATGGCTACCTTATCGCCATGCAAAGCATGAAGCTCTTGAAGTTGTGTATACTGTTTGGTGTTACCACATTCTGAAGCAACATTGACAAGTAACAATTTCTTTCCTTTATATGCTGAAAGACTTATGCTTTCACTAGAATTAAGTTTTTTAAAACTATACTCGTAAATGGACGTTAAATCTTGGCTCATAATTATTGAATTAAAGTATTCTTTTAATGCCGGAAAATCCGGTCTGATAGCTGAAAAAATGCATTTCGAAAGCTAAGTATATATATTCCTGAATCTAATAAATTCGTTTGAATAGCCTCTCCACAAGTATAATCTGTAATCTCCATAATTAACTTACCTTCTAAAGACAAAATAGTTAAAGTACCTGTGCGCTTTTCAACATCATTTTTTTTGTTCAAATCCAATATTATAAAATCTAAAAATGGATTTGGATACAAGCTAAAAATCTGTTGTTCGTCTAGATTAGAGGCAGAAACCAATTGATTGATAACCCCTACCCCATCAAGATCAAATCCGCAGGAAGAAAAAGGCGTAGGAAAAGGATCATTGATGAATGTACCCTGAGAATCTGTTGAACCAAAATCGGGGTTGACACTTCCTACTACATCAGTAATCCTTATATATCGAATAAACTCTTTGTCTAGTAATGGGTGGTCCTCTAGCTCATCAAGATCAAAGGGAGTCCCATAGTTAGCAACGTATTTACCTGCAAGGTTATGGATCTTCTCAGCCTCCATGGCTAGTGTAAAGCCATCAAACTGAAAAGTATCAGGATGCAAACTAATCGCATTGAAAGATTCAAAGTAATCTCCATCACTACTTGCTTCTACAAAGGCAAGCTCTAGAAACCCATCTGCAAAGGCATTCTCAAAAACTGCAAAATCAAAGCCTGGCCCATTTGTAATAGGAGGATCAAAACTCAACAGTACCTGTCCTCCATCTCCTAAACTTAGTACAGAAGAACCGTCAGCAGGACCCAGCACAAATTCAGGTAATCCGACACTCACCACAGGGGAATCAGGGTCTGTTATATCCTGAGTTCCAAGATTGAGTTCCACTGTTTTTGCCCAATTCATAAAAATACTACTATCCTTATGGATAGCAGTTGAGCCAGGTGTACCGGCAGGTCCAGGAAATTGACAAAGGCCAAGATTGACATTTACCAAAAGAATGCATACGATTATGGTAGCCTTATACATATCACAAAAATAAAAAAAGGAGTGAATAATTATTCACTCCTTTTAATCCTGAATCCAAATAAATCTATCTGGAGTAATTCAAGTGTCTCAATTTGAAGAAAGATACATTTTGCTGAAGCACGTAATAAGCCCCAAACAAAACTGAACTATAAACCACATTCCCCATTAGTGTACCTTGCGCAAATGGCAAAGCAGCAGTGTAACAAGCAAGTAATCCAGTAATATCCTTTGAATAAATCGGATTAGATATAAACACACCAAAATTAGACAACAAGAAGAAGATCAAACTTGCACCAAGGGCTCCTCCTATCACATTGAGTATGTTTACTTTTTTAGTGTAAATAGCAACACCAAACAAAGCAATTAGAATGTATGACGCGTATTGCCATCCAAACCCACCATAAAACAAAGTGAATCCATCAAAATACTGCGCATAGATCATATTGTTGATAAATACATCACTTAGCCAGGTTGCTAACAAAGGAATCAATACTGCAAGCCATTTTTTCTCAAAATGTGCAGCACCAAATAAGCCAATCGCTGCTAAAGGCGAAAAGTTATACTGATGTGGTATCATCCTTGAAAAGGCAGCAACTAAAATGATCAGTGTTAAAAATCCAATCTGCAGATTTATCTTCTTATTCATACTTGAAATTCTTTATAGCTTCATGCTATGCTAATGGATTTATTCCATTTACAAGTACAAATATAAAGGCTTCCAAACTAAAGTCCCTGCTTTAATGTATTTTTTTACTATTTCCTTATACAGATATTATTTACAAACTCCTTCGTAAGCAATATCAATATCATGACAAGCTGCATCGCATGAATTCGAATAAGTTACTTGATCACAGCCGCATACTGGTTCATATACGCTCATACAAACGCAATCTTCCTTTTCTACACCAGGAGGACAGGGGACTTCATTATTTGATCCGCAATGGGAGAAAAAAAACAAGACAGAGAAGAAGATTAATTGAATTTTCATAAGTAAACAAATTTAAAAACACTAATTAATGAGATTCTATGAGGGCTTAGGATATCAAACTATAATCTTTACCCAAAGCACTGAGGAACAATTTAAACTGACTCTGCATCAAGGAAATCGTTGCATTATTATCGTTTGGGTGAAAAGTAACCTTATCGGCTTTTAGAATTTCTCTGTGCAAAAAAACCTGGACCATGGACTCCTTGTCATTTAACAAGCCAAATATTGAAACAGAGCCTGGTTCAACCCCCAAGTACTTCTGTAAACGCTTCGCGGATGCAAAGCTGATTTTGTTAATACCGATCAACGGTGCAAGGGATTTAAGATCTACTTCCATGTCTGCAGGAAATATCACTAGAAAGTGCTTATCTCCTTTTTGATTCCTTAAAAATAAATTCTTACAATGAAGTCCGTCTATGATCTTACGTGTCTCTTTAGCTTGCTCCACTGTGTAGACTGGTTCATGCTTATACAACTTATATACAATAGCATTTAAGTCAAGAAATTCGATAACTAAATCCATGTAGGTAATATATAAAATAAAAAAAGGTGCTTCGAAACCGAAGCACCTTTTTTTTTCAAAAGTATAAATTACTTGTTAACTACAAGACGCTTAGTAACAATTGTGTTACCTGCCTTTACGTTTACAAAGTACATTCCGTTTACAAGTCCAACAGTTGATACTGGTACAGTAACAACACCGTTTTGGTTGTTCAACACAATTGTTGAAACCAATTTACCTGAAACATTAACTACATCGATTGCAACATCTGAAGCTTTCTCTAGTGTAAGCGTAAGTGTTGCATCAGCTGCAGTTGGATTTGGAGATACCTTTACAGATTCAACATTGATTACTGTCTCTTCAGCAGAAAGCACATAATCAAGTGTTTCTTGGTATCCTTGTTTCCATGCATTTATAACGCTACCAGAAGCATCTAGTAATACGAAGTTGATGTAAACATTATCATTATCCTGAATAGTATTTGGCATATCCGTAGCAGCAAAATAGTGCGTAAACGACTCTCCTGCAGCGATAGAAACAGTTGTAGTTTCTCCTTCAAATCCTCCAATCAATCCACGACCTACTTCATTGTAAACCATTTCAGATGCTGGTACTGGAGAAGGTTGCGCAGAATACCAATCCAGTGGATAAGCTGCACCAGATCCAGAATAAGCATTTACTTGAGCATAACCGCTTGAAGTTCCTGTTACACCATCTTCAGTAATGATTCCGATTAATTTGTATGAACCGTCCATATCAACATTAGCTTGTACTTCTACAGCAAGTGTCAATAAACCTCCATTGTTAGTAGCACCAGCTCTCAATGTAGCAGGAGCAACTTCTTGAGCTCTTGCCAAAACAGGAGCAATAAGTTCAGATGGATCAACAATTTCATTTCTTTCAAATACAGCAGAAGGGTAACCATTGATCAACTCTCCAATACCTGCATCATATGCATTGTCAACCATTGGATCATTGTTGTGTACTGCAACACCAATAAAGTGTTGATCAAAACACTCCTTAAGTAGATCCATGAATGCACCTCCTCTTGGACACCAAGTACACCAAGTACCAGTTGCTTCTTCTACAAAAACACCTCTGTTTTCTGCTAATTCATAACCTGTAACAGAGAAAGAACTTGTTACATCTGAAGAACCATTGTCAGATCCACCATTAACATCTACGATCTCAACAGTAACGTTTGATGTACCAGCAGTTGTAGTAATCAAATCAACAAGATCTACCCTAGTTGAACCACCTAAGCCAGCTACATTAAGACCAGAAACTGTAACATTTTCTGTAGTCCCATCAACAGTAACTGCTAGTTCAATATCAGTAAGAGCGGCAATACCTGTGTTAGAAATGCTAACAAAACCATCTACAGTGTTACCAACAAAAGTAGATTCTAAACAAGATGACGTAGAAGATGTGATAGATACGACATTATCAGGAACATATGCAAATGCAATATCATCTATGCAAAAACCATAATTCCATCCTTGACCATCGTCATATCCGAAAGCAATATAGACATCCAAACCCGCGTATTCTGACATAAGTGCAAAACCATCGACCCAGACTGCTTGTCCACCAACAATAGATGCAGCTAGATTGCCAATCTCTGCAAAGTTTACTCCATCAGTTGAAACTAAAACTTTAGCAGTTTCATCATTACCTTGGTAATCACCATCAATGAAGAAATACTGGAATGTAACAGCATTCATATCAGCAGGAACAGTAACAAGTGGCGAAATTGCATACCCACTAAGGTTAACGCCATTTCCAGCACCATCGTCATTCACACTAATATATTTAGTGTGTGCTGGTGGATTAAAATATTGACTAGCAATATCAGTAGTAGTACCCTGTACCCATGCAGCATCAAGCGACCATGTTCCAGAAATATCACCTTCAAAATCCTCAGTAAACTGAGCAAATGCAGTTAATGAAACTGCACATACGAATAAAAAAGTAAAAATATTCTTCATATGAAGTTCTTTAAGTTAGAAAGTTTGGTTAGTTGATTACAATCAATAAGATATTGTAATATTACAAAGTGCAGGGTATAAAGAATAATCTTTAACAACAAGTTTTTCTTTTAGAAGTAAAAAATGTCAAAAAAATAGCACTTTCTAGAGAATTAATAGAAATATAATTGCCCACAAGATGAGAAAATACATATATCATTCTGATCTAG
>JAQXAY010000104.1 GCA_029252685.1 Saprospiraceae bacterium | reverse complement strand
TGATGCTTTTAGTTTGTTCGCAAGTTTTGTCAGTCGGACAAAAATGTTAATTAGCTGTTGTTTCTGAAGTTTTAGTTGATTCTGTAAGCACTGAGGAGGTTGTTTCTGATGTTTTAGTTGATTCTGTGAGCACTGAGAAGGTTGTTTCTGGAGTTTTAATTGATTCTGTGAGTACTGAGGAAGTTATTTGTGAGGTTTCAGTTGATTCTGTGAGTACTGAGGAAGTTATTTCTGAAGTTTTAGTTGATTCTATGAGTACTGAAGAGGTTATTTCTGAGGTTTCAGTTGATTCTTTGATCACTGAGGAGGTTGTTTCTGTGGTTATAGTTGATTCTATAAGCGGCGAAAG
Organism: Saprospiraceae bacterium; assembly: GCA_029252685.1. Taxonomy (GTDB): domain Bacteria; phylum Bacteroidota; class Bacteroidia; order Chitinophagales; family Saprospiraceae; genus AM-2324. The sequence goes on along the minus strand of JAQXAY010000104.1, from coordinate 2,570 downwards.
TTTTGATGCTCCACCTCTTGAATTAAAAGATTCCGCTTCAGGTAGCCATGATAAAGAGGTAAACCTTGTTGGGGAAGACCAAATATTAGCCAAACCTGAAGGTCCTGAGCTTTATTTGCAGCTCTACAGCGGAATAAATATTATGGATGCCAATTACAAAGCGACAGGTTTAGATCAGCTTGTTGACTTAAAGAACCAAAGTGAACGTGTGTTTCCTTCTGTTCAAGTTGGTGTAAAGGCAGATTTGAAATTTAAAAATGGCCTTACTACCCATCTGGGTTTAGAATATCAGCGTCATCGGTCTATTTTTGAATTGGAAAAGGAAGAATCGCTAAGTGTTTTGTTGGAAGACCAATTGATAAAGGTATTTATCGATGGAGCCACTTTGGATACCTTAGCTAAGGAATTCGGATCAGTGCTTGTAGATGCACTTGAAACAAGGCAGGTAGTTCACAATAATCGTTATGAAACCTTAGGTATACCTATTGGTCTAGGATACAACAAGCAAATTGGGAATATAATGTTTGGTATTGAGGGAGGGGTATATCTGGGATTCACTTTGGATCAAAATGGTAAAACCTTAAATGCTTCTGAGCAAATTGTATCCTTTGATGATCAAAGCGCAGACCGACAGCTCAATGATGTTATGGTAGGGTACCGACTAGCTCCTTCTTTGGCAGTACAGGCAAATTCCAACCTAAGTCTTGAAATAAGACCTGAAGTTAGTGGGTTTTCAAGTCAGCAAATTGGTGATTCATCGGTGCAGTCAAGTCCCCTTGTCTTAAAAATGAATCTTGCGCTTAAATATCAAATCAAATAAAGGAGTCTTCAAGGATAAATGGATAACTGAAATTGACCTTTACAGTTTTGAGAGGCTCACTTATTTAGACAGTACTAAAGAAATAAGTTAATTGGTCTATATTTAGTATCTTCTGATTCAAGTGTTATTCGTCAATTTAAATTTTGATCTATGAATCAGGTGACCTCGAGTCCAGTAATTCTTTTATTGCTGCTACTATCTAGCATTTCTTATGGACAACAATTTGATCCTATCTTAGATTATCAAAAATATATTGAGGATGAACAGATCATTGCCGAAAATAAACTGTCCGCTAGAGCCTCCTTTACACCATACCAATCGGAAAATGGAACAGCAGCAGGGGTTCCTGTGCACTACAAGTTGTTGAGTGGGACTTGGAAGTTCAATTGGGTGCGAAATCCAAATGATCGTCCTGTAGATTTTGTTGGACAAGTTATAGATGTAAGTCAGTGGGATGATACACCAGTTCCTTCAAATTGGGAGGTACAGGGCTATGGAATTCCAATTTATGTTAACCATCAGTACGAGTTTGCTGATCATAAGGCGCCTATTGCTGAGGATATGGAATTTATTGATAATATTTATCCTGCAGATCCTGGAAATGTGCCTGATGATTATAATCCGGTAGGTACTTATGTGAAATCTTTTGAGCTGGACAAATCCTGGAGAGGTAAGCAAATCATTTTACATGTTGGAGCTATGAAGTCTGGTGGCTTTGTATGGTTGAATGGACAATATATAGGGTATTCTCAGGGTAGCAAGTTGCCTGCTGAATTTGATTTGAGTAAAGCCCTTCGTAAAGGAGAGAATCAACTGGTCATTCAACTGTTTAGGTGGACCGACGGAGCATATTTAGAATGTCAAGATTTTTGGCGTATTAGCGGTATCGAGCGTGATGTCTATCTCTATGCTAGACCTGAAATTCAAATTGTTGATTTTGATTTATATACCGGATTAGATAAATCTTACGAACAGGGTGTTTTTGAGATGGACCTTTATCTAAAGAATAGAGGAGAAAATGTTAGGGAGGTCAATGCTGAAGTGCAGATCGTGGACGAGCAGTTAAAAACCATCTTTAGGTCAAAGGAAACAATAGATCTTTCCAATGAAGCAGTAGTTAATTTTGAAACCACATTAAATGATATAAAGCAGTGGAGTGCTGAACATCCGAACCTGTATAGATTGGATATTCGTCTGACTGATAAAAAGGGTAAACTGATCGAACAGACTTATCGCAGAATTGGATTTAGATCTGTTGAAATTACTAAGGGTTTGCTGTTGGTCAATGGGCAGCGTATTACCTTGAAAGGGGTAAACACACATGAAACAGATCCTAACACTGGGCATGTAGTTTCTGAAGAACTGATACTGAAAGATATCCTCTTATGGAAACAGAATAACATCAATGCGGTACGACTAAGTCATTATCCAAGAGGCAGACGTTTCTATGAGCTCTGCGATGAACACGGTATATTTGTAATTGATGAGGCCAATATCGAATCACATGGGATGTATTATGGTGAACATACTTTAGGCTCAAAACCGAATTGGGAAGATGCACACCTGGAACGTATGGAACGCATGGTTCTCCGTGATCGCAATCATCCATCTATTATTATATGGTCTATGGGTAATGAGGCTGGTAATGGAGTCAATTTCTACGAAGGATACAAGCTTATTAAATCTTTAGACAAGATGAAGCGCCCCATTCAATATGAACGATCCTACAAAGCAGAGGATGGAAACCTGT
>JAQXAY010000098.1 GCA_029252685.1 Saprospiraceae bacterium | reverse complement strand
AGAGTGCTTTTATAAACTCTCTTAGGTCTACTTGTAATACGACAGACATACCTCCTTTAAGGTCCAAACCTAAAGCCAATTGGCTTTGTTTTAGATCTTGGTAAGTGAAGTCATTGATTAATGGGATGGAAAAAACCACCTCAGTACTCATAGAATCCAAGAAATCAATTCTTGCCTTCTTTTCTGCGTCCTCTCTTTGCTCTTGATCTTCGATAGATTGAGTAATTTCCTTGGCATACTCTTCTGCGTGCTTCTCAACTTTATTTGTTGGAAGTATCAAAAGGTATTGGTAAAAACATACCAATGAAATAACTACAAGAAAGAACCTTACAATTCCTTTTCCTTGCATTTTGAAAAATTTTAATTAAATGAAAAAGCGTTAAAAAAAAATTAAATTAAATGATTTAACCTTGTGACAACCAATTGATTGCCGTTTGGTTAGGTAGTTTACCATATTTTTTAAAATATGTGAAACACCGCAAATATAAAGTTTTTACACTTTTTTTAGAATAAATAGAGCTTTATTCAATGGGTAGGAGGGTATAGAGTATGAAAAAAATGATAAACACAAGTATTATAGGTCCAATCGGTTGTGTGGAGTGTCGTTTAAAAAGGCTGCTATGTTGAGGGCTAGGCCATCCATAAGTTTTTTTCTAGAAGCTACAGAGGCCCAAGCTACATGAGGAGTGATAAAGCAATTCTTAGCATTTAATAATGGATTATTCGCTTTAGGAGGCTCCAAACTTAGAACATCCAAAAATGCTGCACGAATTATTCCATTGTTTAGGGATTCTGCAAGTTCCGCTTCATGTATTAAACCGCCTCGACCTGTATTGACTAATATGGCCTGTCTAGGCATAGTTTCAATAAGAGCTTTATTGATCATTTGCTTAGAAGATTGGTTCAGGGGAATGTGCAGACTAAGAATTTCTGAAGTACGGATTAATTTTTCTGGTTCTACAAATTCTACACCTTCAATCTGTGAGCGCTCAGGATATTTATTGACAGCCTGCACCTGCATGCCAAAGGCAAGTGCTAGCTTAGCAACCTGTTGTCCGATTTGACCAAATCCATAGATTCCTATTCGCTTTCCCTGCAATTCTTCTATCGGATTCAGATAAAAGCAAAAGTCTTCACTTTTAGACCACTTACCCTCTGATACTTTTGACCAAAAATCTTTGGGTTGATTGAAATAAGAAAGGAGTTGGGCAAAAACATGCTGCGCAACACCGCTTGTTGAATATCCTTTTACATTACATACCGCAATGCCTAAATCTTTTGCAGCTTGGATGTCTACATTGTCAAATCCAGTTGCCGAGATACAGATTAACCTTAGATTAGGCATTTGTTGTAACAAACTCTTGTCGAGCTTAACCTTGTTCACAATTAGAATATCTGCATCCTGACCACGATCAATGATTTCATTAGCTGAAGTACGATCGTAGATGGCTAGTTTGCCAAATTCTTCTAAACTTGACCAGCTTAGATCTCCTGGGTTTAAAGTTGAACCATCCAGAATGCAGATTTTCATAATTATTTATTTGTTGAGTCCATTAAGTTCCCAGTTGTATTCAAGGTATGAAACCTTAGCCTTAGAAGAGATAGTTGCTTTCGTGTAAGTATTTACAAAGCTAGTGATAGGAACAAAATCTTCTGCGTACCATTCAAAAATCTTTGAGAGCTTGATTGAATTTGAACTGATGTAGTTGAAGGACCTGTTTTGTATGAATTTTCTAGTTTGATTTTCTAGTTGTTCATCAAGTGTCTTAGCGCTATAAGCTCTATTCAAAAGTGGGGGACAAGACTTTGCTGCACAATTGACTGCAAAGTGAATCCTTGGCTCTTTGAAAACAGGACGGATGATTTTGTTTTCTATGTAGTTAAGGCTGTAGGTTTTATTTCCCAATTTGATCCACTCAACATCCCAAGCTTTACCGTCGTGAATATCCAAAATTGATTTCACGGGCATGTTGTCTAGAATCATTTTTATAGTAAATGCATTATAAGCATTGATCCAATATGCTAGACGCTCATTTTTAGTCCAAGACTCACTTGGGTGGTTTGAGCGAAGTGTTGCGAGGTATTTGTCCAACTTAAACTGGTCTTTTTTAAAGGCCATATAATTTACTGTTCCTGTATCAGTGACATGAGTGCTAAGCAAATTGTCAAAAACCTGATGCGATATCTGTGCAGTAGCCATTTTTGTAGAAAGGCTTATCAAGCAGGCAATAGCAATAGCAGAAAGGAAATGTTTCATAGATTTTAATTTTGCTTATAATAATAACGCAAAAGCATTAATTATTGTACTAATTAACGCCTAATTAGGATTTATTTAAGGAAGTATTAATTCAACTTTTTAAATTTTGATTTTAAGGATTAAATTAGATTGTATAAATTTAAATCCAATGGGTATTTCTACAATTAAGTTAATTATACTTTTGCTATGCTTGCTTTTTAATCCTTTGCTGCTTTTGGGGCAGAACGACAAAACCAAAGAGGTTGATAAGGATGATAATTCAATGTCTGAGCCAGTGATTACTGGATCTGCAGCAATAACATCAACTAATAGCTTGCTTCAATCCGATCTATTTTTTAGCCAAGAGTTAATATTATTTGATTTAGAACAATTAATTGAAACTAGGCTTCAAATGGAGGAGGAAGCTATATACTCAAAGCGTTTTGAATCCAGTAATACTAACGTTACAGATTATTCACTTAAAGTAATACTTGAAGGTTTTGAAGAGCCTGAAGGTCAGATTATTGATGGTAAAAGAGAAGGTCTTTGGGTTTTTAACTCTGGTTCAAATATTGTAAAGGGATATTATAGGAATGATCAAATGAACGGTTGGTGGCAGTATTTCTATGAAAAGCAGAAACTTCGTATGGAGGGTGAATACGACGATGACCTTTTAAATGGACTTTGGACTTATTATTATTTGGAAGGAGGAGTAAAGAGAATTATTAAATGGAGTAAAGGATTGATGGATGGTATTTCTAAATCATATTCCAGCTCGGGTGTCTTAAGAGAAATATTGAATTATGATTCTGGTATATTAACGGGCGTATGTGAAAGATACTCAGATGATGGACATAAGTTGGAGGAAGGGGCATATTATGGCGGTATGAAACACGGTGCATGGAGTATTTATGGTGATGATGGTCAGAAAACGAAATTGGAAACTTACAAATCAGGAGATCTGGATGGACCTTTTGAGCTCTATGGTAGCAATGGTAAGCTCAGGGTGAAAGGGTATTATAAATCAAATGAGAGGGTAGGAGAATGGATTTTTTACTACACTTCAGGGCTTCCTGCAATAAAAGGAAATTACCTAAATGACAAGAAAACAGGCAAGTGGATATATTTAGGTGGTGTATTGCCTTATTATAGACAGGGGACATTCGATGCAGGTGATTTAGTGGACGACTGGGCCTATTTTATGGAATAGACCTTCCTGCTATTCTTCAATTGTAAAATGTTTGTCTGATCAGGAAACTGATTTTTGGAAAAAACTTTTATGATTAATTTTGCAATTAATCTTAGTTTAGCTGAAATAAAAAAACCTTTTCTGCTATTTGAGTTTAGTAAAGGGTGTTTTTTAGCTTTACACTTTGTAATGTTTTAATGAAATCAACGAGATGTCAGTTATAGTTAAGGATCTGGTTAAAATTTTCGGTGAACAACGTGCGGTGGATTCTATTTCCTTTGAAGCAAAAAAAGGAGAGGTACTTGGTTTTTTGGGACCTAATGGTGCTGGGAAGTCAACGACTATGCGTATGATCGGAGGTTTTATTCCACCTAATACTGGTGAAATATCAGTTTGTGGAATCAATGTTTTGGAGGATTCTCTTTCCTCTAGGGCCAAGATCGGATACTTGCCGGAATCGAATCCTTTGTATTATGATATGTATGTAAAGGAGTATCTACATTTTGTAGCATCCATTCATAAGATTAAGCAGAAAAAGGCCAAGATTGATGCAGTCATCGAGATGACGGGACTTGGTAGAGAACAGTCTAAACTAGTTGGAACATTATCTAAAGGGTACAAACAACGTGTGGGTCTTGCACAAGCAATGATTCATGATCCAGAGGTTTTAATACTGGATGAACCTACTTCAGGTTTAGATCCTAATCAACTTGCTGAGATTCGGACCTTGATCAAGCGTCTTGGAGAAGAAAAGATTGTGATTTTCTCCACGCATATCATGCAGGAGGTAGAAGCACTTTGTGATCGAGTTGTTATCATCAATAAGGGGCAGCTGGTTGAGAATTCGAACCTCTCGGACCTGCACTCCAAACATCAACAAGGTGGCTTGCTTCAACTTCAAACTAGAAACAATCTCAATACAGAACTCATTGATGACTTTGATGGAGTTCAATTAATAGAGGATCTAGGTATGAACAAGTATAAGCTCGCTTTTACTGGGAAATCTGACCTTCGAGGTGCATTTATGCAACATTTGCAAACTAACGAAGTTCAAGTACTTGAATATGCGCCAAAGGAAGTACCGATGGAACAGATATTTCAGAAACTTACTCGATCCTAATGCGCAGAATTCTGATAATACTTCTTTTGATTATTGCTCATGAGCAGTGCTTATATGGTCAAATATTGAACGGAGATTTTAGGTTTGAAGATGGATTTTATAAATCTCATGAGTCTTTGCTAAAAAATTCACCGGATATATTTCCTGATAGTAGTCGATATGAGGTGATTAGCAGTGGAAGTACAGGGAATTTGTTCGCAGCAATTATTGGAGATGGCATAATTAGTTTAGATCATTTTGATACTATTTTATATGTTGTTGAGAAGGGGAGAGTTTATGTAAATGCTGCAGAAGATTTAAAAGGTCTTCACAGATATGTGCTTTTATCGGTTCAGGGCAAAGTAGCTTTGTTCGAACGAGATTTTGAGGAGCTGGTAAATGTGCCAATCCAAGCATACAACCCTTTGAATGGTCAACCATTCAGAAAGGGAGTGGTAGAAAAGAAAGTTCGAAACACAATTCCTTTTTTACTCTTGTTTGAAACTGGCCAGATAATGCCTTTTACATATAGGAATTTTTTAGGAATGATTTCCGATGATGATGATCTTGTTGAACAAGTATTAGCAATAGATCCAAATGATAGGAGTGGAAAACTTTATAAATGTTTGCTCATTTATAATGATAGAAATAGTTTTATGATAGAAAATAACAATGATTAAAGTGTATGCTTAGTGTTTTTAGGAAAGAGTTACAGGCATTTTTCAGTTCATTGATTGGATATGTCGTTGTTGGGGTATTCCTGATTGTGATGTGGTTGATCATGTGGTTTTTTACAGACACAAGTTTGTTAAATCAGAATTTGGCAACAATGGGTCAGTTGTTTCATCTTGGTCCCTTGATTTTTGTATTCCTTATTCCAGCGCTTACTATGCGTAGCTTCTCTGAGGAGCGACAGAAAGGAACTATTGAATTCTTGTCAACCAAGCCCTTGACAGATCTACAGATTACATTAGGAAAATATTTTGCTTGTCTAGTATTGGTCCTGTTTGCCATATTGCCAACATTGATCTACTACTACACAATCTATAAACTTGGACTTACAGCCGGCAATCTAGATTCTGGAGCAATAATGGGGTCTTATTTTGGACTCTTTTTGTTGGGTGCAGTATTTGTGGCAATTGGTGTTTTTGCGTCCTCATTAGTAAAAGATCAGGTTGTGGCCTTCGTGTTAGCAACCTTCCTTTGCTTTCTATTCCATTGGGGATTCTTTTTCATTTCTGAGCTTCCTTTCTTTTTCGGTAAGTCAGATCTATTCATACAGCGCTTAGGAATCGATTTCCATTACAGTTCTATCAGTAGAGGTGTTATTGATCTAAGAGATGTTGTTTACTTTTTAAGTGTAATTGTATTATTCATAGCTTCCACTGTTAGTTCTTTGGGAAGTAGAAGATGGTAATAATCGGGATATGAAATTAAAAAATTCAAGAAAAGCTGCGGCAATATTAAACTTGGGCCTTTTATTCATAGCCCTGTTTTTTATAAATATACTGGTCAATTCAAGTTTGGGAGGACTTAGGTCTTATACCTATTTCGACCTTACTGAAGACAAGCGTTTCTCCTTGACTGAAGGCACGGATCGAATCCTTGAAAAGATGTCTGAAAAGATCGAGAATTCAAATGAAGGTATCGAGGGAGATTTTGAACAAGGAGGAATCTTCATTCAAGTATTACTTGAAGGTGATTTCCCAGCAAACTTTAAGCGTTTGCAGGAGTCTACTCGTGAACTTTTAGATGAATTCAGGGTCAAGACAGGGATTATTGAGTATTCTTTTATGGATGTGAATGATGGAACACCAGAGGAGGTGACCGACCGGGTTGAGAGCCTATCTAAAATAGGTGTCACTCCTACAATGTTTCGATTGAAAGAAGTGAGTGGTACTGCAGAGCGGGTTGTTTTCCCTTGGGCTATTGTTCGCTTTGCAGGTCAGAGTATTGCCGTAAATCTTTTAGAAGAGCAGGGGCAACTTGGTGCTGATGCTGTACTCAATAAATCGATCAACTTATTGGAATTTAAATTCGCTCAAGCGATACGAAAGTTATATGATAACAGAAGGCAAGTGGTTGCCTTTACTAAAGGTCATGGAGAACTTACAGAGCTTCAGACAAAGGACTTAAGAAGAACGATTCGACCTAATTATGATCATGGTTCTATAAGTTTAGATCAATCTACATACATACCTGAAGAGATAGACTTGATTGTAGTAGCTAAGCCACAAAAGCCCTTTAGCGAGAAAGAAAAGTTTCAGCTGGATCAATATGTGATGAATGGTGGTAAGGTGTTGTGGCTTATAGATAAAGTTGCCGTTTCATTGGATAGCCTTAATTTTGGTGCTGAGGGTACTTTTGTTCCGCGACCGATTGAAACAGGTTTAGAAGACCTATTCTTTAAATATGGTATTCGATTTGAGCCGGGTCTTATTCGGGATTTACAAAGCTCTAAATTTCCCTTGGTTGTTGGCCAAACAGGCGGTCAGCCACAAATGGAGTTGTTTAATTGGCCTTACCATACACTAGCTGTTTCTGCTTCACAGCATCCTACGGTAAAAAGTCTGGATCAGGTAAATTTCTTATTCCCAAGTAAAATAGATACAAGTATACAAACCAAAACAGATCTTAAGAAGACTGTGTTGTTTAGTTCTTCAGTGAATTCAAACGAACAATTTATTCCAGTTCGGCTGAGCTTCGATGCTGTGCACAGTGTTGCTGATCCAAATCTGTTCAGAGGAGGTCCGTATCCACTGGCTGTCCTTGTTGAAGGGGTATTCCCCTCTCTATATGAAAATAGAATAACAGATGAGATGCGTGCAGGGTTAATATCTATCGGTCAGGAGTTTAAAGCAAGAAGTGATGAAGGAGGAAAAATGGTTTTTGTTTCAGATGGGGATATAGCATCAAATGTGGTTTCTGATTATGAAAATGAACGGGTATTTCCTTTAGGGTATAACCGCTACGATAAAAGACAATACGCAAACAGAGATTTTCTGGTCAATGCTGTTGAATATATGATGGATGATTTTGGTTTGATCGATTCAAGGGGAAAGGAGTTGAAGCTCCGATTATTGGATGTTCAGAAGACTCGAGATGAGAGAACCTATTGGCAGCTTGTCAATTTAATTGTGCCTATTGTATTCATTTGCATAGTTGGACTAAGCTTCTTCTTTTGGAGGAGATATAATTTCTCAAAATAGATAAACATGAAGAAAAATACATTAATACTTACAGCTTTGGTTTTGATTCTTGGAGGACTTGTATATTATTTCCAGGTCCTGAAAGATGATACCAACTCGTTAACTGATGGAAAAGATTGGCAGCGTTCATTTGCTATAGAGGAACCCTCAATCATTGAGACTATTTTTATTTCAAAGTTGAATGGTCTTCAAATCAAATTGACGAGAGATGGGCAGGCTTGGAGAGTCAATGATAAATATATGGTGAATCCTAATGTCATGAAGACGCTTATGAATGCCGTAACTGAGATTGAGTTACAACGCACACCTATAGCCAAAGAGTCTAAAAATATAGTCAAAAACCTTGCAGCGAATGGAACAAACGTAAAATATTTTGATAAAGAAGGTAATACTGTCAAGGCTTATTTTTTAGGAGGAGCTGATTTAGAAGGTACGGGTACTGAAATCCTTATGGAAGGTTCAAAACAACCATATATTGTTAATGTTCCCTATTTTCAGGGAGTTCTTAGCGTTCGTTTCAATAGGCCAGAAATTGAGTGGAGGGATCGAGCAGTATTTCGATTAGACCCCAATAATATAGAGTCTTTGAGCATTGAGTACCCAAAGCAAAAATCTAAATCCTTTCGATTAAGCAAAGAGGAAGGGGATTTCTTTGTAGAGCAGTATTTTGATCTCACTGGAAAAGGTAAAAAGAAAGTTAATTCAAACAAAGCAGATCAATATCTGCAGGAGTTTGATCTAAAAATTGCCGAAGCAATTGAAAATAATTATACCGGTCGAGATTCAATTCTTGCAACTGTTCCATTTTGTAAAATGGAGGTAAAGATGAGTGATCAGGAAGTTAGACGAGTTTCTTTTTATGATATAAAAAGTAGATATGCAAGCGGGAAGCTGAAGTCAGAAGGCGTAGAACGATTCCTTTGTTTGGTTGAACCAGAAGATGATTTTATGATGGTTCAGTTAGGTGTTTTTAAAGATATCTTGAGGCCTTACGATTATTTTTAATAAAAAAGAGGGA
>JAQXAY010000090.1 GCA_029252685.1 Saprospiraceae bacterium | reverse complement strand
CTGCAGGTATTGATCTAGACCTCAATGCCGTATCCAATGACTTCAACTCTAATTTCGATTCTCCATTTCTTAATCATAGTCTTTATTTCGATGGATTTCTGAATGTAGGTAAAGGATGGAACATCGGCACCAAATATGACTACAAAACATTCAATAACGCCTTCTTTGATGAAGGTCAAGTGCTCCATTTGTTGGATGCTACGCTATCGAAGTCATTTTTAGAAAACAAACTGACGGTTAAGGTGACCGCCCATGACCTACTCAATCAAAACAGAGGCATTAGCCGCACCGGAGGCATCAATACACTGTCAGATACTAGATTCATAACATTAGGTCGCTACATTATGCTAGGAGCAAGCTACCGTATAGGTATCGCTAAAAAACGAGGCATTACTGTTGAAGGAGGTAGAGATTGATGGTCAGAACCAGCATAGTACTGAAACCGACTTCTACCCTTTGGTATTCGCCATTTTATTCTGCTAAGTTTTCCCTGTAATGATAGGCCTTTGCTAGCTCTGTTTGCCATACGTTAAATGTTTCGTTTACAAGTGTGGGTGTTCTTGTTTTTTTATCCAAGCTACACATTGCCTGTCATTACGGAAAAATCAATCTCTGAAGGAGGGATTATGTGATACTCTTGCTCACCCCATAAAAAGAGATCTTGAAAGGTTGTTTACACCTGACCACCTCCGCCTAAGGCAATATTTTAAAAATGGTAATCAAGAATTTGATTCTAGTTATAGTAATGCCTTTTTGGGTCTAAGTCTTCAAATTTAAAATCGCATTAAGCTCTTCTACACATTTTTCAGTTTCTTCAAAAGGGAATAAATGTCCTCCATTTTTAATGGGAATGAATTCAGTTTTTGGGAATAGGTGCATTATAGAATCAATACTTCTAGTATCAGCAATTTCTCCAAGGCTTGCGTACAGGTAATAACTTGGAATGCTAAGTTTGATAGGTGAATAAAAGGGGTGAGTCAAGGCAAATATTTTGCTCTCAAGTTCTTTGTTGAATGCCAATTTTATGCCTTTATCTGCTTCTTCCCATCCGTATTCAATGTAATTATTAAACGAGGCAGTACTAAATTTTTTGAAAAGCGTTTTGTTTCGCAGCTTTTTCCCCAGAAATGCTCTTGAAGGAAAATGATCAGATCGATTTGCTGCTTTTTTTGCCAGTGGCATGATCTTATGAGAAATTCTGAATATCTGACTGATGGCCATTGCCCACCGAATTTTTCTTGACAAAACAGGTGGGTCTATCAGGATGAGCCCTTTAAAAAGATCGGGTCTTTGCTCTGCTGCAAATGCCAAGAGTATTGCTCCAAAAGAATGACCTATAGCCCAGACAGGTTCAGTATAATTAGCTTCAAAGTAATCAATGATCTCCGGAGTAATATCTTTCCACGAGCTTTTTAATGTATAGTTTCCATGGCCCAGTTTGGAAATATAGCTGATATCAAATTGTGGTAAACGATCGAATAAATCAGTATATACCTCAGCAGGGAAGCCATTGGCATGTGCAAAAAATATTTTCTCTTTCATGCCGCTAAGATAGATTTTTGTTCTAAAAGATTGTAGGCCATGTAAATGTTGGATTTTTTGAGAAATGATTATAAAAGAAGACTATACATAAAAGACCTAAAGTGCGTGGAAAATGGTTTAGCAATTGATATGGATAATCAGATAAGAACTCAAGCACCAAATAAAGTAAGATCAGCATCTTTAAGATAAGAAAGTAATGAGGTAGATTTTATTATGAGTGCTCTGAAAGTAATGAGTACTAAAGCACAAACAAATAATGAGTAGGATACAAATAGTATTAGTTATAACATTTTTATTTCAGCAGGTTGCAATTAGTCAAACTAATCAAGAAGGACAGTTTTTGCAAAAAGTTGGGGTTCTGGATAGCTTGTATTCCAAAAGCCTAAATGAACACAGGGAAATATATGTTCAACTGCCTGCGAATTACGATCCTAATACAAACCAAAAATATCCTGTTGTATATGTATTGGATGGAGAAATATTCCTGCCTACTGTTAATAATGTTCTCAGTTTTTACAGTGGTGGTTTTATGCCTGAAATGGTTATTGTGGGTATTTCAAACAGTAATAATAGGATGCGTGACTTAACAACTTCAAAAGTTACGGAGATGTATGGAATGCCTTTTGAACAAGAACATGGAGAAGCAGCTAATTTTAGTGAGTTTATAGAGACTGAATTAATTCCATTTGTAGAAAATAAATATCCTGTTACTAGTTTCAGAACCTTAATAGGGCACTCCTATGGAGGGTTATTCACAATTTATACTCTGATTAATCAGCCACATTTATTTTCAAATTATTTAGCCATTGACCCAAGTCTGGATTGGGATAAGCAAAAATTATTAAGCGAAGCAAAAGGAGCACTCAAAAGACAAAATTATGAAGGAAAATCGCTCTTTATATCCTTAGGTGGTCAATTACATCTGCAAAATACTGATGTCACTATCGAGCATGTGATGCAAGACACATCAGCGTTTACACTATTTGCAAGGTCGAATATGGCTTTTTCAAACATGGTAGAGCAAAACAAAAACAATGGGCTATCTTTTAGATGGAAGTTCTATCCTAATGATTTGCACGGAACAATTCCATTCCCTTCTATTATGGATGGTTTGATCTTTGACTTTGAATGGTACCAGATGGAAAACATCAATAAATTCAATAATCCAGAGACTTCAAGAGAAGTATTATTTACCATCATAAACAATCGGGCTAATAAACTGAAGCGTTATTTTGGTTATGACGTTCCGCCTTATCCACAAGACATATTCAATGTGCTTGGTTATATGAGTTTAGATATGGAACAATTAGAAAAATCTAAAATGTTTTTTGAATTGGCTATTAAGTTTTATCCAAACAGTGCTAACGTCTATGATTCTATGGCAGATTATTATGAAAGAAACAGGGATTACAAAAATGCATTGAATTTTGTAATCAAAGCTTTTGAAATAAGCGGCGAAGAAAATCATAAGCAAAGGATTAAAGACCTAAAAGAAAAAATAACAGAGGTTGGAATCGATCCTAATTAATCTGTGGATAGTCCATACTTCCCTTTATGGCATTTTTAGTGGAATAAATGTAGATACTATATATGTTGATGTAATGCCTTAATAAAAAATGCAGACTAATAACAAGGAGATCTTTTTAATTTATTGATTTTCAAAATACCTACGCAGTTTTAATTTTCACTCCTCTAGTATCTAATGTTAAACCCTAAGGATTTTGAGTTTTGTATGGGATCATAGCGCATTTTGACTCGCTATGATCCCATACATAGATATTTTATTCCTTAACTTCATAATTGAAATATAAGGAAGTGATGAAAAGAAAATTTGTTTCGGAACATTTCCAAGTACCTGAAAGCTTGGTAACTAATCGCATGAAGCTAAGAATGCTAAGTGTTTCTGATGTGGTCAAAGACTATGATGCTGTCATGTCAAGTTGCGATCATTTAATGAAAACCATACCCTTTGGGCCAGATCATAAGTGGCCAATAGGCTTATCATTGGAGCAAAATTTAATAGATCTCGGCTGGCATCAGAAAGAGTTTCAGCGAAGATCCTCTTTTGCATATACAGTTTTAACTCCTGACGAAAGCCAATGTCTTGGTTGCGTTTACATTGATCCATCTAGTAAAAAGGACTTTGATGCTGAGATCTGCTTGTGGGTTAGGCAGAGTGAACTTGAAACAGGTCTGGATGGACACTTATTCAGTACGGTTAAAGATTGGATCAGAAAAGATTGGCCTTTCAAAAATGTAGCTTATCCTGGAAGAGAAATTGATTGGGATGTTTGGGCCTCACTCAATATCAAAGATGCTGAATAGTATTTTCTATTTAATGTATATTCGTACTTTTAGATCTTAATAATCTGAATAAATTCATGCAAAACAAGTTAGTAGATTACTTTTCTAGAATATCCCCATTATCTGCAGAAGAGGCAGAAGGGATTTCAGAAAGTATGCAGGTAAAGTCCTATAAGAAGGGCGAATTTTTGTTGAAGGAAGGCCAATTTGCCTCAACTACTTATTTTATACTTGAAGGTTGTGTCAGGGAGTATGTGAATAATGAAGGAGAAGAAAAAACGACTAATTTCTTTACAGAAGAGCAATGGGCTATTTCTTTAAACAGTTTTAATCCACAGCATAAATCAAAACATAACTGGGTTTGTACGGAAGATACTGATGTGGTGATTGGGGATGAAGAGAAGAGTCAGGACCTGTTTAAAAAATTTCCAAGATTTGAGACAATTTCACGGATAGTGATGGAAGCAGTTTTTTCGGAACAAATGGAAGCAGCAACTTCCTATGCTACAGATTCTCCAGAGCAACGATACAAAAAATTGTTAGATTCTAGACCTGACCTGTTTCAGCGGATTCCCCAGTATCAACTTGCGAGTTATATTGGTGTGAAACCTGAATCCTTAAGTCGAATAAGAAAACGAATTGCAGATTCAAGTGATAAATAATTAGCGTGTAATTATAAACTTAGCTTTTTATGCTAGGCTTTTGGATTTTATCTAATACGAGGGTTTTTGCAAAAAAAGAGTTCCCTGGATTCAGCTTACAGAAGTTTGTTTGGCTTAGTATTTCTCTCCATGTCATAGAATTATAATCACCGAAAAAGGGAACTCTCCTTATATTTTAAAATCCTTTTACCTTAGGGGATTTAGTTTGTCCAACTTTCCATTTGATGGCATCAATGGTTATGTAGGAGGTCACACCTATTTCAATTGCAGAAAACAAAATATAGTAGGGGCTGGGTTCTCCAACGAATAGGGTTGCTCCTTGAGCTAGTGTAGCTATGGTGCCCGAAATGATTTGTACCCAACGTAATGCCTTGTCATTTTTGATTACATGAGGCAAGAAGACATTAGATAGAGGGATTTGCATATATGCTGCTGCGGTAGTTAGGAATGCAGGACTGACTTCTATCCCATTTACTATACCTGTTTGGTATTGGCTTAATAGATTGACATCCATTAGTCCTATTAGGTCTGCATATAGGTAGTTTAGAGAAGTGAAGGCCCATAGACTTGAGTATTTAAGACGTCTGCTTAAATGGTTTCTTTGATTATGATCTTGAGTATACATGGATTTTAAGTTTGTGTTTTTGGAAAAGGAATTGCTATGAATATTTACTTGAAATGGAGTTATTTTTGAAAATTTAGAATCCATTTTTGCGGAAATGGATTTTATATTTCTTAGAGATGATTTTTGAGTGGAAAGCGGAGAACTTTTATTGCTAATACGTTGAATTGGATATCCTTCGATCCTAGACTGCACTGACTGTGCGGCTGTGTTTTTTATTGAAAAGAAACACATAGTCAGTACAGATAATAATGCTAATGTAAATTTCATCTTGAGTGTTTTTATTGATTTAGTGTAAAGTTGCGGTCAATCGTGATGGGTTTCATTGACTTGGGTTAAGAAGTACTTTACTTATGATAATATTCGATTGAATAAGCATTGGAATGAAAATCAAAGCGAATGAAAATCTGTACTCAAGATTTGGGTAGATAAACTCGTTTTTACACAGCTATTATTTAGCTGGATATGGTAGATTATACGGGACCATAGCTTGCTCTTAAATTGGGCATGTTGAATTCTTGAAACTTTCGGAGTTCTTAGAGCAGGCAAGACCAAAATAAAGTTTAATAAAAAAATATAAACTGAAAAGGACTGATAATACTTGTTGGGATTTGTTTGATCTTCTTGAGTAAGAAACAAAGAAGCCAACCAATAAAAAGAGCTAATATTTCAATTATCAGTAAAAGCTAAACACCTCGTTTAGCATAGAACGGTGTGTTCAATTCGAACCGATCAAAGAAATAACATATAATTTATCATCCTTCTAAACGTATAATGTCGATCCTGATATTATTTGCATTAAATAGTAGTAATTTAGTTTTACCGAAAATAGATAGCTAATCTAATACCGGTGTATTAGAAATCGGCATGGCTATAATTAAAATTAATGGGATAATTTAAAAAGATGAATCGTGAAATTATAGATATAAATGATTATACAATTCTGTTGGAAGAGGCTTCCACAGATAATAATTTAGTTGATTCATGCTTTTTTGATGAACGTGTAATAGCAATTGCATTTTATGGTGCGGGGGATGTTGGTCTTAAAGTGAAATTTGATGGGAAAACCAAAGAGTTTCATCATACCAAAGGAATGGTGCTATCATTTTATGCTGATAGTAAAGTAGAATTTGAGCATTATGTTTCTAATCTAAAACCTTTGCAATGTTTAGTAATAGCAACTACTATTAGGAATTTAGATAAACTACCTAATGGAGAAAGTCAGTTTTTGGAACAATTTTTACACCAATTAGTACATCCAAAAGATAATTATGTTGAAGGTCCAGTA
>JAQXAY010000147.1 GCA_029252685.1 Saprospiraceae bacterium | reverse complement strand
ATACCTCATGCTGCTGACTATATGTACTATTCGGCATTAGGTATGATTCCTTTTATGATATTTCAAACATTGAGATGTTATAGCGATGGACTCTCCGAAACATTACCCTCTATGATAATAATCATCCTAGGTAATCTGCTCAATGTCATTCTTAATTATCTATTGATTTTTGGGCATTGGGGATTACCTGAGATGGGCACAGCTGGTGCAGCATTGAGTAGTCTTATATCTAGAGTCTTCATGGTATTCGGTATCCTTATAATATTCAGACATTGGAAAAATCTATGGATCTACCTTAGTGAAGTGAGATTCAATATGTACAAATCATCTTACTTCAAAAAGATACTGAGTCTTGGTATACCCTCTTCGTTTCAGATGACCTTTGAATTGACTGCTTTTTCTGCTGCAGCCATCATTATGGGATTTATCGGTAAGATTGAGCAAGCATCGCATCAAATCGCGATCAATCTAGCGTCGATAACGTTTATGATTGCTACTGGATTAGCTATGGCGTCAACTATCCGAGTAGGCAATCAACTTGGAAAAGGCGATATATCAAAAGTGAAAGATGCTGGCTACTCTGCGATGATCCAAATCACAATATTTATGATAGTTGCTGCTATTGGATTTGTACTTGCAAGACATCTATTACCAACTATATACATGGATAATGCAGAAGTAATATCAATCGCCGCTTATTTGCTGCTCGCAGCAGCTATCTTTCAAATTCCAGATGGTATACAAGTAATTACCCTTTCGGCACTGAGAGGATTGCAAGATGTCAAAGTACCGACATTCATTACCTTCTTAAGTTACTGGCTCTTAGGTATACCTTGTAGCTATATTCTAGCCATCACTTTGGAGTGGGGGCCAATAGGTGTATGGATAGGACTTATTTTAGGTTTGACTATATCCGCTATATTTCTTAGTTATAGATTTAAGATGTTGACTGACAAATTGGCCAAAAAGCAATAGACTATCCTTACATAGCAGATATGATGATTACACTAGAAACAAAGAAAAATAAAGGAATTATCAATGAAGAGGCATTCAGAAATCTGGGCTTTCGATCTAAGTCTTTACCGACAAAAAAAACTTTATTAGTTACTTTTTAAGCTCAATGAGCACTATCATTTTTATTGTTTCGTAACAACATGATTTGTAGTTATTTACAATACAGATTTTAAACTATCTTACACAATAATACGTTTTGAAAAAAACACTTATCTATGAAATCATTTTTTTACACCTTATTTTTAGGATGGCTCTCTATAGGCATTCATGCTCAAACTACCTTGAACCTATCCCTTGAACATGATGGGATTAGTAGGGATTACGCGGTCTATATTCCTGATTCTTACACAGGCGATGATGCTGTTCCCCTACTGTTTAACTTTCATGGATTTGGAAGTAATGGATTCGAACAAACCTTTTATGGAGATTTTAGATCAATAGCAGATACTGCAGGATTCATTCTTATACACCCTGAAGGAACTCTAATCAGTGGAAGTGCCCATTGGAATGTTGGCGGTTTCACCGCTGGAAGCACGACAGATGATGTTGGATTTACAAATGCTATGATCGATACGATTTCGGCTAACTACAACATCAATGCAGAAAGAATTTATTCTACAGGTATGTCAAATGGTGGATACTTTAGTTTCCGACTGGCTTGTGAATTGAGTAATCGAATTGCAGCTATAGCATCTGTAACTGGCTCTATGACACCAGAAACACTTTTTGCCTGTAATCCACAACACGCCATGCCTATGATGCAAATCCACGGCACTACAGATGCCACAGTCCCCTACGATGGAGGAGTTTTGTGGTCTGAATCTATAGAAGATGTCATGACGTATTGGATAAATTTCAACAATTGTGATGCCACACCACAAGTTAATGAAGTTCCAGATATAAGCCCAAATGACAATTGTACTGCGGACCATTTCATCTATACAAATCCAGATACTGAAATAACAACGGAGCACTTTAAGATTTATGATGGAGGACACACTTGGCCGGGTGCACCCTTTAACTTTGCAGGAACTAACCAAGACTTCAATGCTTCAGATGAGATTTGGAAATTCTTTTCTCGTTATGATATAAATGGATTTAATCCTATTATCACTACAAGTACAAAAGAACTTGAAATAAATAAACTAAGTGTTTTCCCTAATCCAGCATCTTCTACTATTCAGGTAAGAGGCTTTGTTGAAAAGGCAATGCCCTACAGAATACTAAATAGTACTGGGCAAGAACTGAAAAGCGGTGTTCTTTCAGGCCAAGATCAAATAATTGATCTATCCGAACTGCCAGCTGATTTATATTTGTTAAATACAGGCTTCCAATCTATAAAAATAATGAAGATAAATTAGGCCATAAAAAAGGACTTCCAATTGGAAGTCCTTTTTTATTTTAATTCCTAAAAATAACTCAACCAAGCTTTTTCCTTGTTTTCCTTTTTATAATCGCTGAATCGCTTACAAAGTGGATAAAGAGCGAGAACGACACCTATCCATACCACATATACTAGCCAAAGATCATAACCAAAGCCATCAAGTTCTGGCGAGGCAGAAACCCACCCTTTTACAAGCATCTTTTCCCATCCAAATCCGGTAAACCATGCCACAAAAAGTGCCAAGCCATGGATTAGATATAAGTGCAGGATATAATAGAAAAATGGCACTCGTCCATATACTTTAAAGAATTCAACTAGCTTTCCTCTTAATTGCTCTGAATAAGCCAAGAAAATAAAAATAGGTCCAAGAGTCATCAAAAGATAGGTCAAGGAGGGAGGATATTTCGATGGATCCATAAAGGAGAATATCGTTTGTCCAAAGGTATCTTGAGCTTCCCAAAACTTACTATTTCCGTAGCCATTGATTAAACGAATACCAACAAAAGCAACTACAGCTGTAAAACCAATAATCTTGAACATTCTTTTTCGATTCTCGGCAGAAAAAGAGGTATCATAAAAGGAGCCAAAATAATAGCCCAAAGACATGACGGCAATCCAAGGTATTATCGGATAACCTACAAATAATAGTTTTCCGTTATCAAGTGAAAAGAAACCAAACTCATGGATCAATGACCAAGCTATAGAAGATTCAATGCCCAAGTAATCCAAACAATTGTGGCCAAGAATAATAACTAAACTAAATATCAAGATATGATTCAACTTAAGATGAATTATTGCAGCTAAAAAAAGCATACTAACACCTAAACAATAAATCACTAAGAAGCCTATTGTATCGAATTGATAATCAAAGAACCAGGCAAAATTCACTATTGTAAACTCTATAAATATTAACCAAACTCCTCTTTTCAACAAAAAGGAGGACAAGTCAGCTTTCGACTTCCTACGTCCAATTAAAAAGGCAGATATTCCTGCTAAAAAACTAAAAGCAGGTGCACAATAATGTGTAATCCAACGCGTAAAAAAGATTGGTCCATTCGTTTGAGTAGGATCAGTAGGATCGAAGAAAAAAGAATCATAATGAAAATAATCCCTCACATGGTCCAAAGCCATTATTACCATTATTAATCCCTTCAATAAATCAAGGGATTGGATGCGTTGACGTTTTGTGTTCATTGACTCTAGATGTTTTTTGAATTAGATTTTAGATTTGGCATTTACACTAAAAATTGAATCAATTCAAGTGTTTTATAATCTAAGGCAAACTTCCATTTATAAGCTGCAAAAATTAAATATCAGTAAACTAACACAGCTATTCGTGAAACAATTCATAAATATCTAAGTATTTAAAAACAATCTAAAATCTTGAAAATCTATCCTTTATCCTGTACAAACCCTGGCCATCTCCGCATATATTCAATAAAGGTATCACTCAAGGCTTCATCCCTTAAATAGGCAGGGCTCACAGGGTTGGACACAGGGATAAAACCGGCATTCTCAATAACCTTTTTTGGAAAATCATGATGCAGAATCCCCGATCGACCTATACTTACAAAATCAACTCCGGCATCTAAAATGTCCTTTACATCCTTCCCTGTTCGAATATTTCCTGCCACAGTTAGCTTTACACCTTTAAAATTGAGCCCAGTAAAATATTCTAGTAGACTTTTTTCTTTATATGCTTCTTCTTCAGGCATTTTAAAACAATCCCATAAGGAGACATCTAAAAAGTCAATTTGATAATCATCTATCAATTTTTGACACAGCCATTGGATCTCACTAATATCCATTCCAAAACGTTCAGGGGAAAATCGAATACCGAGCAAAAATTCATCGCCACACATTCGTCGAACCCCGTCGATAATTTCAAAAATCAATCTAGACCTATTCTCTATAGAGCCACCGTATATATCAGAACGACTATTTACTTTGCTACTCAGAAACTGAGTAAGGATATAGCCATGAGCACCATGAATCTCCACCCCATCATAACCACATTCCTGGGAACGCTTCGCAGCTCTTATAAAGTCATCCCTCAATGCTTCTACCTCTTCCAAACGCAAACCCCTTGAGCCATATTTCTCAATAGAGGATGAGGATACAGGCGCTTCTCCAATTAATTCCTTTGGAGAACGCATACCAGCATGGTGTAACTGAATCACAGCAAGAGCCCCATGTTTTTTTATACCCTGTACAAGTCTTGAATGCCCTTCTTTATGACTATCGGAAAACACCCCCAACTGACCAGGAAAACCTTTACCAATTGCCTGTACATGAGATGCACAAGTCATCACTAAACCAAATTCACCAGCTGCTCTTTTAACCAACCAATTATACTCATCATCGGAGAGATGACCATCCTCATGGCTCTGTCTATTTGTAAGTGGAGCTAGCATAAAGCTGTTTTTCATTCTTTTTCCACACTTAAACTCCACTTCTTCTCCTGGTCTGTTCTTCATAAATAAAGTATTTAATTTAATACGCTCGAATGCTGCTCATAAATTTAGAATAATTACAATGAAAGTCGGTTTCAAACGAGCTAAGAAATCAAACCTACACTTTAAACCATAATAGCCAAGCAGGAATAAATCCAGTACCTGCAAAAGAAATAAGATCAAATTAATCTAGCCGCTCTTTGAGTATTTCGGGATAGGTCTCAAATACCTTTACTACCAGCTCCCCAAACAAGGTGTTTGCCCATGCGAACCAAGCTCTGTTATAGTCCTTTGGGTTATCCTTATGAAAGGCCTCATGCATAAAACCAGTGCCTCCATGTGTGTGCTTAAGCATCTGCAAACAATGCTTAATTTCTTCTATATCGGTCGAGGTCATTGCTCGAAGTATTATACCCATAGGCCATATCTTCTCTTTGCCAGTATGTGGACTTGCCTGACCTTCAGCATACGCTCCGCGCAAAAAGTAGGGATTAGAATTACTCAACAGAAAGGATCTTGTCCTTCGGTATAATTCATCGTCAGGCGAATGAACACCCAGATAAGCTAATGACATCAATGAGGGTACATTAGCATCATCCATGAACAAGGCATTTCCAAAACCATCGACCTCATAAGCATATATTTTACCATACTGCTTGTGTTCTAATACTCCATACGCTTGGATCGCATAATCCACTTCATCGGCAAAGGAAGAACACTGCTCAGCAAACCTGGTTTCATCCAATTCAACCTCGTACATAGTTGCCAATTGACGAAGGGACTGAACCGCAAAGATGTTTGAAGGAATCAGATAAGGATACATTGTAGCATCGTCAGATGGTCTAAACATCGAACAAATCAAACCATTGGGTTTAGCGGGCCTCCCTGTACCATTAAATATAGGAGCGTCAATCATTGCTGTCGTTTTTCGAGCAAACCTGTAGGGACTGCTACCATCCTTTCGTTGCTCCGTCTTTAGGGTGGAGACGATTAATCGCATTGCACGATCCCAATCCTCGTCCATAAAACTACTATCCTTCGTTTCCATGTAATAACCGTAGGATAATCGAATCACATAACACAATGAATCAATTTCCCACTTACGCTCATGGACTCCGTCAATTGGAGCAGGCTGGTCCTTAGCCCAATAGGAAACCCTATTTTTATCTTTATAAAAGGCATTTGCATAAGGATCTAACAGTACACACTGGACTTGCCTATTTATTAGGCCATGTACTAAACCTTTAAGCTTAGCATCTTTGCCTATCAAAGCCATATACGGCCAAACTTGGGCTGTAGAATCTCTGAGCCACATAGCATCTATATCAC